>NZ_VMNX01000041.1 GCF_009377235.1 Streptomyces acidicola
CGCCGAACCAGCCCCCACCCGGGAGCAACCCCTACCAGCGGTAGCGGAACGCAGTCCTCGGCGCCGGATGGACCTGCCGGGTAGTGCTCACCGCGCCAGTAGCAGAGAGCTGCACAAGGAGCGGTGAACCCGTCCACCCCGCTCTCACGAAACCATGGTCAAGTGGTCTCATTCTGGCGAGACTCCTCGACGCCAGAGGGCGAGAGGTTAGGACTGTTCGTGCAGCCCAAGGACTTACTTACCTTGGATGCGGCTGAGAGCAACACTCTGAGTCGAGTATTGCTCTGCTTGGTTACGTCGTCGAGGTCGTTGTCCCAATACCCCTCAAAGTAGCCTTGTACGGCACCGTCGTGGCCACTCGGAAGCCTGCATGCGAAGCGTGCTGTTGAACGCCGGAGGTCGTCCACAGCGCGCGTCATCTCCGCATCGCCTACGGTGAAATCGAGGGTTTCAGACTTCTCCTCTTTGGTGAAGTACGGGTGCCGGGTCCAGCCGAAGTAGAAGTCGATTTCCCTTTGGCCACCGCACGGCGTTCGCACATCTTCCTTGCACAGCAGGAAGGAACAGACGGAGGAGGCTCTGGTGTAGTTCGGCTTGCTGCTGCCTGGGGCTTCCTTACGCATTTGCTCTGCGACCCGCTCGACTCTCGTCCCCTCGGATCGCGTACGCGGATAGAACTCCTTCCGGCCGACGAGCAACTGCTGAAGGTCTCGCATTGTGCTGCTGCCGAACATGCCGCCACAGATCTCGTCCGCCGCGACTGGCTTGATGGGGGCGGGTTTGGGCTCATTCGGTGAAGCAGTGCAGGCGGTGATGAGGGCGGCAAGCGCCAGAGCTGCAACCGTGGCTTGATGACGGTGAGGCTTCGGGGTCATCGGGAGTTGTCCGTATCTGTTATGCGACTACCCCGGGCGTATGCGGCGTCGAGTGCCGTGTTCCGGGTGTCCCGCGATGCACCCACCACGCCTTGGCTGTCCATGTAGTTGTCGATTCCTGTTCTGGCCAGTTTCTTGGATTCGTAGTCGAATTCATCGATGCTGTTGATGGCTTTGCCGGTGCTGTCCCGCTCGTTTTCCTTGAGGGAGTCGGCGATCTCGTTGCCCAGGCCGGTTTCCACAGCTGAGCCAGCGGCCTCGGCGATGGGAAGGATGATGGGCGCTGCTTGCGGGGCCAGGATGGTGGCAGCTGCTTCGACCCCGGTTGTGGCACCGCCCACGGTGACGGAGACTCCCGCTTGCTTCCAGGCTGCGGACTTCGCGAGTTCGTGGTTGTAGTCCTCGTCGCTCTCACGGTAGTCGCGGCCGATCTGTTCGGCGCGCGCCTCATCGAGGGCACCGTGCATCGTCATCCCCCACTCGGCGGCCCGATACGCCTCAGCGGTGCCTTCGTGGGCCTGGATACGGCTGGTGGTGAACGCTTGCTGGGCCTGAGACATGATGCCGTGCGAGGTCTCGTCGTTGCCGAGTTCGCGGACGAACTGCTGGGCAGCGACCGGTTCGATTCGGTTCTCGTCCTTGACGCCGAACAGCTCCTCCATACCTCGCTGGCTTTGGTCGGAGGCATCCAGTCCCGAAATGCCGTAGTTGAGGTCGTCGATGTAGGCGGCGCCGATGCGCCCCATGCTGTCGGAGATGCCCGTCTGCTTGTCCATCAGCTCCACCTCGGGATCCCCGTAGCGTTCCATGACCCGCTGCATGACGGCGCGTTCCTCCTCACCCCGGTGGAGTTCGGGTTTGGCGGCGCCGTAGTCGCTCCCCGTGGTGGCGGATTCCAGGGCATGGCCGAGAGCGTTGTAGCCACGGGAAGTGCCGTTCTCGTACTGCGGGTGAGCGTCCTCGGGCCAGTCGCGGGCACCCTTGACTCCATCACCTCCCACCACGTAGTCGAAGTTGCCCTTGTCGGAGAAGAATTCGGTGGACGCCTGGTGGTTGTGGCCGAGGGCGTTCATGTAGCCGGTCATGGGGTCGGTGCCCCAGTCGTTGGTGAGGTCGATGTCACCGCCGTCAAGGCCGCTGCCGGGGATGGTCTTACCGAGGTACTCGTTACTCAGGGAGTCACCGTTCTTGGTGGCGTCCTTCTCATAGTCGATCAGGGCGTTCCCGTAGTCCTTCAGAAATGCGCTGTCGTAGCGGCCCGAGTTCATCAGGTCCGACATCACCTGGAATCCCCGGGGCTTGTTGAGGTCGTGATCGAGCGGGTAGGGGCCTGCGGCGATCACGTCCTCCTTCCACTCCCGCATCGCCCTGCTGTCGGACTCGGTGGCGGTGGCGAGGGTCCCACCGAGCTGGCTGCGGGTCTGCTCCAGGAGCTCCTTGCGGGCGCCCTCGGGGGCCGGATCGCCGTGGAGATCCATGCCCTCCCAGAACTCCAGCGTCCCCCGGCCGCCCATTCCTGTGGTGAACTTCTCGGCGAACTCCTTGTCGTTCTTGTTGGCCCGCAACAGCTCGTTGAACTTCCGGAGTTCACTGTCCGACATGTCCGAGCCCTTTTGCGCCAGTTCCAAGGCGCGGGTGGCGTCGGCGTCGTCGAGGGAGGTGACGACCTTGGAGTTGAAGTCGGTCTTGTCTCCGCCGAGGTCGCGGCGCAGGGCCCAGCAGGCGGTGTCGTCGGCGGCGGCGGCGCGCTGCAGAACGCGGTCGATGCGGCGAGCGAAGGCGTCGCAGGCTTCCTGCTGTTCGCGGATGGCGCCCTGGCCGTCGGGGTCGTGGCTGGCGCCGACGTCCTGGGAGAGGTCGTAGCGCGGGGTGACGGTGCCGGTGGGGCTGACGAGGAGATCCTGCTGCTTGGCCTCGACGTCGGCGAGGTGGTGGAGGTCGTTCTTCGCCTTCTTCAGCTCGGCATGCAGGGTCGTGAGGACACCGGCGATGCCCTTCGCCTCCTTGTGGGCGTCCTCGAACTCCTGGTGGGCGGCGCGTACGTCGTTGTCGGCTTTGGCCGCCGTCAGGACCGGCTGGGTCCAGCCTGCCTGCCGGAAGGGGCTGGCGACCTGATCGCCGTACGCGGTGTGCAGCCCCTTGAACTTGGTGACGGTCTCCTCCCAGCGCTCAGCGGCCGCTTTGAGGTTGCTGAGCTTGAGGTGGTACAGCTGCTCGTACGTCGGCATGAGCTCGGCGGGTCCCCGTGAAGTCGTGAGTCTTGTCTGGTTGGCGCGGTGGCGGTGGGATGGAAGGCCTGGTTCAGCCGAAGTCACTCGCCAGAGAGTTCATGGTTTGCGCGTTCGCGGCTTCCGTGCGCTGATACAGCACTCCCGAAACTCCGCACTGGCCGGCGAGGCTGTCACACTTGCCCGCGAGTGCGGAGACCTGAGACGACCAGGTCTCCGCCAGGCCAGTAAGCGCCCCGCCCAGCCCACCGTCCCAGTTGCCACTGCCGAAGTCCCCGGCTGCCGTACGCGTCTCGTCCACCGGATGCGCACCGGCAGTTCGCGTCTGCCCCTCGATCTCGCGCGCACCCGTGCCCGCACGATTGAGGGCTGCCGGATCCTCGATTTCCGTCCCGGTTGACACGTCCTACCCCCATGTGTCGTTGGGTTCCGTACGTAAGAGGAAGGCAGCTACCATACCTGACGCGAACACGACGACAGTAAGTGGGGCCGTTGCATTCCGTACGGCCCCTCAGCGTCCCCGCCTGAGCCCCAGCACCTCCACCGCCGCGAACGTCTCGTTCCTCGGCCGCCCGGCGTAGTACGGGCTGAGCAGAGCGTCCAGCTCCTCGTACGTGAAAGCGTCCCGCTCGGTGTCGAACTGGGCGGCCACCCGGGGCCGTTCGACGACCGCGACCATCCCGCCGTGCACGACGAGGAGCTGCCCGTTCACGTGCGCGGCCGCGGGCGACGCCAAGTACCCGACGAGCGGCGCGACATGCTCGGGGGCCAACGGGTCCAGGCCACCGCCGTCGGCACCGGCGTCCCCGGGCTGCTCCACGCCCGCGAACACGTCCGCAAAGACGTCCGCCGTCATCCTCGTCCGCGCCCGCGGGCAGATCGCGTTCGCCGTCACGCCGTACTTTGCGAGGGCGGCCGCCGTCGATGTCGTCAGGCCGACGATTCCGCCTTTCGCCGCCGCGTAGTTGGGCTGTCCTGCCGAGCCCGCCAGGAACGCCTCCGACGAGGTGTTCACGATCCGTCCGTACACCGGCCGCCCGCCCTCCGCCTTGCTGCGCGCCCGCCAGTGCGCTGCCGCGAAGTGCGTCGTGTTGAAGTGGCCCTTCAAATGGACTCGGATGACGGCGTCCCACTCGTCCTCCGACATCGAGAAGACCATCCGGTCGCGCAGGATGCCCGCGTTGTTGACGAGGATGTCCAGCTTCCCGAATTCCGTGATCGCCAACTCGACCAGTTCCCCGGCCTGTTCGTGGTCCGCCACGTCTCCCGTGTGGGTGACGGCCGCGCCGCCCGCCGCCCGGATCTCGGCGGCGACGTCCTCGGCCGGCCCGGTGGACGCCTCGCCCGAGCCGTCGCGGCCCGGCTGACCGTAGTCGTTGACGACGACCGCGGCGCCCAGCCGGGCGAGTTCCAGCGCCTCGGCCCGGCCCAGTCCGCGGCCCGCGCCCGTGACGATCGCGGACCGGCCCTCAAGTGGCAGTGACATCAACGCCCCTCCGCCGCATGGAAGCTCATCAATGAATCCTCAAGTCCTCGGGTTCTCAAGTCCTCGGGCTCTCAAGTCCTCGGGCTCTCAAGTCCCCGGGCTCTCAAGTCCTCGGGTTCTCGGGTTCTCAGATCTCTACGCACGTCCGCAGCGCCGTGCCCGTCCGCATCTGGTGCAGCGCCTCGTTGACGTCGGCCAGCGGCACCCGGTGGGTGATCAGGCCCGAGAGGTCGATGCGCCCGGCGCGCCACAGCGCGATCGTCCGCTCGTACGACCGCACCACGTCCCCGCCGCCGTACATCGACGGCAGGATGCGCTTCTCGTCGAAGAACAGCTCGAACATGTTGAACTGGAGGAAGTCGTCCATGGCGCCCGCGCCCACGACGACCAGCGTGCCGCCGCGCCGCGTCATGTCGTACGCCGTCCGTGCGGTCGCGGACCTGCCGACCACCTCGAAGACGTAGTCGAAACCCTCGCCGGCCGTCACCGACTGTTTGGTGTCGGCCAGTTCCTCCGGCGCCACCGCCTTCGTCGCGCCGAACTTCAGCGCGGACTCCCGTCGGGAGGCGACCGGATCGACGGCGATGATCTCGGCGGCGCCCTTGAGCCGTGCGCCCTGGATCGCGGAGATGCCTACTCCCCCGCAGCCGATGACGGCGACCGACGAACCCGGCTCCACGTCCGCCGTGTTGAGCGCGGCGCCGAGCCCGGTGGTGACGCCGCAGCCGATGAGGGCGGCGATGTCGAAGGGCACGTCGTCGGGGATCGGCACCGCACAGCCCGCGTCGACGACGACCTCCTCGGTGAAGGTGCCGGTGCCCGCGAAGCCGAATACATCAGGAGAACTGCCGCCGGGCCGCTTGAAGTTGGGGGTGCCCGCGTTCATGAACCCGGCCAGGCACAGCTCGGTCTGGCCGCGCTTGCAGGCGGGGCATGCGCCGCAGGCCGGCAACCAGCAGACGATCACCCGGTCGCCCGCCTTCAAGTGGCTGACGCCTTCCCCGACTTCGAGGATCTCGCCCGCCCCTTCGTGGCCCAGCACGAACGGCGCCGGCTGCGGCAGGACCCCGGCCATGGCGGACAGGTCGGAGTGACACAGGCCCGTGGCCCGTACCCGGATCCTCACCCTGCCGGGCCCGAAGCCCACCGCCTCGACGTCGTCGAGGACGTCGAGCTTGTCCTGGCCGATCTCGTGCAGTACGGCTGCGCGCATGGTGCGGCTCCCCTCAGGAGTACCGGAGTACTGGTTGTACCGGAGTACTGGACGTGCGGGAGTACTGGTCGTGCCGGAGTACTGGTCGTGCCGGAGTACTGGTCGTGCGGGGTGCTGGACGTACCGGAGTGCTGGGCTGCTCAGGAGTGTTCGACGAGGGTGTCGGCGAGTACGGGGGCGTCGTCCCGGTCGACGGCCGTCACCGAAACCTGGACCCGGCCGTCCCCACGCCACATGCGGATGCGCAGCGTCTCCCCCGGATACACGACCCCGGCGAATCGTGTGGTGTACGAGCGCACCCGGCTCACATCGCCGCCGAGCAACGTGTCGACGACCGCCTTGAGGGTCATGCCGTAGGTGCACAGCCCGTGCAGGATGGGCCGTTCGAACCCGGCGACCTTGGCGAACTCCGGATCGGCGTGCAGCGGGTTCCAGTCGCCGGAGAGGCGGTAGAGCAGTGCCTGGTCCTCACGGATCGGGCGTTCGACGACCTTGTCGGGCTCGCCGGCGGGCGGTTCGCGTCGGGCGGACGGTCCGCGGTCTCCGCCAAAGCCGCCCTCCCCCCGTACGAAGATCTGCGCGTCGTTGGTCCACAACGGGCCCTCGGCGCCGATGACTTCGGTGCGCATGACGAGGACGGCCGCCTTGCCCTTGTCGTACACGGCGGCGATACGGGAGGTGGCGGTCGCGGTGCCCTCGACCGGGAGGGGACGGTGGATCTCGACGGCCTGGCCGCCGTGCAGGACGTGGGCCAGGTCCACGTCGACGCCGGGCATGGACAGGCCGCTGATCACCCCGGGCGAACCGGCGCCCGCGACGGTGGCGAAGCTCGGCAGGACGTGCAGCCGGGACTCCAGGCTGTAGCGCAGTTCGTCGGGATCGGTGGCGGGGCTGTGCTTGTCGGGATTCGCGCCGGCGCCCACGCCGAGGTGGTACAGCTGGACGTCCTTCGGGGTCCAGGAGATCTCCCCGGACCGGGGCTCGGCCGCGAGGGCCAGGGCTGCGTCGATGGGCATGGGGCTCCTGATCGGGGCGGCTGGGGTGCGGGAACGGCTCGTCGACGGGAAGAGACCTCGGCACGGCCGTCCGCACCATCGGCCGCACCGAGGTCGTCACGGGGCCGCGGAACCCGCCCTCCCTGGAGATCCCTGGAAATCCCTAGAACGCGTTCCAGTCCGGCGACCTCTGTATAGCCGAGCCGCGTACACTTGTGAAGGGTTCTGACGCTACGTCAGATCCATGGTCCCCGGCTGTCTCCGCGTGCCGTGACAGCCGTGACATTTGTCCCACCCGGATCCGTACAAGCGCATCTGCCGTGACCGCCCGGTGGCTCGTAGCGTCGTAGCCATGACGGAAAGAGCTGCAACACCGCCTCGGTCTCAGGCCGTGTCCTTCGCCCGTGCGGTCAAGGCCTTCGGCTCCGTACGGGCCGTCGACGGAGTGGACCTGGAGATCGCGCGCGGCGAGACCGTCGCGCTGCTCGGCCGCAACGGGGCCGGGAAGTCCACGACGATCTCGCTGCTGCTGGGCCTGAACGAGCCGGACGAGGGGCGGGTGGAGCTGTTCGGCGCTCCGCCTGAGGAGGCGGTGCGCGCCGGGCGGGTCGGCGCGATGTTGCAGGACGCCCGGGCCGTGCCCCGGGTCACCGTGCGCGAGCTGGTCTCCTTCGTGGCCGGGCGCTATCCGGAGCCGCTGCCGGTGGCCGACGCGCTGGAGCTGGCCGGCGTCGCGCACCTGGCGAACCGCCGGGTCGACCGGCTCTCCGGCGGCCAGACGCAGCGGGTGCGCTTCGCGGTGGCGCTGGCCGGGAACCCCGCGCTGATCGTCCTCGACGAGCCGACGGCCGCCCTGGACGTGGAGGCGCGGCACGCGTTCTGGGAGTCGATGCGGGCGTACGCACGCCGCGGGCACACCGTGCTGTTCTCCACGCACTACCTGGAGGAGGCCGACGCGCACGCCGACCGGATCGTGGTGATCGACCGCGGCCGGATCGTCGCCGACGGAACGGGCGAGCAGCTGAGGCGGTCGGCCGGCGGCAACCTCGTCTCGATCGATCTGGAGGGCCGTACGGCCGACGGTCTGGAGTTGCTGCCGGGTGTGGTGTCCGTCGAGGTGCGCGGGCGGCGGGCCCGGCTGCGCACGGACGACTCGGACGCGACGGTGGTCGCGCTGGCGCGGCTGGACGCCATACGGGGGCTGGAGGTCGCTTCGGCGTCACTGGACGACGCGTTTCTGGCCCTGACGGGCAGCCGTACGGCCACGCCGGACAGGGAGACCGTCTGATGCTCGACTATCTACGGCTCGAAGTGCGCCGGACGCTGCGCGATACGGGGTTCGTGATCGGTGGCGTGGCGATGCCGGTGATGATGTACCTGCTGTTCACCAACCTCGGCGATCAGGAGGGGAGTTGGAAAACCGCCTCGATGGTCGGCATGGCCGCGTACGGGGCGTTGGGCTCGGCGCTGAACACCGGTGGCGGGGTCGCCGAGGACCGGACGGTCGGCTGGCTGCGGCAACTGCGCGTCACCCCGATGACGTCGCGCGAGGTGGTGCTGGGCCGGGCACTGACGGGGTCGGTGACCGTGCTGCCGGCCATCGTGGCCGTACTGGCCGCCGGCGGTCTCGTCAACGGCGTACGGCTGGACGCGTGGCAGTGGGCCGCGATCGCGGTGCTGCTGTGGCTCGGCTCGGTCCCGTTCACGCTGCTGGGACTCGGCAACGGCTACCGGCTGACCGCCCAGACCACGGGCGTGGTGAACATGGTGTGCAACCTGGGGCTCGCGGTGGTCGGCGGCCTGTGGTTCCCGCTCTCGCTCTTCCCCGACTGGCTGCGCTCCCTGTCCGCCTACACGCCCGGGAACCGCTTCGCCTCACTCGGCACGGCGGTCGCCGACGGCCACGCCCCCACCCTCGGCACGATCACGGTGCTCACGGCCTGGCTGCTGCTGTTCGGTTCGTACGCTGTGCTGTCGTACCGGCGGTCCGGGCGGACCGTCTGAACGGGGGTGGTCTCATGGTCCGGATTGGTCCCATGGCCCTGATCAGGGCGTCCCGGATATCTCGAAAGTATCGGGCATACCGAACGCGCCGGGTGACGTGCCGCACGGACGCGACGCTCCCCGAGAGACTGGGCCCGCCGCCCAGCGGCTTCGCCCTGCTGCCCTGGCTTCTGATGGGCATGGGCGCCTTCTCGAACCTCTTCCAGGGCAGGACCCCGAACCCCCTGATCGGGAGCGTGGGCCTGTTCGCCTTCAACTCCCTCTACATCTACGTGACGTTCCGTGCCTTCGTGAAGGAGAAGCGCGAGGCGCGCTCCACCCGCGTGGCGCTCGTCCTACTGGGGGTGGTGACCTGTTCACTCGCGATCGGCTATGGCGGCAGCTGGCTGCTGTTCTTCCCCCTGCTGGGCCTGGCGACGGGCGCGGTCGTACGGGGCCGGTGGCTCGGCAGGACCTGTTTCGCGCTGAGCGTGCTCGCGGGGGTGGTGGCCGGGGTGCGGGACGGCTGGGGTGCGGTGAACGTGGCGTACGGCACCTTCCTGTCCACCATGGTGACCGCGGCGATCCTGTCCCTCTCGGAGGCGGTGCGCGAACTGCGTGCCGCCCGGGAGGAGCTGGCGCGCCGCGCGGTCGAGAAGGAGCGGCTGCGGTTCTCCCGCGACCTGCACGACCTGCTCGGCCACACGCTCTCGGTGATCGTCGTGAAGTCGGAGGCGGCCCGCCGCCTGGCCCCGCGCGACCTGGACGCGGCGCTGCTCCAGGTACGGGACATCGAGTCGGTCGGCCGCCAGGCCCTGACCGAGATCCGCGAGGCGGTGACCGGCTACCGGGAGGGCAGTCTGACCACGGAGCTCGACCGCGCGCAGTCGGCGTTGACGGCTGCCGGGGTCACGTCCTCCGTACGCATGTCCGGACCGCCTCTGTCCCCCCAGACCGAGACCCTGCTCGGCTGGGTGGTCCGCGAGGCGGTCACCAACGTCGTACGACACAGCGGGGCGGCCCACTGCGCCATCGGTCTCACGGGCACGAAGGAGCGGGTCCGGCTTGTGTTCTCGGACGACGGTACGGGGCCGGTCCCCGGCTCTGCGTCCGGCAGCGGCACCGGCCTGAAAGGGCTCACGGAACGCCTCGCCGCGGCGGGCGGCTCTCTTGAAGCGGGTCCGGGGGCGAGGGACGGTTTCGTGGTGCGGGCGGAACTGCCCGTGGACTGGGCTGACTTGATGGGGCGGGATGTGCTGGAGGGGGACGTGGTGGAGCAGCACAGGGATCGCTGAGCAAGGGCAATCTCGTCCCGGTCGACCGTAAACGAAACACGCACGCGAAGCATCTCGTCACCGACTCGCTCGGCTGCGAGGGCTGCGGGCGTGCCATGCCGACGGGCGGCAGGAGCTGCAAGCCGGCAGCAGAGTTCGGGGCTGCTGGTCGGCACAGGACGCATAACCGCCCGCTGACACCGCACGCCCCGGCCACATGCCGGGCGGTGCTTTCGTCTGTCCACCGCCCTGCTGGACGCGCCCCGACAAGCACCCCGCTCTAGCCTGTTCTCCGTGAACGAGATGCCGCGGGAGCATCATCCCGCCAAGTCCATCAGAGTCCTCCTCGCCGAGGACCAGGGCATGATGCGAGGCGCCCTCGCGCTGCTCCTGGGCATGGAGGCGGACATCGAGGTCGTGGCGCAGGTCGCGGCCGGGGACGCAATTGTGGACGCCGCGCTCACCCGCCGTCCCGACGTCGCACTGCTCGACATCGAACTGCCCGGAAAGAGCGGCCTGGACGCTGCCGCCGACCTGCGCGACCAGGTGCCGGACTGCCGGGTGCTGATCCTCACCACCTTCGGCCGGCCCGGCTACCTGCGCCGGGCCATGGAGGCGGGCGCGGCCGGGTTCCTAGTGAAGGACGGACCGGTGGAGGAGCTCGCCGAGGCGGTGCGCCGCGTGCTGACCGGCGAGACGGTGATCGACCCGGTGCTCGCCGCGGCCGCCCTCAGCGCGGGCCCCAACCCGCTCACGGCCCGCGAGTGCGATGTACTCAATGCCTCCGCGGACGGGGCGACCGTCGCCGACATCGCGGACCGGCTCCACCTCTCCGAGTCCACCGTCCGCAACTACCTCTCCTCCGCCATCGGCAAGACGGGCACCCGCAACCGCATGGAGGCGATGCGGGAGGCCCGGCAGCAGGGGTGGTTGTAGCGGGCCGGAGGCCGGAGGTCAGTCCGTCGGCGTCCGCCGTGGCAGCCAGGCCGGCATCAGCACCGCCGCCACGACGAGCACGGTTCCGCCCGTGCGGAACACCAGCGCGTACCCGTCCGTCAGCGCCTCCGGTGAGGTGCCGCCCGCCGTACGGGCCGCCGCGATCGTCGACATGACGGCGAGACCGAGTGAGCCGCCCATCGTCCGCGAGGTGTTGACGAGCCCGGACACCAGACCGGCGTCCCCTGGGGCCGCCCCGGACGTGGCGAGCGCGGCCAACGGGGTCGCCGACAGGCCGCCGCCGGCCATCATCAGGACTCCGGGGATCATGATCGCGGTCACGTACGAACCGTCCGCCGTCATCGTCGACTGCCACCCGAACCCGACGGCTGCCACCAGAATCCCGAGCACCACGACATGGCGCGCCCCGAGCACCCGCATGAGCCGCGGCGCGAGCTGGGCGCCGAGCACCACCGCGAGCGAACTCGGTATCCCCGCGAGCCCGGCCTCCAGCGGGGTGTAGCCGAGCACGGTCTGCGCGTACAGCGTCATGAAGTACCAGGTGCAGAACATCACCCCACCGCACAGGAACATCGCCGTGTTCGCCGACGCCACCGACCGCAGCCGCAGCAGCTTCGGCGGCATCAGCGGTGCCCGCGTCCGCGCCTCGACGGCCAGGAAGGCGCCGATCAGCACCAGTCCGGCGAACAGCGGCACCAGCGTCACGGCCGCCGTCCAGCCCACGGCCTCCGTCTGCACGATGCCGTAGGCGAGGCCCGCGAGACCCGCCGTCACCAGGACCGCGCCCGGCAGGTCGAGCCGACGCCGGTCCCGCGCCCGGCTCTCGACGAGCCGCCATGCCGCGCCGGTCAGCACCACGGCACCCACGGGCACGTTGATGAGGAGCACCCACCGCCACGACAGGGCGTCCACCAGTACCCCGCCGACCAGGCCGCCCGCCGCTCCGCCGCCCGCGCCGACCGCCATCCACGTGGCGATGGCCCGTGCGCGGGCGGGCCCCTCCGGCACCGCCGAGGTGACGATGGTCAGCGTCGAGGGCGCGAGCACCGCGGCCCCGAGCCCCTGGACGGTCCGCGCGACGAGCAGGTGCCAGCCGTCCTGGGCAAGGCCGCCGCCGAGCGACGCCAGTGTGAAGAGGGCGAGCCCCAGGAGAAACATTCGCTTGTGCCCGTACAGGTCACCGGCCCGCCCTCCCAGCAGCATGAAGCCGGCGAAGGCGATGGTGTACGCGTTCACCACCCATTGCAGCCCCGTCACGCCGAGCCCCAGGTCGGTCCGCATCGACGGCAGGGCCACATTGACGACGGACACGTCCAGGACGACGAGGAACTGCCCGGCGCAGGCGAGCGCGACCAGGAGCCAGGTGGGCGGCGCGGTACGGCGCGATGCGCGGGTGTCTTCGGCGGCTCTGAGCATGAGGCTCATGCTCTCAACCACCCGGCGCCCGCGGCATCGGCATTTCGCGCCGGTGCACCTCGGGCGTGAGACCTACGCCATACGGGGCCGGACCACCATGACGGCACGTCAGATCCCCATAGGAAGGTCAAGAATTCGTTAGGTACCCAAAACATCGGAATAGTTGCCCAGGCACACGGGGTTCAGCATCCACGTACCCCTTCTCACGCGGCCTGGAGGCCTCACGCAATGACGCACACGACCGCAGACCGGCCCACCCGGAGGCCGACCGGAGCGCTCGTCCCGGTCCTGGCCTTCGCGGGGATCGTTGTCGCGGTGATGCAGACCCTGCTCGTACCGGTCATCAAGGACCTGCCGACGCTGCTGGACACCACCCCGAGCAACGCCACCTGGGTCCTGACCTCGACGCTGCTCTCGGGCGCCGTGGCGACGCCGATCATGGGGCGCCTCGGCGACCTCTACGGCAAGCGGCGCCTGCTGGTCCTCAGCCTCGCCGTGATGGTGGTCGGTGCGCTGATCAGCGCGTTCACCAGCACACTGCTCCCGATGATCGTCGGCCGCACCCTCCAGGGCTTCGCCATGGGCGCGATACCCCTCGGTATCGGCCTGATGCGCGACATGCTGCCCCGCGAGCGGCTCGGCTCGGCCATGGCCCTGATGAGCTCCTCGATCGGCGTCGGCGGCGGCCTCGCGCTGCCCGCCGCGGCCCTGGTCGCCCAGCACGCCAACTGGCACGCCCTCTTCTACGGCGCCGCCGGCCTCGGCATCCTCTCGATCGTCCTCACTCTCCTCGCCGTACCGGAGTCCCCGATGCGCGCCGAGGGCAGCTTCGACGTCCTCGGCGCACTCGGCCTCTCCACCGGTCTCGTCCTCTTCCTCCTGCCGATCACCAAGGGCAGCGACTGGGGCTGGACCTCGGGCACCACGCTCGGCCTGTTCGCCGCGTCTGCCGTCGTCCTCGTCCTGTGGGGTGTCATGGAGCTGCGCCTGAAGGCGCCCCTCGTGGACCTGCGCACCACGGCCCGCCCCGCCGTCCTCTTCACCAACCTCGCCTCGATCATGGTCGGCGTCAGCTTCTACGTCGTCTCCCTCGTCCTCCCCCAGCTGCTCCAGCTGCCGAAGTCCACCGGCTACGGCCTCGGCCAGTCGATGGTCGCCGCGGGCCTGATCGTCGCTCCACTGGGCCTGACGATGATGTTCACGGCCCCCGTCTACGCCCGTCTGTCGGCGAAGTACGGCCCCAAGGTCACCCTGATCCTCGGCATGGTGATCATCGCGATCGGCTACGGCGCCGGCCTCGGCCTGATGAACGCCGCCTGGCAGAGCCTCGTCATCGCGGTGGTCCTGGGCGCCGGCATCGGCCTCGCCTACTCCTCGCTCCCCGCCCTGATCATCGGCGCGGTCCCGGCCTCCGAGACGGGCGCGGCCAACGGCCTGAACACCCTCATGCGCTCCATCGGTACGTCGGTGTCGAGTGCCGTCATCGGCATGGTCCTCGCCAACACCGCGAACACCGTGAACGGCGTCGCGGTCCCCACCATGCACGGCTTCCGGATCTCCTTCCTGATCGCCACGGCCGCGGTCGTCCTGGGCCTGGCCCTCGCCCTGTTCCTGCCGGGCAGCCGCCCCGCGACCAGGCCGCAGTTGCGCGCGAGCAGCGAGGAGGACGCGGCCCTGCGCCGGGCCGCCGAGGTGCTGGGAGGCTTCCGCGGCCGTGTCCTGGACGCCGAGGGCACCCCGGTCGCCCGCGCCAAGGTCACGCTGATCGACCCGCGCGGACGCCGGGCGGGCGCGACGGTCACCGCCGAGGACGGCTCGTACGCCCTCGCGGTCCCCGCCGAGGGCACCTACGTGCTGGCGGCCCGCGCCACCGGCCACGGCCCGCTCGCCTCGTCGGCGACCCACACGGGCGACGCCCACCCGATCGACGTGGACCTGCCCCTGCCGACCGCCACCGTGAAGGCCTGAGCCGGACTCCTGGACACCTGAACTCCTGAACTGAACTCCTGACCCGAAGGCCTCACCCGTACCCCCGACCCGTGCCCCCGGCCCGTCTCCGGCCCGGGGGTACGGCAGCATGGGCGCCCGGACACACGTACGACCCAAAGGAGCCCCATGCCCGCAGCACCCAAGCCGGAGACCCTGGCCGCGTTCGAGGCCGCCAAGGGATTCATGCCCACCGACGAGGGGCTCGCGCTGTACGCGGCGGCCGTCGAGGCGGGCCGGCTCGGGCTCCCCCTCCTGGAGGTGGGCACGTACTGCGGACGGTCCACGATCCTGCTCGCCGACGCGGCCCGGGCAGCCGGGGTCACCGCGCTGACGGTCGACCACCACCGCGGCAGCGAGGAGCAGCAGCCCGGCTGGGACTACCACGACCCGGAGACGGTCGACCCCGAGCTCGGCCTGATGGACACACTGCCCACCTTCCGCCGCACGCTCCACAGGGCGGGACTGGAGGAGCACGTCGTCGCCCTGGTCGGCCGTTCCCCGCAGATCGCGGCGATCTGGGGCACACCCCTCGCCCTCGTCTTCATCGACGGCGGTCACACCGACGAGCACGCGAGTGCCGACTACGAGGGCTGGGCACCCCATGTGGCCGAGGGCGGTCTGCTCCTCATCCACGACGTGTTCCCGGACCCGGTGGACGAGTTCACCGGCCAGGCCCCGTACCGCGTCCACCTCAGGGCCCTGAGGTCCGGAGCGTTCACGGAGGTCTCGACGACCGGCTCGCTGCGGGTGCTGCGGCGGACGGGGACGGGGATCTGAGCCGGCCACCACCCGCACGGAGTTCATCACCCGCACAGCCTTCACCCGAGCGACCCCGGCGGCCTGCGGGCCCAGGGGTCGCCCCGTAAGGTGGCGGTCGTGTCGTACGTAGGCCCGGACTTCGATCCGCCCCAGCCCCGCCGTTCGCCGCTGCGCCGCCCGTTGGTGGTCGCGGCCGCCGCGCTGGTGCCGGGTGCACTGGCAGGGTGGCTGGTGTGGCAGGCCGCGGGGAGCGGAGGAGACGCGGGCGGGTCCGGCAGTGCCGCGGCGGGGGCGTCGTCCACCGCGGGCGCCCCGGACAACGGCTCGGCGAGGACGTCGACGCCTTCCGGGTCGGGCTCCGGATCGGGCTCGGGGAAGTCGGCCTCCACCGGATCCGGCGACGACGACAAGGTCCCCAGCCCCTCGGCCTCCGGCTCGCCCTCAGGTCCCGCCGCCTCCGGTCCCCTCACCGGCAAGGTCGTCGTCATCGACCCCGGTCACAACCCCGGCAACTTCCAGCACACCACCGAGATCAACCGCAAGGTGAACATCGGGACAAACTTCAAGGAATGCGACACGACTGGGACCTCCACCAACTCGGGCTACCGGGAGGCCGACTTCACGCTGGACGTGGCGCGGCGGGCGCGCAAGATCCTTGAAGAGCAGGGCGCCACGGTGAAGTTCACGCAGGACGGCAACCGGGCATGGGGGCCGTGCGTCGACGAGCGGGCGCGGATCGGGAACGAGGCGGACGCCGACGCCGTCGTGTCCGTCCACGCGGACGGCTCGGGCGCCGGGAACCGCGGGTTCCATGTGATCCTCCCGGGCGCCGTGAACGACGGCGGCGCCGACACCCGGCTGATCGTCGCCCCCTCCCGCGACCTGGGAGAGCGGGTCGCGGGCAGGTTCGTCCGCAACACGGGCAGCGCGCCCTCCAACTACGTCGGCGGCGGCACCGGCCTCGTCACGCGCAAGGACCTGGGCGGTCTCAATCTGTCGACTGTCCCCAAGGTGTTCATCGAGTGCGGCAACATGCGCGACAGCAAGGACGCCGCACTCCTCACCAGCGGTGCCTGGCGGCAGAAGGCGGCGCAGGGCATCTCTGAGGGAATCGTGAGCTTCCTGCGCAAGTAACGGGGAGCAGTGTTCAGCGGGCTGATCCCGGCGGACACCGTCACTGATCGGACGATAGTGTCGTCCCTACGATGAGGGGCCACCTCTGCGCTTCACACCACGGCCGTACGGCGACTTGGTGCCAGCGACGCCTCCACCGATGACGTGACGACTGACGAAGGACCTGAAGTGAATATCCGCTCCCTCACTAGAGGCGACGGCGTGGTGATCGGAGCAGCGGTATTGCTGTTCATCGCGTCGTTCCTCGACCTCTACTCCGTCGACGGGGCCCCCGACAGCGCCGACCTCCCGAACCTCTGGGGAAGCGGCCCCGTGGTGCTCAGTGTCGTCCTGGCGGGGATCATCGGCGCCGCGCTCGTCGTCGCCTCCCGGAACCTGCCGCAGATGCCGAAGGCCGCCGGACTCGACCTCGGCCAGTTCGGCGTCGCGTTCACGATCTTCGCCGCGTGGAGCGCCCTGGGCAACATCTTCGACGTCATGGGCGGAGCCGACAACAGCAGCAGTGCGGACATCGGCGTCAGCCCCGGAACCGGCCTGATCCTCGCCCTCATCGCCACCCTGGCCATGGCCGCCGGGGCGGTCGCCACCCCCCTCGTCCCGGCCCTGAAGGCCGTCCTCGTCCCTGCCCCGCGCCCGCAGGCCCCGCAGCCGTACGGCGCGCAGCCGCCGAACGGGTACGGCTACCCGGGTGCCCAGCAGCCGGGTCCGGGGCAGCCCTTCGGCGGCCAGCCCCAGCCGGGTCAGCCGCAGCCGGGCCAGCCGTACGGCGCGCAGCCGCAGCAGGCGCAGGCCCCGCAGCCTCCGGTGAGCGACTTCTCCCCGTTCTGGTTCGCGGTGCCGGTGCCGCGCCCGCTGTTCGCGGAGGACGGCTCGCAGTCGACGATCGCCGAGCTGGCGCCGGGCACCTGGTACCTGGCCGTCGAGCAGCGCGGCCCGAGCCTGGTCGCCCAGACACAGGACGGTCGCCGTGGTGTGCTCCAGGACACGAGTGGTATCCAGCGCGGCTGACACGTCGGCCCGCACCCGCACGGCCCTTCGCCCCTTCCGGGCGAGGGGCCGTTGTCGTACAGTCGCCTCCCGCACACCCGAAGCTGACGAATCGTCAGGAGGCAGGCTGGCATGCGGCTCGGTCTCGCACTCGGCTACTGGGGCCGCGGCCCCTCGCCGGACCACGTTCCGCTCGCGCAGGAGGCCGAGCGGCTCGGCTACGACTCCGTGTGGACGGCGGAGTCCTGGGGCTCGGACGTCTTCACCCCGCTGACCTGGATCGCGGCCCGGACCTCAAGGATCAGGCTGGGCACGGCGGTTGCCCAGATGGCGGCCCGCTCACCCACGACCACCGCGATGCACGCCCTCACCCTCGACCACCTCTCCGGCGGCCGGATGCTCCTGGGCCTCGGGCTCTCCGGCCCGCAGGTCGTCGAGGGCTGGTACGGGCGCCCGTTCCCGTCGTCGCCGCTCACCGCGACCAGGGAGTACGTCGACGTCGTACGCCAGGTGCTGCGGCGCGAGGCCCCCGTCGAACTGGACGGGCGCTTCCACTCCCACCCGTACCGCGGCGAGGACTGCACCGGCCTCGGCAAACCCCTGAAGCCGATCACGCATCCCCTCCGCTCCGACCTCCCGATTCTGCTGGGCGCGGAGGGCCCGAAGAACATCGCGCAGACGGCGCGCATCGCGGACGGCTGGCTGCCGCTGTACTGGTCGCCGACGCGTACGGAGGTGTACGAGGCCTCGCTCGCCGAGGCACCCGACGCCCGCGAGGGATCGAGCAAATCTCACTTCCTTGTCGCGCCCATGGTCCGTGCCCAGGTCTGCGACGACGTGGCCGAGGGGCTGTTGCCGGTGAAGACGATGCTCGGCTTCTACATCGGCGGCATGGGCCACGCCAAGCGGAACTTCCACGCCGACCTCATGGCGCGCATGGGCTACGAGGAGGAGGCGCGGCGGATCCAGCAGTTGTTCCTGGAGGGCCGCCGTGAGGAGGCCGTCCTCGCCGTCCCGGACGCCTTCGCGGACGAGATCTCCCTGGTCGGCCCGAGGGAGCGGATCGCCGAGCGCCTGGAGTCGTGGCGCAAGGGCCCGGTGACGGACCTGCTGCTCCTGTCCCCGGACCGGCTAACGCTGCGGGTGCTGGCGGAGCTCAACTCCTGAGGCCCGGCGCTGAGAGCCGCGGCAGCGCCTAACAGCACTCCGTGTCGAGCCCGCGCGGCAGGCGCTCGCCCCCGAAAACCGCACACGTGGGTTCGTCGCCGCCCAGGGCCGCCACCGCCAGGAGCAGGGAGCCGGCGGTCCAGGTGGTGAGTTCCTCGGGCCAGATCGCGCCGTCCTCGAAGACGTACCCCGTCCAGTACAGGCCGGTCCTCGCGTCGCGCAGGTGCTGGATCGATTGGAGGATCTCCAGGGCACGGTCGGACTCGCCCATCGCCCACAGGGCCAGGGCGAGTTCGGCGGACTCGCCGCCCGTCACCCACGGGTTCGGGACCACGCAGCGGACCCCGAGGCCGGGGACCACGAAACGGTCCCAGCCCTCCTCTATACGGGACTTGGCCTCCGGGCCGGTGAGGGCGCCGCCCAGCACCGGGTAGTACCAGTCCATCGAGTAGCGGTCCTTGTCCAGGAACCGCTCCGGGTGGCGCCGTATCGCGTGCCGCAGCGTGCCCGCCGCCAACTCCCAGTCCGGCTGCGGCTCTTCCCGCTGCTCGGCGATGGCCAGCGCGCAGCGCAGCGCGTGGTGGACGGAGGACGAGCCGGTGAGGAGCGCGTCGGCGGTCTGCGTGCCGTCGTCGTCCTGCCGCCAGCCGATCTGGCCGCCGGCCTGCTGGAGGCCCAGCACGAACTCCACCGCCGCGTGCACGGTCGGCCACATGCGGTCCAGGAACATGTCGTCGCCCGTGGACAGGTAGTGGTGCCAGACGCCCACGGCCACGTACGCGACGAAGTTCGTCTCCCGGCTGCGGTCCATGACGTCGTCCGGGTCGCCGTCGGCGTACGCCGCGTACCAGGAGCCGTCCTCGTTCTGGTGCCGGCGCAGCCAGTTGTACGCCCGCTCGGCGGCGTCGTGTTCGCCCGCCGCGTCGAGGGCCATCGCGGCCTCGGTGTGGTCCCACGGGTCGAGGTGGTGCCCGCGGAACCACGGGATGGCGCCGTCCTCCCGTTGCACGGCAAGGATGCCGCGGACGGTCGCGGCGGCCTCCTGCGCGGTGAGGACCCCGGGCAGGACGAGGTGTTCTGTCCGGGGGGTGGTCACTCGGCAGCCGCCTCGGTCTTCCCGGAGCGGCGGTTCTCGGGGCGGCGGTTCTCGGAGAGGCGGGGCAGGTGGGGCTTGGTCGCGTACGCCACGAAGCTCTTGCCGATCAGCGGGTTCAGCGCCTGTTCGGCGACCCGGGTGGCCAGCGGCTTCTTCATGATGTCCCAGACGAGCAGCTTGTGGTACGCCCGCACCGGCAGCGCCTTGTCGTTGTCGACGCCGAACGCGCACTTCAGCCACCAGTACGGCGAGTGCAGGGCGTGGGCGTGGTGGGTGCCGTACGGGCGGAGGCCGGCCTCGCGCATCTTCGCCAGCAGCTCGTCCGCCCTGTAGATGCGGATGTGGCCGCCCTCGACCTCGTGGTACGCGTCGGAGAGCGACCAGCAGACCTTCTCGGGCCCGTAACGCGGCACGGTGACGGCTATGCGGCCGCCCGGCTTCAGTACGCGCACCATCTCCGCGAGTACGCCCTTGTCGTCGGGTATGTGCTCCATGACCTCGGAGATGATCACGACGTCGAAGGAGGCGTCCGGGAAGGGCAATGCGAGCGCGTCGCCCTCCATCGCGGTGGCCGTCGCCCCGGCCGGGGCCTCGCCCGCCTCCTTCATCGCCGCGAACCACTTCGCGACCTCGCGGATCTCCTCGCCGTTCCGGTCGAGCGCCACCACCCGGGCGCCCCGCCGGTAGCACTCGAAGGCGTGCCGTCCCGCTCCGCAGCCGAGGTCCAGGACACGGTCCCCCGGGGCGAGCGGGAACCGGGAGAAGTCGACGGTCAGCACGTGGCCCTGCTTTCGGGATCGGGTTCGACTACTTCGACTGCTGCTGCCGTTGCGGCTGTTGCTGGAGCTTTCCGGCTCCCGGCACGCGCGATCGCCTCGCGGTAGTGGGCCACCGTGCCCTCCGCCGCCCTGGCCCAGGTGAAGCGGGACAGCACGCGCTCCCGGCCGGCCGCGCCGAGTCGTACGCGCAGCTCCGGGTCGCCCAGCAGCCGACTCAGCGCGGAGGCCAGCGCTCCCGCGTCGCCGGGGGGCACCGCGAGGCACGTCTCCCCGTCGGGGCCGGCGACCTCCGGGATCGCCCCGCCGGTGGTGGCGACCAGCGGCGTCCCCGTGGCCATCGCCTCGGCGGCGGGCAGCGAGAACCCCTCGTACAGCGACGGCACGCACGCCACCTCGGCCGACCGCACCAGATCGACCAGTTCCGCGTCGGAGATGCCCTTCACGAACTCGACGGCGCCTTCGAGGCCGTACCGCTCGATGGCCTGCGCGACGGGCCCGTCCTCGGCGCGCTTGCCGACGACGACGAGGTGCGCGCGGGGGTGCTCGGTGCGCACCTTGGCGAGCGCCTCGATGAGGTGGATCAGGCCCTTGAGGGGGACGTCGGCGCTGGAGGTGGTGACGATGCGGCCGGGTATCTGCGGTACGGACGGGTCGGGTGAGAAGAGGTCCGTGTCGGCGCCTATGTGCACGACGTGGACACGGGACCCGGCGACACCCAGGTGGTCGACGATCTCCTGACGGGACGTGCCCGAGACGGTGAGCACGGACGGCAGGCGGCGCGCGACCCGCTTCTGCATGCGCGTGAACCCGTACCAGCGCCGTACCGACGTCTTCCGTCGCCAGCCCTCGGCCGCGTCCAGCTCCAGCTGCCGGTCCACGGTGATGGGGTGGTGGACGGTGGTGACGAGCGGGGCGCCCACATCACCCAGCAGCCCGTACCCGAGCGTCTGGTTGTCGTGCACGACGTCGAACTCGCCGCGCCGGGCGCGCAGATGGCGGCGGGCGCGCAGGCTGAAGGTCAGCGGCTCGGGGAAGCCGCCGGTCCACATCGTGGCGACCTCCAGGGCGTCGATCCAGTCGCGGTACTCGTCCCGGCCGGGCGTGCGAAAGGGGTCGGGCTGGCGGTACAGGTCGAGGCTGGGCAGCTCGGTGAGGGAGAGCCGGCCGGGGCCGTCGGCGGGGACCTCGTCGAGTACGTCGAGTACGGGGTACGGCTGGGCGCCGATGACCTCGACACGGTGGCCGAGCCGGGCGAGCTCGCGCGAGAGGTGCCGTACGTAGACGCCCTGGCCCCCGCAGAACGGGTTCCCTTTATAGGTGAGGAGCGCGATGTCGAGCGGTCGCATGCCGTCGGCAGCGGGGCCCTCCTGGGGACCCGCCTCCCTGGCCTCAGCGGTCACTCCGGGCCCCCTTCTCCCCGCACTTTCCCGCGAGGGTACGCCGGGACGGTAATCTAGAACAAGTTACAGAGTTGATCGTTCAAGAGGCTTCGAATCTACCGGCAGGTAGCCCCGCCATGGGCGGTGGATCAGGTGATTCACACCACGACGGGCCGGCGTGAATCACGTAATCCACCGATTCGCGCGGCGCCCTGATGCCCTGCCATGCTGATCCGTCGTTCCTCTCGCCGAACTGTCACGGAACGGGACCCATGCCTGCGGAAGCCAAGGTGGAAGCCAGTACCGCGCGCTCAGCGGCGCAGCCCGACACCCCTGCCCTCACCGAGCGGCAGGAGGCACGCCGGCGCCGCATCCTGCACGCGAGCGCGCAGCTGGCGAGCCGGGGCGGTTTCGACGCGGTACAGATGCGCGAGGTCGCGGAGTCCTCCCAGGTGGCGCTCGGCACGCTGTACCGCTACTTCCCGTCCAAGGTCCATCTGCTGGTCGCCACGATGCAGAGCCAGCTTGAGCACATGCACGGCACGCTGCGGAAGAAGCCGCCGCAGGGCGAGACGGCGGCGGAGCGGGTGGCGGAGACCCTGATGCGCGCCTTCCGCGCCCTGCAGCGCGAGCCGCACCTCGCCGACGCCATGGTCCGCGCCCTGACGTTCGCGGACCGCAGCGTCAGCCCGGAGGTCGACCAGGTCTCCCGCCAGACCACGGCGATCATCCTCGACGCGATGGGCTTGGAGAACCCCACTCCCGACCAGCTCTCCGCCGTCCGCGTCATCGAACACACCTGGCACTCGGCCCTCATCACCTGGCTCTCGGGCCGTGCGTCGATCGCCCAGGTGAAGATCGACATCGAGACGGTGTGCCGGTTGATCGATCTGACGGATTCGGCGTCGAGTGACTGAGTGTTTCCCCACCCCGGTCGACCTTCCCGGCCACAGCAGTAAACTGCCGAGCGGCGAACCGGGCTGACGACAGTGCCGCGAGGGGGCAGATGTGGCGGGCTCAGCTGGTTTGATGAGGGATCGTGCCACGCTGGTCCGGCGGTTACGGTCGAGTGAGGCCACTGTCTGGCTGGCTGCGTGTGGAGCGGGCTGGGCCGTGTTCCTTCCGCTGTTCGGACCTTGGCTGGCACTGGCCGGCCTGCTGATCCCCTTCGCTGTCTTCTTTCCGGGGCATTCGTTCGAGGCGCTGTGGCGGGTGCGGAAGGACCGCATCACCTTTGCGTGGTCGTGGCGGCGGCTGTTGCGCGTGCAGACGCTCGCGCTGCCCCTGGCGCTGCTGGCCTTCTGCTGCGGCGCGCTCGTCGTGACGCCCTCTGGCAACCCGGTCTTCTGGATCGTACTCGTGTTCCTGCCGGTGGAGGTTGCCACGCTCGCTGTGTCCGGTGCGGTCGAGATTCGCGCCGGAGGAGTACCCGTCGGTCAGGAGAACACGACCCCCGGGCCGCGCGCCGTATGGCCGCTGGTGTCCCTTCCCATTGTCGTGGCACTGCTCACCGCTGTGGCCTCCGGAGTATGTGCCTGGGTGGTGCGGGACCGCGTGCGAGCGGTGCTCGCAGGGACCGGGCTGCCTGTCACGGATCAGGTCGAGGGCATCGTGCGGTGGACCGACGCACAGGTCGTGTCAAGTGTGTTCGGGCCGACGTACGACCGGCAGTGGTACTGGGCGTTCCTGGTCGGCGCCGCGGGTCTGCTGGCCGCCGGCTGCTCCCTCCTGCTGCGGAACGCGCTCCTGCGGGCCATGGCCGAGACCGACCCGTTCGACCGTGCCCCCGGGGCGTACGGGGTTCCCGCCGAGTCCACCAGCAAGGTGTTTCTCAGTTACTCACGCAAGGACACCGATTACGCCCGCCGGTTGTGTGCCCGTCTGGAGGGGCGGCTGGGTGAGCTCTGGGTCGATTGGCAGGCCATCACTCCTTCTGAGCGGTGGCGCGAGTCCATTGCCGAGGGCATCCGCACCTCGGACGCTCTCGTAGTGCTGCTGAGTCGGGACGCCCTGGCCTCCACGTACTGCTGGGAGGAATGCCGGCAGGCCATCGAGCAGCGCAAGCGCATCCTTCCTGTGGTGATCGACCCGGAGCTGGTGCGCGGCAGCACCAGCGGACTCATGCGGGAGCGCGGGTGGGGTGAACTGACGGCATACCAGAACCTGTCGTTGGTGGATCCCGACGAGGAGCAACTGGCCCAGGGCGTCGAGGACATCGTCGCCTTCGTGCACCAACACCACCAGTGGGTGGCGTTCCACGCCCGGCTCGGCGTGCTGGCGCACCAGTGGTGGGAGGGCGGCCGCAGCGACGGGCTGCTGTTGCGGGCCGACGAACTGTCCGTCGCCGAGACGTGGCGGCGGCGTACCCCGGACGAGGAGGACTTCCACGCCGGGCTCACCGAGAAGCAGAGCCGCTACCTGGAGGAAAGCCACGGGTCCGTCCGACGGCGCACACTCCGCATTCGGTCAGCCCTGGCCGCCGGCACGGCCGCGGTCGTCGTCCTGTCCGGGCTCGTCGCTGCCGGACAGGACGGTGCGGAGGCCCAGTACCGGGCCGCCCTCTCCCGCAAGCTGGCCGCCATGGCCGACGACGTGTCCGGCCCCGATCCGGAGAGGGCGCTGCAGTACGCGTTGGCCGCGCGGGGACAGGCGGACACCGCCGAGGCGCAGAACGCCATCGCCGAGCGGTTGACCAACTTCAACCGGGTGCGCACAGTTGTCGCCCCACGCGGCGAGTCCGTGAAGAAAGTACTTCTCAGTCGGCGCGGGGATATCCTCCTCATCGAACGAGGGCAAGCCGCTGGTGGGGTGGAGGAGCGAGGGGGGACCACCGAGGTCTGGGATGTCGAGCGGGCGCGGAGCCGGGGAGTGCTTTCGGGCAGCCTGCTGGAGTCCGGCGACCAAAACGCCCGTTCCCTGTCTGCCGATGGCCGGACTGTGGCACTGACGTCGGACGACGCGACACAGGTGTACCTGGCCGACACCAGGACGATGCGCGTCAAGGACAGCTTCTCAACAGTCGAGGCGGGTGTGCCGACCGGGCTGTTCCAGCTCTCGGCAGGGCTGAGTGCGGATGGTCGGCGTCTCTTTGCCACTGCCGGTTTCGGGGATTCGAACCAGACACCCAACGTGCTGTGGGATGTGCGTAGTCATCGCATTGTCGAGAAGTCCAACTGCGTCGGCATGACCATGTCACCCTCTGGGCGGAGGGCTGTGTGTGACGGTCGGCTCATGGAGCTCACGGACTCCGATGCCGTACAGGACAAGGCCTTGCAGGACATTGACCGCGGTAACAGCAATTTCGTGGGCTTCACCGAGGACGACGGGGTGCTGGTCAATGTTGCGAGGGAGGCACGCGTCTACGAGCAGGGAACCGCACACCCTTGGGTACCGGCTCCCGGTATGGCCGCTGCGGGTAGCACCCGGGAGGGCAACGGCCCCATGCTTGGGGGACGCTACGCGGTGCTCACCAAGGCCGGCGAGAATCGATTCGAGCTGTGGGACCTGCTGGACCATCGGCGTATGGGGTCGGCAAGCACCGTCGAAAAGGCGATGGACATGCGCAGAGGCGACGGCCCGCCAAAGTTCGAGCCTGCCGAACGGGTTTCCGAAGTGGAGACGGCCGACGGATCGCTTGTTGCCACAGCGGCCGTCGACGAATCCGTCGTGCTCTGGGAGAAGGGCGGCGCCGGGAGGATCAGCGAGCGCCTGCCGGTGCCCGCGAAGGAGGGTCTCTACGCGGTCAGCCAGGACGCGCGGACCGTGGCTTCGTCCTCAGGCCGGACCGTGAGCCTCTGGGACACTGGTACAGGTGAACGCACCGGGAATTTCCGGCTCAGCGAGAACGGAGGCATGCCCGCCTTCAGCCCAGATGGCTCGCTGCTCGCGGTGGCCGTGGGGCTCCGTGAGGGCCGGATGAACGTGGAGGTCTTCCGCGTGCGGGACGGCCGGCGCGTCTCCCGGTTCGAGGCAGGGAACGATGAGAGGCACCACATTCCGTCCCTGATGTTCTCCCCCGACAGCAAGAAGCTGTACGCGGCGCTGACGGGACAGTTCAGGGTCGTCGTGTGGGACGTGGCGGATTCCGGCGGGAAGCCTCGTACGGTGGCGGAGACCGACGGCTTCGCCGACCACGCTGCTCTCAGTCCCGACGGCACAACGCTCGCCGCCACCGGCCGCAGCGGCGGGGTCGGTCTGTGGGATACGGCCTCCGGCACCCGGTTGCGCCTCATCCGCGAAGCGGCCAACGCGGCGTTCAGCCCGGACGGAAAGACGTTGGCCACCACGACAGTTGCAGGCAATCTTGCAGGCCGGTCCGTCTCCCTGTGGAACGTGGAGAACGGGGAGAAGGTCGGCAGCGACCTCGTTCCCGATTCGGGGGCGTTCCGTGCGCAGTTCAGCCCTGACGGGCGTCGGCTCGTGATCGTGGGCAGCCCCGGCGGTGGGCTCGTCAGTCGCCCGCAGGTGACGTTGTGGGACATCTCCAGCCGCCGACAGGTCGGCCCCGAAGTGGCCGCGGTGGACGCCGATGCCGCTCTGGGCTTCACCCCGGACGGTGATCGTCTCGTGACTGCCGGAAGCTACGGCACGTCCATCGCCGAAGTCACGGCAGACGGATGGGTCTCCTCGCTGTGCGGCATGGTCACCCGCCGACTCAGCGCACAGGAGTGGCAGGACGTCGCGCCCGGGGAGCGGTACCGCTGGCCGTGCTGACCGGGTCAGCCCACCGTCCAGCGGATCATCCACGCCTCGTTCTGCACGGAGATCACGTGCTCGCACGCGGCCACGAACCGGTCGGCGGCCTCCGGTGCCGGCTGGGGCTCGGCCGACCACCGTTCCAGCAACCGATCCAGCTCCTGTGCGGTGCGTGTGAACTCCAACTGCTGGTAGGCGTACCGCTGCGCGACCGCATGCGCGGTGACCGCCACTCCGATCGACGCCGCGACCGCGATCCACGCCGCGATCTGCTCCACGCCCCACGCGGCGGCGACCGCCGCCATCACCGCCCCGAGCCCGCCCAGTGCGAACTCGATCCGCTCGTGCAGCCGGACCTTGCGGTGCATGTACGCGGCCCGCGGCCGGTAGTACGTCTGCAGTTGCAGCCGCAGCCTCTGTTCCACATACGACTCCACCTCCCGGACATCGGGCACCCGTCGCTCAACGGCCGTGATGCCGATGGTGTGCCGCAGCAGGTCTTCCCCGTCCGC
This sequence comes from Streptomyces acidicola, assembly GCF_009377235.1. GTDB lineage: Bacteria > Actinomycetota > Actinomycetes > Streptomycetales > Streptomycetaceae > Streptomyces > Streptomyces acidicola. Next base: position 26,925 of record NZ_VMNX01000041.1, read on the forward strand.
CACGAACCCGCGGGCCCGCTCGCGCAGCAGATCACCGCCGCTGTCGTTCCCACGGTAGGCGCCGACTCCGGCCAGGCAGACGTACACTTCGGCCTTGAGGGCCTCGGAGACGGCGCGCAGCCGGATCCAGTCGCTCACTCTGTCGGGTCCGCCGCGCCGGCCCATCAGCGGTGCGGCCCCGGCGGCGACCGCGGCGGCAAAGGCCAGCACCCTGCCCACGGCCTCGTTCCACGTCAGCGTCTGGGACGCCGCAGTGCCCAGCGCCGCCGCCGTCACTCCCAGCGCCAAGGCCCTCGCCCTGGCCCGTACCACCTGCTCCTTGAGCTGCCCCGCAGCCTGAGACCACACACTCTGCTGATCCCAGACCGCGGTTATCGCCGTACCGTGTGAAGTCCCCGTCATGGAGCGGATAGTGACAGGGCATGGGGTGTTCGCCAAGCCGGGCTGCTGCTGGGCCTCGACCCCATCAAGGAGGACTGCTCCGGCCCCGCCCGAAAGACGCCCTACTCCTCGGGCGGAAACACCGTCTCCCCGCTCCCCGGCAGCGTGATGACGATGGCCTCCACCGGGCAGCTCTCCGCCGCCTCCAGGATCTTCTCGTTGGCGTCCGTGTCGGGAGCGGCGGGGTGGGACTGACGGCCCGCGTCGAGATGGAAGCCGTCCGGGGCGTGGTGCACGCACTGGGCCGAGCCGATGCACAGGGAGCGGTCGACCTCGACGTGCCAGCGGTCGCCCATCCTCACGCCCCCCAGCCCGCGGGCAGGTGGATCATCTTGTGCTCGAAGTACTCGCCGTACCCCTCGGGCCCGAACTCCCGCCCCAGACCGGAGTTCTTGTAGCCGCCGAACGGGCCGAGCATGTCGAGGCTGAAGGTGTTGACGGAGTACGTGCCCGTGCGGACCTGCCGGGCGACCTCGATGCCGCGCTCGGTGTCCGCGGTCCACACACTGCCGCTCAGTCCGTACTCGGAGTCGTTCGCGATCTTCACCGCGTCGCTCTCGTCGCCGTACGGGATGAGGCAGATGACCGGGCCGAAGATCTCCTCGCGGGCGATGCGCATGGAGTTGTCGACGTCGCCGAAGAGGGTCGGCTCGACGTACCAGCCCTGCTCGAAGCCGGACGGACGCCCACCGCCGGTGAGGAGCTTGGCGCCCTCCTCCTGGCCGATGCGGATGTAGTCGAGAGAGCGCTGTTGCTGGCGGCGGGCGACCAACGGGCCGAGCTCCGTGGTCGGGTCGAGCGGGTCACCGACCTTCAACGCGCTCGCGGCGGCGGCGAAGGCCCCGGCGAACTCGTCGTAGCGGGTGCGCGGGACGAGGATGCGGGTCTGGGCCACACACGCCTGGCCGTTGATCATCCAGGCGAAGGGGGCGATGCCCGCGACGGCGGTCCCCGCGTCGGCGTCCGGCAGGATCACCGCCGCCGACTTGCCGCCGAGTTCGAGAGTGACGCGGGTCAGGTTGCGCGCGCAGACCTCCATGACCCGCTTGCCCGCGGCGACCGACCCCGTGAAGGACACCTTGTCCACGCCCTCGTGCCCCACCAGGTACTCGCTGACCTCACGGTCGGCGGGCAGGATCGACAGCACGCCCTCGGGCAGCCCCGCCTCGGCGGCGATCTCCGCCAACAGGTAGGCGTCCAGCGGTGTTTCGGGCGACACCTTCAGCACCGCGGTGCAGCCCGCGAGCAGCGCGGGCGCGAGCTTGGCGGCGGCGGTGAACTGCGGCACGTTCCACGGCACGACGGCCGCGACCACCCCGACGGGCTCCCGCCGCACCAGCAGCTTGCCGAGCACACCGTCCCGCTTCTCCTCGTACGTGAAGCCGCGGGCGGTCGTGATCGCCGCGTCCCACACCATCATCGAGGCGAGCGCCTGCACCATGATCGACGAGGTGTAGGGGGTGCCGTTCTGGGCGGAGATCACACGGGCGATCTCCTCGTGGCGGACCGCGATCGCGTCCTTGATCCGGGTGACGACCTCGATGCGCTCGTCGAGCGTCGTACGCGGCCAGGGGCCCTCGTCGAACGCCCTGCGCGCGACCGCCACCGCCCGGTCCACATCCGCCCTGGAGGCGTGCGGCACACGGCCGATGACCTCCTCGGTGTGCGGCGAGACCACCTCGATGACGTCCTCGCCGAGGGGGTCGGTCAACTCCCCGCCGATGAACAGCTGTCCGTGTTCCACGAGCTCGGCCATGGTCGACTGCCTCCCCGGGTGCGTACGTCCTTGTTCTGTGCCGTTCTTCTGAGCCGTTCTTCTCTGAGGTATTCCTCTGAACGGTATTCCTCTGACGATCCATCAGACACGGGAACTGATACCAGTTCCAGTTGGAGGAGTCCACGGATGGGACGGGTATGCGAGGGGGCTACTCGGGCTCTCATCGAAACCTGTTCTAGTTATAGTGGCCCCGGGACACGGCGATGGGGGACCTCATGGCGGCGAGTACGCGGGTGACCGATCACGGCGGGGGCGTGTGGAGCATCCAGGTGCCCATCCCGGACAACCCCCTCGGACACACGCTCGTGTACGCGGTCGACACCGACCGTGGTCCCGTACTGATCGACACCGGCTGGGACGACCCGGCCTCCTGGGACACACTCACCGAAGGCCTGACCGCCTGCGGTACGTCCGTCGGCGAGCTGTACGGCGTGATCGTCACCCACCACCACCCCGACCACCACGGTCTGTCGGGCCGGGTGCGCGAGGCCTCCGGTGCCTGGGTGGCGATGCACGCGGCAGACCGCGCGATCGTCCGCCGGACCCGCGAGACCAGGCCGGGCCGCTGGTTCACCTACATGACCGCCAAGCTCACGGCCGCGGGCGCACCCGAGGAACACGTGGCGCCCCTGCGCACCTCCGAGCCCCGCGCACTGCCCGGCTTCTCCCCCGCGCTCCCCGACCGCGAGATCGTCCCCGGCGAACTCCTCGACCTCCCCGGCCGCCGCCTCCGCGCGATCTGGACCCCGGGCCACACCCCCGGCCACGTCTGCCTCCACCTGGAGGAGTCCCATCCCGACCGACTCCCGGGCCACGGACGTCTGTTCTCCGGCGACCATCTGCTCCCGGAGATCTCTCCGCACATCGGCCTGTACGAGGACCCGGACGACGCCACGGTCACCGATCCCCTGGGCGACTACCTCGACTCCCTCGAACGCGTCGGCCGCCTCGCCGCCGCCGAGATCCTCCCGGCCCACCAGTACGCCTTCACCGATGCCCCGTCCCGTGTGGGTGAGTTGCTCGCACACCACGAGCAGCGCCTCGCCGGACTCCTCACCCTCCTCTCGAACCCGCTGACCCCGTGGCAGCTCGCCGAACGCATGGAGTGGAACCGCCCCTGGGCCGACATCCCCCACGGGTCCAGGAACATCGCCGTCTCGGAAGCCGAGGCCCACCTGCGCCGCCTGGTCAAACTGGGTCACGCGGAGGCGGTGCCGGGCACGGACCCGGTGACGTACGTGGCCGTGTGAACCGCTCAGGCCCGCGGGGCCCCCACCGGCACCGACAAGCCACCCCGCGGGCGTGTCACCGCGGGCGGGTAGAGTGTGCCGGTCGCCATCACACCCGTACGGGGGGAAGCCGGTGCAAATCCGGCACTGACCCGCAACCGTGAGCCGCCCCGAACCCAACAAGGGGGCCGGCAAGTCGGAATGCCTCGTACGGACGTGACCGGCTCGCGTCACCGGCAACCCGTCGGTGAACGGCACCGTCGAGGCATACGGAGCCGAGCCGCCCGGCTGTGCCGTGCTGTCCGGCTCCCCCACAGGGGGAGGCACCACCCGTCATGAACATACGTCGCAGCGCCGCGATACTGGCCGTCACAGCCGTGGCCGTACTCGGCACCGGGTCCGTGCCGGTCACCGCCTTCGCCGACGACTCCTCACCCTCCGCCTCCCCGTCCCAGTCGATCCCGCGCGGGCTGTACGGCTCCGCCGACCCCACGTACGACGGTGTCTGGCGCCAGTCCCTGGCCCTGCTCGCCCAGGACACCGTGGGTGTGAAGCCCGCCGTCGTCGCGGTGGACTGGCTGGTGGGGCAGCAGTGCGACAGCGGGGCGTTCGCGGCGTACCGTGCCGACGCCTCCGCGAAGTGCGACGGCAAGACGCCGGTCGACACCAACAGCACCGCGGCGGCCGTCCAGGCCCTCGCCGCACTCGGCGGGCACGACGGCGAGGTCGGCCGGGCCGTGCGCTGGCTGAAGGGCGCGCAGAACGAGGACGGCGGGTGGGGCTACCAGCCGGGTGGCGCGAGCGACGCGAACTCGACGTCCGTCGTCATCGGCGCCTTCGTGGCCGTCGGCGACGAGCCCGCGGAGCAGAAGAAGGGCGAGCACTCCCCGTACGAGGCGCTGCGCGCCCTGTCCGTCCCCTGTGACGAGGACGGCGGCGGCGCCTTCGCCTTCCAGCCCGACAAGAAGGGCGGGCTGCTCGCGAACGCCGACGCCACGGCGGCCGCGGTGCTCGGCGGTCTCGGCAAGGGGTTCGTGGCGAAGGCCGGCAAGGACGACGCCCGTACGGCCGCCGAGTGCGTCGGCGGTGACGACCTCTCACCCGAGGACGCGGCCCGCAACGGGGCCCTCTACCTGACTGAGGCCCTCGCGAAGGACGGCTACCTGAAGTCCTCCCTCCCGGGCGCCGAGGACCAGCCCGACCACGGCAACACGGCCGACGCGGTCGTCGCGCTCGCCGCTGCCGGGCAGAAGGACAGCACCGCGAAGCCGCTGGCCTGGCTGGAGAAGAACTCCGTCCCCTGGGCGGCCGGGGCGGGTCCGGCCGCGTACGCGCAGCTCATCCTCGCCGCCCACGCCACGGGCACCGACCCGCGCGACTTCGGCGGCACCGACCTCGTCAAGAAGCTGAACGCGACCGGCCCGGCCCCCGAGGTGCCCAACCGCTCCACCGCGGCCGACGCGGACGAGAAGGGGGATGAGAAGGGGAAGGACGACGGCTCCGTGTTCGGCGTGTGGTGGATCGTCGGGACGTGCCTGGTCGCCGGTATCGGTGTCGGGTTCCTGCTCAGCGGCCGTACGAAGAAGCAGCAGCCGTGATCCCTCGTCGTACGTCTCCCGCGAACCCGTTCCGGTTCCTGTTCCTGCTCGCCCTCGTCATCGTCGTCTGGGGCGCCGGCCCGGCTCTGGCCACCGGCTACCGCTACTGGTCGTTCTGGGAGCAGGACGGCGGGCGGGGCGACGGGCGGAACGGCGGTTCGGCCTGGACGTACGCCACGCAGGGCCCCTCGACGGCCCGCCCCTCCGACGGCGACGTCCAGGGCCTGCGTTTCGCGGTCAGCCGGGACGCGGACGACGCGGCCGAGCCGCGCGGCGCCGCGGACTTCGCGTCCATCTGTGCCAAGACGCCCCCGAGCGAGGGCCGAAAGCGCGTGGCCCTCGTCATCGACTTCGGTACGGCGGCGGACGCCCCGTCCGGTGAGACGCCCCCGGAGCCCCGCACGGCCTGCGCCCTCGTACCGGAGGACGCGACGACCGCCGAAGCCCTGGCAGCGGTGGCGGGGCCCCTTCGCTACGACACGAACGCCCTGCTGTGCGCCATCGCGGACTACCCGGAGATGGGCTGCGGCGATCCGGTCCCGGACAGCGGGGCGGACACCGGGGCGGGCACCGGGGCGAGTGCCTCGGACGAGGGTTCGCAGGCGTCCGGCGCGGAGGACGGCTCCTCCGGCGGACCGTCCCTCGGCCTGTACGCGGGTGCCGGTGTCGTGGTGCTGCTGGGCGCGGCGGCGGTGTGGCAGGCGCGCCGCCGCAGGGGCTGAGGACGATGCGGACGAGGGCGATACAGACGGGGACGATGCGGACCGGGACGCTGCACCCCGGCGCCTGGTGGGTGTGGGCTCTCGGCCTCGGCACCGCCGCCTCCCGCACCACCAACCCCCTCCTGCTCACCCTTCTCGTCGTGGTGGCCGGTTACGTGGTGGCCACCCACCGCACGGACGCCCCCTGGTCCCGTTCGTACACCGCCTTCGTCAAGCTCGCCCTGGCCGTCCTCCTCCTCCGTGTCGCCTTCGCCGTCGTCCTCGGCTCGCCCGTCCCCGGCAGCCACACCATCGTCACGCTCCCCGAACTCCCGCTCCCCCACTGGGCGCAGGGCGTCCGCGTGGGCGGCCGGGTCACCGCGGAGGGCCTGGTCTTCGCGGTGTACGACGGTCTGAAGCTGGCCGCGCTGCTCGTCTGCGTGGGTGCGGCGAACGCCCTCGCGAACCCGGCGCGGCTGCTGAAGTCGCTGCCGGCCGCGCTGTACGAGGTGGGGGTGGCCGTGGTCGTGGCGATGACGTTCGCACCGCATCTCGTCGCGGACGTGCAGCGGCTGCGGGCGGCACGGCGGCTGCGCGGGCGCCCGGACCGGGGACTGCGCGGGCTGGCCCAGGTCGTGCTGCCGGTGCTGGAGGGCGCGTTGGAGCGTTCGGTGGCCCTCGCGGCGGCGATGGACGCGCGGGGGTACGGCCGCAGCGCCGAGGTGGCGCCCGCCGTGCGCCGCACCACGGCCGGGCTCACGCTGGGCGGCCTGCTCGGCGTCTGTGCGGGAACGTACGGCGTCCTCACCGCCGAGGGCGGCGGCTACGGCCTGCCCGTCCTGTTCGCGGGGCTCGCCGTGGCGCTCGCCGGGCTGTGGCTGGGCGGCCGCCGCTCGCCGCGCACGCGCTACCGGCCGGACGCGTGGGGGCCGCGGGCCTGGCTGGTGTCCGCGTCCGGGGTCGCGGTGGCGGCCCTGCTGGTCGTCGCCGCCGAGTACGAACCGTCCGCGCTGCATCCCGGTGTCGTGCCACTGACGGCGCCGACGCTCCCGTTGTGGCCCATGGCGGCGATCCTGCTGGGTCTGCTGCCCGCGTTCACCGTGCCGGCCCCGCTGAAGGGCGCCCTGACGGCACCCCCACCCCCGACTCCCGAGGAACAAGCATGATCCGCGAGGAACCCGCATGATCCGCTTCGAGGATGTCTCCGTGACATACGACGGAGCGGCCGAACCCACCGTCCGGGGCGTCGACTTCGAGGTCCCCGAGGGTGAACTCGTCCTGCTGGCCGGCCCGTCGGGGGTCGGCAAGTCGACCGTGCTGGGCGCGGTGAGCGGTCTCGTGCCGCACTTCACGGGCGGGACGCTGCGGGGCCGCGTGACCGTGGCGGGCCGCGACACCCGCACCCACAAGCCGCGTGAACTCGCCGACGTGGTGGGCACGGTGGGCCAGGACCCTCTCGCCCACTTCGTGACCGACACGGTCGAGGACGAACTCGCCTACGGCATGGAGTCGCTGGGCCTCGCACCGGACGTGATGCGCAGGCGGGTGGAGGAGACCCTGGACCTGCTCGGCCTGGCCGCCCTGCGCGACCGCCCCATCGCCACCCTGTCCGGCGGTCAGCAGCAGCGCGTCGCCATCGGCTCCGTCCTCACCCCGCACCCCCGGGTCCTGGTCCTCGACGAGCCGACCTCCGCGCTGGACCCGGCCGCCGCGGAGGAGGTGCTGGCCGTGCTCCAGCGGCTCGTCCACGACCTGGGGACGACCGTGCTGATGGCCGAACACCGTCTGGAGCGCGTCATCCAGTACGCGGACCAGGTCGCCCTGCTGCCCTCTCCGGGCGCGCCCCTGGTCCTGGGCACGCCGTCGGAGGTGATGGCCGTGTCTCCGGTGTACCCGCCGGTGGTGGACCTCGGGCGGCTGGCGGGCTGGACGCCGCTGCCGCTCACGGTTCGGGACGCGCGGCGGCGGGCGGGGTTGCTGCGGGAGCGGCTGGAGCGTACGACGGCGCCGGGCGCCGAGGACGTGAGGGCCGGTGGGACCGTACCGGAGCCGCCCGTCCCCACGGCTCCCCGGAAGCCGTCCCGCGGCCCCCGCTTCCTCCGCGGGCGTACACCGTCGCCCGTCCTGAATCCCTCAGCTCCCGCCCACCCGGCGGTCGTTGACGCACTCACCGTCCGCCGCGGCCGTGTCGAGGCCCTCCGCCGCGTCGGCCTCACCGTCACCCCGGGCGAGACGATCGCCCTGATGGGGCGGAACGGGGCCGGAAAATCCACGCTGCTCGGCGCGCTGGCGGGCCTGGTGGAACCGTCCGCCGGAACGGTGCGCGTGGGCGGGGCGGTCCCCCACCGCACGTCCCCGCGCGACCTCGTCCGCCGTGTCGGCCTCGTACCGCAGGAGCCGCGGGACCTGCTGTACGCCGACACGGTGGCCGCCGAGTGCGCGGCGGCCGACCTCCCCCACGCTCGACTGCGCTCGCGCGGGGGGACCCCCATCACGGGGGCCGCGCCGGGCACGTGCCGGGCGCTGGTCTCCGGTCTGCTGCCGGGCATCGACGACGACACACACCCGCGGGACCTGTCGGAGGGTCAGCGGCTCACCCTCGCGCTGGCGGTGATCCTGGCGGCCCGCCCTCCCCTGCTCCTGCTCGACGAGCCGACCCGCGGTCTGGACTACGCGGCGAAGGCCCGCCTGGTCGGCGTCCTGCGCTCGCTGGCGGCCGAGGGCCACTCCATCGTGCTGGCCACGCACGATGTCGAGCTGGCCGCCGAACTCGCCCACCGAGTGGTCCTGCTCGCGGACGGCGAGGTGATCGCCGACGGCCCCGCGGCGGACGTGGTGGTCGCCTCCCCGTCCTACGCCCCGCAGGTCGCCAAGATCCTGGCCCCGCAGAAGTGGCTCACGGTCACTCAGGTACGTAAGGCGCTGGCATGACGGCAACCACTCGGGCCACCACTGCGAGAACCCCTCGGCAGGCCCGCCGGGCCCGCCCCGTCCGTCTGGGCCCCCGCTCCCTGGCCGCCCTCGTCCTCGTCAGCGCCGTGGGAGTCGCCGGCTTCGGCTGGCCCTTCCTCGCCCCGCCCGCCTCGCAGGTGAACGCCCACGCGCAGGACGCCCCCTGGCTGTTCGCGGGCCTGCTGGTCCTGCTGGTGGCCGTCGTCGCCGCGACGATCTCGGAGTCGGGGCTCGGCCCGAAGGCGGTCGCCATGCTCGGGGTGCTGGCCGCGGCGGGGGCGGCGCTGCGGCCGCTCGGGGCCGGAACCGCCGGGATCGAGCCGATGTTCTTCCTGATGGTGCTGAGCGGCCGTGTCCTCGGTCCGGGCTTCGGCTTCGTCCTCGGATCGGTCACGATGTTCGCGTCGGCGCTGCTCACCGGCGGGGTGGGCCCCTGGATGCCCTTCCAGATGCTCGCCATGGGCTGGTTCACGATGGGCGCGGGGCTGCTGCCGGGCCCGGACCGCCTCCGGGGCCGGTCCGAACTCGCTCTCCTCGCCGCGTACGGCTTCCTCGCCGCCTTCGCCTACGGCACCGTCATGAACCTCGCCGGCTGGCCCTTCCTGCACCAACTCGCGTCCACGGTCGCCTTCGCCCCGGACGCCGCGCTCGCCACGAACCTGGCCCGCTTCCTGACGTACTGTCTGGCCACGTCCCTCGGCTGGGACCTGGGCCGGGCCGCCGTCACCGTCGTCCTGACCCTCTCCCTCGGCACCCCCGTCCTCAAGGCCCTGCGCCGTGCCACACGCCGGGCCGCATTCGAGACTCCGGTCACATTCGAGCCGACTGGCTGCGGTCCCAACGCGTGAACCGCCCCACAGCACACAGATCACAAACGCAGCAGGATCGTAAATCGCCAACGGTGGAACATACGCACCAATACCCCCTGTGACCTGCATATCACGGGTCAAGTTACACATCCCCCTTCACTCATCACGCGATCATAACTAGCCCAAAAGCGTAGATCACGGACATGCGGCCGACCCGCTTTCCTGGAGGGCGTCGCGCGGCGCCGACACGCCCCACCCGGGCCACGACGCCGGCGCATGACCGAGCCGCACGGGCACACCGACCTCGCGGCGCGGGCATGCCGGCGACAGTCCTGTTCCCGACGAAAGGCATCCCGATGTCCGCCTCGACCGTCCTCCGTACCGCCACCACCCCGAAGAAGGCCCTCGCCGCCGCGGCAGCGGCAGCCACCGCCGCCGGCACCCTGATCGCCGCCACCCCCGCGCAGGCCACGTGGGAGACCTCTCCCTCCCGGTCCCGGGCGGTCGCGAAGAAGATGATCGACGAGAGAGCCCAGTACCGGTGCTTCGCCAGGATCGTCGACCGCGAGAGCGACTGGCGCGTGACCGCGACCAACGCCTCCAGCGGCGCCTACGGTCTCATGCAGGCCCTGCCCGGCTCGAAGATGGCCTCGGCGGGCCGGGACTGGAGAACCAACCCCGCCACCCAGATCAAATGGGGCATGAGATACATGAACAACCGCTACGGCAGCCCGTGCGGCGCCTGGAAGTTCTGGCGGGCCAACGGCTGGTACTGAGCACGGTCACTCCGCCCGGTTGTCGGTGCCGGCTGGCAGGCTGGCAGGCATGGAACAGCGAGAGCAGCCCACGTCGGCCCGCATCGTCGTCGTCGACCCGGACCTCGGCGCCCAGTGCGACCGGGCGGAGCACCACCTTCTGGCACCCCTGGCGGGATCGACCCGCGGGACCCGCGATCACGCACTGTTCACGGACGGGCTCGCGGCCTTCCGGCGCATCCGTACGGCACTGGCCGAAGCCGTGGCCCGAGGGCCACGGGTGTGGACGCCGAACGGCCGCTGGGAGCACGAGGGCCTGCGCATCGCCGAGATACCCCCGAGGGAAACGGACGTGCTGTACGCACTGCTGCGTGAGCTGTCCGCGGCCCTGGTGTCACCGCCGGACGCCCCCGACCCCGCGGGCGTCGTCGCGGCGTTGCGCGACACGACCCCGTCGACCGGGCCGGGTGCGGACACCGCGGTCGTCCTGGTGGGTGCGCTGGCGCGCGTGCTCGCGCTGGTGGACCTCGCCGCCGACGCCGACACCGCGGCCCTCTTCGCGGCACTGGAGGCAGCCGACGGCGAGGACGTACGGCTGACCCACGCACAGGAGGACGCGTGGCAGCGTCTCGCCCACCGGGTCACCATGCTCCTGACGGAGTCCGAGCCCCTCCACCGGTTCCTGTACTGACCCGGAACCGGCCCCGGGGGCCCGGGCCCCGGCGCTAAAGCCGCTGGATGATCGTGCCGGTGGCCAGTCCGCCCCCCGCGCACATCGTGATCAGCGCGAACTCCTTGTCCGTACGCTCCAGCTCGTGCAGTGCGGTCGTGATGAGCCGTGCGCCCGTTGCTCCCACGGGGTGACCCAGCGCGATCGCGCCGCCGTTCACGTTCACCTTCGCCAGGTCCTGCTCGAAGACCTGTGCCCAGCTCAGCACCACGGACGCGAACGCCTCGTTGATCTCGACCACGTCGATGTCCTTCAGCGACATCCCGGCCTTCCCCAGCACCGCCCGGGTCGCGTCGATCGGCCCGTCGAGGTGGAAGTGCGGGTCCGACCCCACCAGCGCCTGCGCGACCACACGTGCCCGCGGCCGGAGCTTCAGCGCACGCGCCATCCGCTTCGAGGCCCACAGGAGCGCGGCCGCGCCATCGCTGATCTGCGACGAGTTGCCCGCCGTGTGCACCGCCGTCGGCATGATCGGCTTCAGCCGCGCCAGGGCCTCCGTCGACGTGTCGCGCAGTCCCTCGTCCCGGTCGACGAGGCGCCACATGCCCTGCCCCGCCTGCTGTTCGTCCTCCGTGGTCGGCACCTGCACGGCGAACGTCTCCCGTTTGAACCGCTCCTCCGCCCAGGCGGCCGCCGCCCGTTCCTGGGACAGCAGCCCCAGCGTGTCGACGTTCTCCCGCGTCAGACCACGATGGCGCGCGATCCGCTCCGCCGCCTCGAACTGGTTGGGCAGGTCCACGTTCCACTCGTCGGGGAAGGGCTTGCCCGGACCGTGCTTGGACGCCGATCCCAGCGGCACCCGTGACATCGCCTCGACCCCGCACGAGATGCCCACGTCGATCACCCCCGCGGCGACCATGTTGGCCACCATGTGCGAGGCCTGCTGCGACGAGCCGCACTGGCAGTCCACCGTCGTCGCCGCGGTCTCGTACGGCAGGCCCATGGTCAGCCAGGCGGTCCTCGCCGGGTTCATGGACTGCTCGCCGGCGTGGGTCACCGTGCCGCCGACGATCTGCTCGACACAGTCGGCCTGGATGCCGGTACGGCCGAGGAGTTCGCGGTAGGTCTCGCCCAGGAGATAGGCGGGGTGCAGGTTGGCGAGCGCGCCGCCGCGCTTGCCGATGGGGGTGCGTACGGCTTCGACGATCACGGGTTCCGCGGCCATGGGGGGCTCCTCTGCTCGGTTACCCGCGCGGCGCGGGGCGTCCCGGCCCGACCCGCCACGCAGAACTAGTACGCGTTCTAGTTCTGTTGGCAGTGTGCTGACGGCGTGTCCGCCGCCGCAAGGGGCGTGCAGCCATCAGCGGCCTCCAGCAGGCTCCGGACGCTTGATCTGCACGAGTTCCGCACGCAATTGAGGCGCCCACGCCTCTTGCGACTTGTAGAACCCGTTACTACCGTCTCGGCAAATCCTCATAACTGATGGACCGTCAGAACGACGGGAGTCGCCCATGCCCTGTCCAGCGCTGCCCGACGGGTTCGACTTCACCGACCCCGACCTGCTGCACCACCGCGTTCCGCTGCCGGAGTACGACGAACTGCGCCGGGCCGAACCGGTCCGCTGGATCGCACAGCCGCACGGCCTGGCCGGCTTCGACGACGACGGCTACTGGGCCGTCACCCGGCACGCGGACGTCAAGTACGTCTCCACGCACCCGGAGCTCTTCTCCTCGTACCTCAACACGGCGATCATCCGCTTCAACGAGCACATCGAACGCGACGCCATCGACGCCCAGCGCCTGATCCTGCTCAACATGGACCCGCCCGAGCACACCCGGGTCCGCCAGATCGTGCAGCGCGTCTTCACCCCGCGCGCCATCCGCGCCCTGGAGGACGCCCTGCGCACCCGCGCCCACAGCATCGCCCAGGAGGCTCTGGCACAGCCCGGACCGTTCGACTTCGTCACCCGGATCGCCTGCGAACTGCCCCTCCAGGCCATCGCCGAACTCATCGGCATCCCGCAGGACGACCGCGCCAGGATCTTCGACTGGTCCAACAAGATGATCTCGTACGACGACCCGGAGTACGCGATCACCGAGGAGGTCGGCCAGGAGTCCGCCACCGAACTCATCGCCTACGCCATGAACATGGCCGCCGACCGCAAGCAGTGCCCGGCCGAGGACATCGTCACCACGCTGGTGGCCGCCGAGGACGAGGGCAGCCTCGCCTCCGACGAGTTCGGCTTCTTCGTGCTGATGCTGGCCGTCGCGGGCAACGAGACCACCCGCAACGCCATCACCCACGGCATGCACGCCTTCCTCACCCACCCCGACCAGTGGGAGCTCTACAAGCGGCAGCGCCCGGCGACCGCCGCCGAGGAGATCGTCCGCTGGGCCACCCCGGTCAACTCCTTCCAGCGCACCGCCACCCAGGACACCGAACTCGGTGGCCGGACCATCAAGAAGGGCGACCGGGTCGGGCTCTTCTACGCCGCCGCCAACCACGACCCCGAGGTCTTCGAGAACCCGGACGCCTTCGACATCACCCGCGATCCCAACCCGCACCTCGGCTTCGGCGGCGGAGGCCCGCACTTCTGCCTGGGCAAGTCCCTGGCCGCCCTGGAGATCGACCTGATCTTCAACGCGGTCGCCGACACGCTGCCGAACCTCAGGCCCGCGGGCGACCCACGGCGCCTGCGCTCCGCCTGGATCAACGGCGTCAAGGAACTCCAGGTCAGCGCGGACTGAGCGGCTCTGGGGAAGTGCGGGGGCGTTCCCGCGCCCGCCGCGGCAGCGGCTTGTGTCGCAGCCGGTGCGTGCTCTCGGCGTGCCGGACGAAGGTCCTCGATGGGGGCGCCCCCGGTCGAACGGAGTTGAGACTGGGGGAGGAGCTACTTGGGCCTTTGGCCGGTGCGGCGAGTGGGGGCACCTCCCACGCCCTTAAGGCAGTGGGGGAGCGTGCCGGGCGGCGCGGGGGCGTGCCCGAGCTTCCCCAGAGCCGCTCAGGCCCCCCGTACACGGGCCGGCGGCCTCCCGGCTCCGCCGGCCCGGCACGGAGAGCCGGGCGAGATCCGAAGCACCGGGTTCACGCCAACCACACACGTCGGTGAACGTTCCGCCGCCGCTCCACGTCTTCGACTGTGGCATCGTCAGCCCCACATCCTCGACCTCGAAGACTTCGAACGGAACCCCCGAACCGTGGCCCCTGCCGAACTCTCCATCGTCCGGCCGGACCCCACGGCCACGCGCTGGAAGCGTCCCTTCCGCCCTCTGTGGGAGCGCTACCGCGTGCCGTTCCTGGCCACGGTCCCCACACTTCCGTTGTACGCGGTGTGGTACCTGTTCCTGGCCACCGGCGGCGGAGACCTCGCGGCCCAGCAGGCGTGGACGGGGTTCGTGTCCCAGCACGGCGGATCGGCGTACAACCTCTTCTGGTACGGCGGGATGCACACCGCCAACTACAGCCTGATCTCGCCCTATCTGATGGCCGCGATCGGGGTGCGCACGGTCACGGTGGTGTCCGGTCTGGTCGCGTCCTGGCTCGCGGCCGTCCTCGTCGAACGGGCGGGCGTACGGCGTCCCGTGGGCCCCGCGCTCCTCGCGTCGCTCGCGCTGTGGTGCAACGTCGCCTCCGGCCGCAGCACCTTCGCGCTGGGCACCGCCCTCGGCCTCGCCGCCTGTGTGCTGCTGACGCGTGAGCGGCGGGTGGTCCTCGCGGGTGCGTACGCGGCGCTCGCGACGATGGCGAGCCCGGTCGCGGGGCTGTTCCTGGCGGTGGTGGGCGCGGGCTTCCTCGTCGTACGGGACTGGGGGCGGGCTGCCGCGCTGCTGGTGCCGCCGGCGGTGGTCGTGGGGGTGACGACGCTGTTCTTCCCGTTCACCGGCGAGCAGTTGATGCCGCCGGCGCGGATCTGGCCGCCCGTGCTGCTCGGGCTGACCGTGACGGCGCTGGCGCCGCGGGGCTGGCGGGTGGCGCGGTGGTCCGGGGTCGTCTACGCGACCGGGACCGTGCTCGTGTACCTGGTGGCCTCACCCATCGGCACCAACGTCGAGCGGTTCGCCGAGCTGTTCGCGCCGGCCGTGCTGCTCGCGGCGCTGCTCACCGTGCGGGGACTACGCCGGAACCTGCTGATCGCGGTCCTCGTCTTCGCCGTGGGCTGGGTCGGCAAGAAGACGGTCGACGACCTGAAGGTGTCCACGACCGTGCCCGCGTGGGCCGCCGACACCCGGGGCGTCGTCCAAGCGCTGAAGCGGGCCGGCGCCGACCGCACCCGCGTCGAGGTGGTCCCCGCCCGCAACCACCGCGAGGCCACCGCGCTCGCCCCGCATGTGAACCTGGCGCGCGGCTGGAACCGGCAGCTCGACATGGAGCGCGGCCGGCTCTTCTACGACGGCACGTTCTCCGCCGTCACCTACCGTGCCTGGCTGGACCGCTGGGCCGTCGGCTTCGTCGTCCTGCCGCTGGGCAAGCCGGACGGGTTCGCCGAGGACGAGGCGCGCCTGGTGCGCGAGGACCGGCCCGACTGGCTGGAGCCGGTGTGGCGGGACGCGCACTGGCGGGTGTACCGGGTGCGCGGGGCCGTACCGCTCGTCTCGGCGCCCGCGACCGTCGTACGGACCACGAGCGCCGCCGTCGACCTGCGGATGCCGCGTTCCGGTTCGGTGACCGTGCGGGTGGCGTACTCGCCGTGGCTGCGCGCCGACGGCGGGTGCCTGACGCGGGACGGCGAGTTCACGCGGCTGACGGTGACCGAGCCGGGCGCGTACCGGATCAGCTCGGAGTACGGTCCATCGCCGTCTCCCGGTCGCTGCTGACCTCCGCCGCCTTCGTCACCGTACGGGCGCGCGGGCCCTGGAGGAGGTACGTCAGCCCGAAGCCGCCGCCCACCACGACGGCGCCGCCGACCGCGTCCAGCACCCAGTGGTTGCCGGTCGCCACGATCGCCAGGGCCGTGAAGAACGGGTGCAGCAGGCCCAGCGCCTTCATCCACCACCTGGGCGCCAGGATCGCGATCACCAGACCGCACCACAGGGACCAGCCGAAGTGCAGCGACGGCATGGCCGCGTACTGGTTCGTCAGCGCGGTCAGCGAGCCGTAGTCGGGCTGGGAGAAGTCCTGCACGCCGTGGATGGTGTCGATGATCCCGAGGTCCGGCATCAGGCGCGGCGGGGCCAGCGGGTACAGCCAGAAGCCGAGCAGTGCGAGCAGGGTGGTGAAACCGAGGGAGGAGCGCGCCCAGCGGTAGTCGACCGGGCGGCGGACGTAGAGGACGGCGAGAACCGACAGCGGCACGACGAAGTGGAACGACGTGTAGTAGAAGTCGAAGAAGGCCCGCAGCCAGTCGATCTTCACCACGGCGTGGTTGACCCAGTACTCGATGTCGATGAACAGGGCCTTCTCGATGTCGAGGATCTCCTGGCCGTGTTCCTCGGCGGTGGCCCGTCCGCCGGTCGCCGCGAGCCGGACCTGTGAGTAGGCGGCGTAGGTGACGCGGATCAGCAGCAGTTCGAGCAGCAGGTTCGGGCGGGCCAGGACACGGCGCAGGAACGGCAGGAGCGGGACGTGCTTGAAGCGCGTGGGGACCGGTTCCGCGTAGTCGGTCGGGATCGGCGACCGGTAGTGGGGCGAGGTGCGGGACAGGAACGGCACGACCACGGCGGCGGCGAGCGCGGCCAGCAGGACGACGTTGTCACGCAGGGGGTACAGGGCCGCCATGTTCGGCAGCATCATCTTCGCGGGCAGCGTCATCACCAGGATGACGGCGACCGGCCACAGGTACCGGTCGGAGGCCTTCCGGCCCACCCGGCCGACCACCGCGAGCAGCACCCACAGCAGTTGGTGCTGCCAGGTCGTGGGCGACACGGCGATGGCGACACAGCCGGTGATGGCGACCGCGAGCAGCAACTGCCCGTCGCGTGCGTACCGCACGGCCCGCCGCAGGCCGGCCACGGCGACGGCGGCGCCCAGCAGCAGGAACAGCCCGATCTCCAGCGGCCCGTTGAGGCCGAGCCGGAGCAACGCGCCGTGCAGGGACTGGTTGGCGAGGTCGTCCGCCGCGCCGCCCAGGCCGACACCCGCGAGATGGTGCACCCAGTAGGTGTACGAGTCCTGCGGCATCACGGCCCAGGCGAGCGCGGTGCACGCGGCGAACGTGATCCCGGTGGACGCGGCGGCGCGCCGGCGCCCCGTGAACCACAGCAGCCCCGTGAACAGCAGCACGGTCGGCTGGAAAGCGGCCGCGATCCCTATGAGCACCCCGCTCGTCCGCTCCCCCCGGACGACGAAACACCCGGCCAGCACGAGCAGCACCGGGATGATGCTGGTCTGGCCCAGGTACAGGGCGTTGCGCACCGGCAGCGACAGCAGCAACAGGCTGACCGCGACGGGCGCGGCGAGCAGGGCGGTACGCCGGGAGGTGGGCCCCGGCAGGGCGCGGGCCGCGATCAGGCCCAGGGCGACGACCAGGAGCAGTGTGCCGAAGGTCCAGCCCCAGCCGAGGGCCTGCTCGGCCGAGCGCGTGAGCGGTTTGAGGACGAGCCCGCCGAAGGGTGTGCCCGTGAACCGGGTCGAGTCGTACAGAGAGCCCGTCACATGCAGCACGCCGTCGGGCCCGACCCAGGTCTCCAGATCCGTCAGCCGCTCCCCCTTGGGCGTACTCAGCACGACGGTGACCTGACGTACGGTCAGGACGGCGGCGACGAGCCACAGCAGGACACGGACCGCCCCCAGCCTCGTCGCCACCATGCCCGCCCCGAAGGCACTCCCCGGTCTGCTCTGCTCCGCGTTCGCCACGCCCCGTCGACCCTCCCGCCCCGCTTGTCCCGTATGTCACCATGTGCGCACCCTAAGAACTACCTCAGAGCCTCGCACTGCCCCAGGTGTGAGACGCAGGCAACCCCCACTTCACCTGACGTCTTCCCTGCTTTGGTCCGGATGACGATAGTGCGCGGAGGGTTGCGTTCACCCGCGCGAGGCGACACAGATCACAGCGGGGTTCCCCGGAGCGCGGGTTCCGCCCCGGCGGGACCAGCCGGCCACGCTGACCGAACTGACGAAAGGCATGGTGCATGAGCAGAGCTGAGTCGAGGATCTGGAACGACGTCGACGCCTACCTCTCCGCCCTCCTCGCACCGGAGGACGAGGCGCTGACCGCCGCGCTGCGCGACAGCGACGCGGCCGGGCTCCCGCACATCAACGTCGCCCCCAACCAGGGCAAGCTGCTCCAGCTCCTGGCCCAGGTCCAGGGCGCCCGCCGCATCCTGGAGTTCGGCACGCTCGGCGGTTACAGCACGATCTGGCTGGCCCGCGCGCTTCCCGAGGACGGCCGGCTGATCAGCTTCGAGTACGAGGTCCGGCACGCGGAGGTGGCCCGCCGCAACCTGGACCGCGCGGGCCTCGGCCGGCTCGTCGAGGTGCGGGTGGGCCCCGCCCTTCAGTCGCTTCCGAAACTGGCCGACGAGAACCCGGAGCCGTTCGACTTCGTCTTCATCGACGCCGACAAGGCCAACAACCGGAACTACGTCGAGTGGGCCCTCAAGCTCACCCGCCCCGGCGCGCTGATCGTCCTCGACAACGTCGTCCGGGCCGGCCGCATCACCGACGCCGGCAGCGACGACCCAGGCATCCGGGGCACCCGGGCCGCACTGGAGCTGATCGCCTCCCACCCGAGGGTGAGCGGCACGGCGGTGCAGACGGTGGGCAGCAAGGGGCACGACGGCTTCGCGCTGGCCCGGGTGCTGTACTGACGCGCCGTCAGCCCAGTCCTCTCAGGCCTCGTGGTAGAAGCCCACGTTGACGCTGCGCGGGGCGGTGCGGTCCCGGATGACGAGTTCGCCGGAGCTGCCGCGCGGGAGCGTGACGGTGGTGCCGTACGGGAGCATCTGTGCCTGCTGGCCGGCCATCGCCAGGCTCACCTCGGAGGACGGCTCGGCGTGCGTGCCGCGCAGCCAGGTCACCTGCCAGTCGCCGTCGGGCCCGCACAGGAACTCCAGGTGGACCCGGGAGACGAACAGCCAGTCGTCGGGCGTGGCGAGCCGGCACACGGTCTTGTCGCGGCCCACCCGCAGCACCGTGCCCGGGTCGCTGGGCGCGTCGGCCATCAGCATCCCGGCCGTCGCCCCGGTGTCCTCCTCGGAGACCGAGGCCATGGTGAGTTCGAGCACGTGCGCTCCTTCTGGGTCACGGGTTCCGGTCTGCGCGGTCCCGCAGTCCAGAGGATCCAATAATCACTCCGCGGCGCACGCTCAGCGCACCGCCGCCGCATGATAAATCGCAGACTCGGCCGCCCGGGGCCGCCTCCGGCACAATGGGGGTCATGACCGAGCGAAAGCCACCGGGTGTCAGCTTCGAGTCCTTTGTCGACAAACAGATCCGGGACGCGGAGGCGCGCGGCGAGTTCGCAACGCTTCCCGGTGCCGGGAAACCACTGAGCGGCGACGACACGTCGTACGACGAACTGTGGTGGATCAAACAGAAGATGGCCCGCGAGGGCATGTCGGTCCTGCCGCCGGCACTCGCCCTGCGCAAGGAGGCCGAGGACGCGCTCGCGGCCGCCGCGTCGGCCCCCTCCGAACGGCTCGTGCGGAAGATCGTCACAGAGATCAACACGAAGATCCGCGACATGATGTTCAAGCCCCCGCCGGGCCCGCCCCTGGGCCTCAAACCGTATGACGTGGAAGAGCTCGTCGGGCAGTGGCGCGAGCGCCGGGGGCGGGAGCGCGGCGAGGGATGAAAACCGGCGGCGGGGGGCGCGGCGAAGAGACACAATGACCCGCATGTCCTCGCCCGCGACCACCACCTGGTCCATCGCCCCGGAGCCCCACGACTCCCCCGTCGCCGCCGCACTCTGGCGGGCGTACTACACGGAGGTCAGCGACCGCTGGTACCTGCTGCACGAGGGGCGCCGTACGGACTCGGACGAGCTGGAGCGCGAGGTCGCGGCGGACACCGGGGACTACCTGGCCCCGCCCGGCGGGCTGCTGCTGGTGGCGCGGTACGGGGGCGAGCCCGTGGGCACCGCGGGCCTACGGATGCTGGACCCCGTCACGGCGGAGCTCAAGCGGGTCTTCCTGCACGAGAGGGCGCGGGGCAGGGGCGGGGCCGCGCTCCTCGTGGCCGCCGCCGAGGACGGGGCCCGCGGCCTGGGTGCCGAGCGGATCGTGCTGGACACCCGTAACGACCTGGTGGAGGCCCGCTCCCTGTACACCCGGCTCGGCTACGAGGAGACCGAACCCTACAACCAGCAGCTCTACGCCGAGCACTGGTTCCGCAAGGACCTCACCCGGCTCACAGCCCTCACTGGACCCAGAGGTCTCACTGGACCCACAGGCCTCACGGGCTGACGCACCTCGACGGCTAGAGGTTGTCACCGATGGGGCGGCGGTTGGCCCCGCCGTGGGGTCGGGTGCCCGGGCCGTCGTGGGGGCGTTCCTGGTCGGAGCCGCACAGTTCGGCGTTCAGTTCCGCCACCAGCTGTGCGAGGTCGGTAGGGCGGTCCGGCCCCCACCAGTCGCCGAGAAGCTCGGCGAGGGACTCCTCGCGGGCCCGGGCCAGCCGGTCGGCGGCCTCACTGCCGGTGTCGGTGAGCTCCAGTTCGAGCCCCTCGCGGCGGACGAGACGGCGCTCCTCGACCTGCCGGGAGGCGGCGAGGACGACGTCCAGCGGCACGGTGCGGCCCTCGGCCAGCAGCGCGGGCTCGGCCCGGCCGTGCTTCCTGATCCGCAGCAGCAGCCAGCTCGCCGCCGGCAGCAGATCGTAGCCCGCACGCGCGGTGATCTTCTCGTAGATCTCCCGCCGCCCCTCCCGGGACCCGAGCAGCGACAGGGCCCGGCACACCTCGTCGTACGACGACCTCTGGACCGGGTTGGTCGCCAGCGTCTCGGTGATGTCCGGTGCCGTCACCGAGGCCCGCAGCCGGTCCTCGTGCAGGAACCAGGCCAGCACGAAGCCGATGAGGGTGACCGGCACCGCGTACAGGAAGACCGCGGTGATCGAGGAGGAGAACGCGTGGAGGGCGTCGGCGCGGAGGGCGGGCGGGAGTTCGGCGATGCCGTGCGGGTCGGCACGCAGCGTGGCCGGGGTGACACCGGGCGGCAGGCGGGCACCCCCGAGTGCCGCCGCGAGCTTCTCGCCCAGGCGGCTCGCGAAGACCGTGCCGAAGATGGCCACGCCGAACGAGGCGCCGATCGCGCGGAAGAAGGTCGCGCCGGAGGTGGCGACGCCCAGGTCCTCGTACGGCACCGCGTTCTGCACGATCAGCACCAGTACCTGCATGACGAGGCCGAGGCCCACTCCGAAGACGAAGAGGTACACGCTCGTCTCGCCGTCGGAGCTGTGCTCGTCGAGCTGGTGGAGCAGCAGCAGTCCGACGGTCGTGACGCCGGTGCCCGCGATCGGGAACACCTTCCAGCGGCCGGTACGGCTGACGATCTGCCCGGAGGTGGTGGAGGCCAGCAGCAGGCCCAGCACCATCGGCAGCATGTGGACGCCGGACAGGGTGGGCGAGACGCCGCGGACGACCTGGAGGTACGTGGGCAGGTACGTCAGCGCGCCGAACATGGCGAAGCCGACGACGAAACTGATGACGGCGGCCAGCGTGAACGTCCGGACCCGGAACAGCTTCAGCGGCAGGACGGGCTCGGCGGCCCTCCGCTCCGCGGCGACGAGGCATACGGCGAGGACCACCCCGAGCACCGCCAGCCCGATGATCTGCGGCGAACCCCAGGCCCAGGTCGTGCCGCCGAGCGAGGCGACGAGCACCAGGCAGGTGGCGACGGACGCGATGAGGAACGTACCGAGGTAGTCGATGACGTGCCGCGTGGCCGCGACGGGGATGCGCAGCACGGTGGCGATCACGATGAGCGCGACGATCCCGACCGGCAGGTTGATGTAGAACACCCAGCGCCAGCTCAGGTGCTCGGTGAACAGCCCGCCGAGCAGCGGCCCGAGCACGCTGGTCGTGCCGAACACGGCCCCGAACAGCCCCTGGTACCGGCCTCGTTCACGCGGCGGGACGATGTCGCCGACGATCGCCATGGACAGCACGATGAGCCCGCCGCCACCGAGCCCCTGGAGCGCCCGGAAGGCGATCAGCTCGGGCATGCTCTGCGCCATTCCGCACAGCGCGGACCCGACGAGGAAGATGACGATGGCCATCTGGAAGAGCCGCTTGCGGCCGTACTGGTCACCGAGCTTCCCCCACAGCGGCGTGGCCGCGGTCGAGGCCAGCAGATACGCGGTGACCACCCAGGACAGGTGCTCCAGGCCGCCGAGATCGCTGACGATCGTCGGCAGCGCGGTCGACACGATGGTCTGGTCGAGCGCGGCGAGCAGCAGGCCCAGCAACAGGGCACTGATGGAGACCAGAACACCGCGGTTCGGACGCCCCGCGGCGGCGCCCCCGTGCCGGGCCGGGGAGGGGTTCGCGCCTCCGTCGGCACCGCCGGCCGTATCCGAGGCACGCGACGCAAGCGACGCGGACGACGTACCGGATGCACCTGGTGCACCCGATGCGTCTGGCGTATCCGACGCACCAGGTGCACCCGATATACCGGATGTGCCGGACACACCCGACGCATCTGACGCACGCGCCGCCCCGGACGCGCCGGATGCACTCGACGCACCCGACGTTCCCGGCATTCCTGACGTCATGAAGACCTCCCGAGGCGCGAGGGTCTTGCGGAGCCCGGTCCCGGGCTTCTCCCTCCATCGTGGCCGGTGTGACCGGTTATGGCCTGTTGAGTCCCGCCGGAATCTGTGATTCCGGGATGTCTGGGAGATTCTGTGCGCGAGATCTGCATAATTTCTGGAGATCGCGCGGGGAGGAACCACACGTGAGTGAAGCAAGCGGCAACGGCGGCGCATCGCACCGCCACCTCTGCCCGGAGTGCGCGGCACCGCGCACGCTGGACGGCACTCCGTCCTGCTCGTGCAACCGGCGCGCCTCGGAGGCCCTGCGCGACGCGCGCACGGCGGAGGCGGCGGCAGCCGAGGACTTCGACCCGTTACGCATACGGCCCTACGTCGAACTGAGCGGCGAGCGGGAAGCAACCCCGGCCGACGCACCCCCGTCGACCGCGCGGCAACCCGACGACGTCCCCACCATGGCCATGCCGGTGGCGTCCACGACGACCCGCCCGGACTCGGCCGACGTACGGCTCTTCGAGGACGACACCGCCGAACCCGCCCACCCCGAGCCTGCCCATCCGGAACCCGCCAATCCCGAGCACACGGAGCCCACGCCCCCGACGCCTCCCGAGCGCGCGCCCCGGCTCAGCCGCCGCATGACGATCGCCGTCGCCGCAGCCGTCGCCACCGTGCTGGCCGCCGCGGGCTTCGCCGGCGGTCTCTTCTCGTACAACACGCCCACCCGCGACCACGCACTGCCGGACGACCTGCGGGCGAGTGTCCCGGACACGTCGGCGGACGACGAGGCCTCATCGGAACCCTCCGGGGCAACCCCGTCGACGGCCCCCGCGCCAAACGCCCCACCCGCACCGTCGAGCACGAGTCCGAGCGCGTCCCTCTCCACACCCGACAGCTCGGCACCCCCCTCGGCCTCGCCGACCCCGACCCCGACCGTCACCTCCC
>NZ_VMNX01000420.1 GCF_009377235.1 Streptomyces acidicola
GCCCCGCTCTCCCCGACCCCCATCGCGCCTTCCCTCCCAATCAGCCCGCTCATCGGGCTTGTATGGAAGGGAAGTTACGAACGCGGACTCGTCGTCCGCGTCACTCCAGGGAACTCATCTGGGACGTAGCTCTCAGGTACTACGGGTATCACCAGGGAGCCACGCCGGGAGCCACACCGCGGCCGTGCGGCGGCCGAGCGGGGCCTTACTGGGGCCGTACTGGGGCCGTACTGGGACCATGCCACAGCCCCGCAGGGTCTCTCACCACGCCAGCTGCGCGATCTCCTCCGCCACCACCGCGCACGCGTCCGCCGCCGGGTCGATCAGGGGGAAGTGACCGACGTCCTCCAGCAGCGTGAGGCCGACCATCTCGCCCGCCTTGGCCGCCGCGTCGGCGTACGACTCGGCGACCGCCTGGGGGACGACGATGTCGGTACGGCCCTGCACCACCGTGGTGGCGATGCCCGTCGGCAGCAGGAGGGCGGGGTCGGCATACGGGCGGCGCTCGGCGAACGCGTCGGCTCCGCCCAGGAGTTCCGTGGCCGCTCCCCCGCAGACCTCCAGCTTCTCGGCGACCCCGAAGTCGGCGATGGGGGCGAGGGCGACGACACCGCGCAACGGCGACGGACGGTCCGTACGCCACGGCGCGTCGGCCGGGAGGACGTGGCGGGCGGCGGCCCACAGCGCGAGGTGGCCGCCCGCCGAGTGGCCGGTGATCACCATGCGGCGCGCATCCGCCTGCGGCAGGGCGTCCCGTACGAGGGCGGGCAGTGCGTCGAACGCCGCCGCCACATCGTCGAACGTCTCCGGCCAGCGCCCCGCCACCGGCGCGCCCTCCGCACCACTCCCCGCACCACTGCCCGGGCCGTTCTCCGTACCGCGCCGGTACTCCACGTTCGCCACGGCGAAACCCCGGCCGGCCAGGAAGGCGGCGAACGGGGTTATGTGGCGACGGTCGTACGGGGCGCGCCAGGCGCCGCCGTGCAGCACGACCACGAGCGGTACGCGGTCGTGTCCGGCACCGGGCCCGCGCGGCGCGTAGAAGTCGATCACCTGGTCGGGGTGGTCGCCGTACGCGGCGCCGGCGTCGGGGTCGACCGGAGGGTGCGAGAAGGCGGACGCCTCCTCTGCGGCATCCCGGGCCCGCGCCCCATCCGGCACTGCTGCCTCATCCGTTGCTGCGACGTTGTCCGGCATGCTCCAACCTCTCAGCGGCGAAACGGAATTGGCTTCTCGGGGTTACGGACGGACCGGATGGGGCAACCGCCGTTGGCGGGGACGGTACCAGGCCCCGTGACCCGGGCCCTCACAGGGATGTCACTCTCGGTGAGGTTCCGAGGTGCCGCACCGCCTCAGGACAGGCCGCACGGTCTCAGGACACGAGGACGTCCCCCAGCACCCGCCCCGCCCGCTCCACGTCCCCGAACCCCACGTACAGGGGCGTGAAGCCGAAGCGGAGGACGTCGGGGTGGCGGAAGTCACCGACCACGCCGTTCTCGATCAACCGCTTCATCACGTCCCCGGCGTCCGGGCACCGCAACGCGACCTGGCTGCCCCGTTCCGCGTGGGCGGCCGGAGTCAGGAACTCGACCCGACCCTCGGGGACGTAGGCCGCGACACACTCCAGGAAGAAATCCGTCAGGGCGAGGGACTTGGCGCGGACCGACTCGATCGTCACCCCGTCCCAGACCTCCAGGGCCGCCTCAAGAGCCAGCATCGACAGGATGTCCGGCGTGCCGACGCGGCCCCGCAGCGCCCCCGGAGCCGGGGTGTACTCGGGCCGCATGCCGAACGGCTCCGCGTGCGAGTTCCAGCCGGGCAGCGGCGAGTCGAAGCGGGGCTGGAGATCCCGGCGTACGTACAGGTACGCGGGCGAACCGGGGCCTCCGTTCAGGTACTTGTACGTGCAGCCGACCGCCAGGTCGACCCCGTACTCGTCCAGCCCGACCGGCAGGGCACCGGCGCTGTGGCACAGGTCCCAGACGGCGTACGCGCCCGCCTCGTGCACCGCCGCCGTCAGCCCCGGCAGGTCGTGGAGGCGGCCCGTGCGGTAGTCGACGTGGTTGAGGAGCACCGCGGCGGTGCGGTCGCTCAACGCGCCCGGCACCTCCGACGGCGTCACCGGGCGCAGCGAACAGCCCGTCATCCGCGCCGCCGACCCGGCGATGTACCCGTCCGTGGGGAACGTCGTCGCGTCGACCAGGATCTCGTCCCGGCCATCCCGGCCGTCCCGGCCGTCCCTGCCGTCCCTGCCGTCCCTGCCGTCCCTGCCGTCCCCGGCCATGCGTACGGCGGCCACGAGCGCCTTGAAGACATTGACACTCGTGGAGTCGCCCACCACGATCTGCCCGGCGGCCGCGCCCACCAGCGGGGCGATCCGGTCACCGATCCGCTCCGGCGCCGTCCACCAGCCGCTCTCGTCCCAGGAACGGATGCGCAGGGAGCCCCACTGGCGGCGTACGACGTCGTCGACGTGGGCGGGCACGGCCGCCGGGAGCGCGCCGAGGGAGTTGCCGTCGAGGTAGACGCCGGCGCCATCGCCGTCACCCGCACGACCGGACAGATCGGCCAGATCTTCCAGATCTTCCAGATCGGCCGGATCGGACGCCGTGTCGAGCACGAACTTCCCGCGCAGCGCGGCCAGCTCGTCCGCGGCGTCCAGCTCCTGCGCCTTCAGAACGAGCTTCTGTGCCTTCAGATCGAGCTCAGACATGGGACCTCGCCGTCCACAGCTCGGGAAAGACGTTCTTCCGTGCGCGTTTCTCCAGCCAGGCCACCCCGGCGGAGCCGCCCGTGCCGGGCTTGGCGCCCATCGCCCTGCGGGTGGCGACGAGATGGTCGTTGCGCCAGCGCCACACCAGTTCGGCGACATCGGTCAACGCCTCGCCGAGCCGGGCGAGTTCGTCGGTCTCGTCGCCCGCGTACAGGGCGGTCCACACCTCCTCGACCTCGGGCGAGGGCTCGTAGCGCCGGGACACGTCACGGCGTACGACCGCCTCGGGCACCGCGTGGCCGCGGCGCGCGAGCAGCCGCAGCACCTCGTCGTAGAGACTCGGTTCGTGCAGGGCCTTCTCCAGCTCGGCGTGCACGCGCGGCGCCCCGCGGTGCGGTACGAGCATGGAAGCGGACTTCTCGCCGAGCAGGAACTCCATACGGCGGTACATCGCCGACTGGAAGCCGGAGCCCTCGCCGAGGGCGGCGCGGTAGGAGTTGAACTGGGCGGGGGTGAGCTGCGAGAGGGGCCGCCAGGAGGCGTTGAGCGCCTCCAGCTCTCGTACGGACCGCTTGAGCGCGGCCATGGCCGTCGGTACGTCGTTCTCGCGGAGCGCGCCCGCGGCGGTCTCCCACTCGTGAACGATGACGGTGAACCACAGCTCCATGACCTGGGTCGTCACCAGGAAGACCATCTCTCCGGGGTCGTCGGAGAGGGTGTGCTGGAGGTGGGTGAGGACATCCGCCCTGACGTAGTCCTCGTAGGGGGTCGTGCCCTGGAAGTCGAGATGCGGGGTCTCGGGCTCGTGCGCCTCGTCCGAGGAGGGAGGGATCTGCTGAGCCTGTTGGGACATCGCTGTCTCCTGCAAATGATCCGGGTAGCGGTCCGCCCCTGCCGTTGTCGACACGGGGGCCCCGGTCCCCACGGGCATCCTGCGCAATCGTCCCCCGAAAACGCAAGGCCCGCCTGGTCACACCGGGCGGGCCCCACGAAACGGACGCTCAGCCCAGGGTCTGGGCCGCCGTCGGAGAGGAGTCCTTCAGGAACTGCGTGCAGCGCTCGTACTCCTCCTGCTCGCCGATCGCTCCGGCGGCGCGGGCGAGGCCGTGCAGGGCGCGCAGGAAGCCGCGGTTGGCCTCGTGCTCCCAGGGGACCGGGCCGTGGCCCTTCCAGCCGCTGCGGCGCAGGGCGTCCAGGCCGCGGTGGTAGCCGGTACGGGCGTACGCGTACGACTCGACGACCGAGCCCCGAGTGAACGCGTCGTCCGCGAGTTGCGCCCAGGCGAGGGACGAGGTCGGGTAGCGGGCGGCCACGTCCGCGGGGGCCGTGCCGGTCGCGAGCAGTTCTCGGGGCTCCGGGTCGTCGGGGAGGTGCGTCGGGGGCGGGCCCCCGAGGAGGTTCTCGTGAATGGTCATGGGTTCCAGTCTGGCCCATGTGGGGGTGGGGGTCGGCTCCGCCGCTGGAGGGGGGCGCGGAGGGTGCGTCGCCGGATGTTTCCGCCCCCGCCGCCCCTACCCGTCCCATCCCAGGGGC
>NZ_VMNX01000421.1 GCF_009377235.1 Streptomyces acidicola
TCTATAAGCGGCGGGGCGCGGACGGCTTGAACGGCACCGAACCCAGCTCGACTTCACTCTTTCTGAGCACCTGGTAGCGGGAGCGCTACCACTCATCACTACTTTGAGAACTCTTCAGCGGAAGGCAACCGATCGCATGGACGCGGTGGACAGGCAGCTCATCCAGGCCCTCAGGGAGAACGGCCGCGCCTCCTACGCGGAACTGGGCCGCCTCGTGGGTCTCTCCGGCCCCAGCGTCACCGACCGCATCAACCGGCTGGAGGCGGCCGGGGTCATCACCGGCTACCGCGCCACGGTCGACGCGGCCTCGCTCGGTCTCGGCGTGACCGCCCTCATCGGCATCTCGCTGTCCGACGCGGCCGACCACGAGGACGTGGCGGCCCGGCTGCGGGATCTGGGCGAGATCGAGGACTGCTGGTTCATCGCGGGCGACGACTCGTTCATGCTCAAGGTGCGGGTCGACGACGTGGACGGTCTGGAGCGGATGATCCGGCGGCTGTCCGGGACGAAGGGCGTCTCCCGGACCCGTACGACCGTCGTGCTCTCCACGAAGTGGGAGAACCGGGTGGGTGAGCTGCCGGAGGAGGGCTGATGCGGTAGCGCTCCGCTGGGTGGGGCGGTGGCGCTTCGTCGTGGGGCCGTCGGCTCGTTTCGCGACTGCGGGTCGTCCGTGGCTGAGCGCGCAGTTCCCCGCGCCCCTTGCAGGGCGCCAGTGCCCGGAGCTGGAGTTGTACGGTTGCACGAGTTGTTGTTGAGGAGAGGCGGAGGCATGGACGTCGGGCTCAAGCGCGAGCTGGAGAAGAAGGTCCGCTCCGGTGAGCGGCTGACCCGCGAGGACGGCATCGCGCTGTACGAGTCGGACGACCTGGCCTGGCTGGGCGGGCTCGCGCACGAGGTGCGGACGCGGAAGAACGGCGACGTCGTCCACTTCAACGTCAACCGGCACCTCAACATGACGAACGTGTGCACGGCCTCCTGCGCGTACTGCTCGTTCCAGCGGAAGCCGGGCGAGAAGGACGCGTACACGATGCGCATCGAGGAGGCCGTCAAGCTCGCCAAGGCGATGGAGAGCGACAACCTCACCGAGCTGCACATCGTGAACGGGCTGCACCCGAACCTGCCGTGGCGGTACTACCCGCGCTCGCTGCGGGAGCTGAAGGCCGCGCTGCCGAACGTGTCGCTGAAGGCGTTCACGGCCACGGAGATCCACCACTTCGAGACGATCTCGGGGCTCAGCGCCTCCGAGATCCTCGACGAGCTCATCGACGCCGGTCTGGAATCGTTGACCGGCGGTGGTGCGGAGATCTTCGACTGGGAGGTCCGGCAGCACATCGTGGACCACCGCACCCACTGGGAGGACTGGTCGCGGATCCACCGGCTCGCGCACGAGAAGGGTCTGAAGACGCCGTGCACCATGCTGTACGGCCACATCGAGGAGCCGCGTCACCGTGTGGACCATGTGCTGCGGCTGCGTGAGCTGCAGGACGAGACCGGTGGCTTCCAGGTCTTCATTCCGCTGCGCTACCAGCACGACTTCGTGGACATGAAGGACGGCAAGGTCCGCAACCGCCTCCAGGCGAGGACGCAGATGGCGACGGGCGCGGAGGCCCTGAAGACCTTCGCGGTCTCACGGCTGTTGTTCGACAACGTCCCGCACGTCAAGGTCTTCTGGGTCATGCACGGCGTACAGACCGCCCAGCTGGCGTTGCAGCACGGCGCCGACGACATGGACGGCTCGGTCGTCGAGTACAAGATCACGCACGACGCGGACAACTTCGGCACGCCGAACAAGCTGACCCGTGAGGATCTGCTGGACCTGATCCGGGATGCCGGGTTCCGGCCGGTGGAGCGGAACACGCGGTACGAGATCATCCGCGAGTACGAGGGGCCGGACCCGGCGCGGCGGGAGACGCCCCAGCCGATGCGGGTCTGAGGTTCGGGGGCGCGGGCGCCCTTCCCGCCGTGGTGGCTTGGGCGCCTACGCGTTTGTTCGTGGGTCGGGTGCGCGCCGGGAGGTCTCCGTCCTCGGTCCGGCGGTTCTGTGGGGGTGATGAGGGTGCCCGGCGGCGGACGCCGGCCGCTGCGGGCGGACACCTCCCGGCACACCCCCTCACGTGCGTACGCGGCTGCCGGTGCGTCGGGGTTGCGGTTCGTGGCGATGCCGGGCGCGCCCCTGCTTTTCAGGGGCGCGGGGCTGTGTCGAATATGCGGCTCCGCCGCGATGGGGGTCCCCCCGCTCGAGCGCAGCCGAGAGTGGGGGAGCGACCAGCCACGACGGACCCGCACCCGACCACCGGCCGAAATGGGCGGACGAGATACCGTCCTCCACATGCCCCTCACATTTCGACTGGACCCGCCCGTCACACCCGATCTTCGGGACGGCGTGCTCAAGCTGTGGGCCGACGTGTCCAACGCCGGGGGCGCCGTGGGGTTCGTACCCCCGGTGACGCCGGAGGCGATCCGGCCCGAGCTGGTGAAGCACTTCGCGGCGATGGCCGAGGAGCGGGCGCGGCTGCTCGTGGGGTACGACCGGGACGGCGGCGTCGCGGCGACCGCGTTCTTCACGTTCAACACGCACCGGCTGATGACGCACTGGGTGTGGCTGTACACCGTGATGGTGCACCCCCGGTACCAGGGGACGGGCTGCGGGCGGGAGCTGCTCGCGGCGGCGGCGGAGGCCGCGCAGGGGTTCGACGGCATCGAGGCGATCCGCCTCACCTGCCGGGGCGGTATGGGGCTGGAGCACTTCTACGCCGCCTGTGGGTACAAGGAGGTCGGGCGGATTCCGGGCGCCATACGGGTCGCGCCGGGCGACGACCGGGACGACGTCTTCATGCTGCTGACGCTCTACTGAGGCCCCGCTGCAAGATCGTGAGCCGACCGTGCTTCACTGGACGGTGGCCTTTGGTAATGGTTCGGAACGGAAGAGTGGATTGAGATGCTCCGCTACACACTGATGCGCCTCGGTATCTTCGCGGGCTGCTTCGTGGTCGTCTGGGGCCTCGTCCACTTCGGCATCGCCCCACGCGGGCTGGGTGCGTCCAACGGCATGTGGGTGATCCTGCTCGCCCTGGTCGTCTCCGCCCCGATCAGCTTCGTGGTCCTGCGCAAGGAGCGGGACCGCGCCTCCGTGCAGATCGTACAGAAGGTCGACCGCGTGAAGGCCAACCTGGACGCCAACCGCAGCCAGGAGGACGTGGCCGACGACACGTCCCGGGCGCAGGGCCAGGCGTCCTGACAGATCAACCTGTTTTTGGTCCAGGACGCCCGTTTTTGGTCGGACTTCACGGCCACGGTGATCCGGAACACGCCTACCCTTTCCCTATGGGTGGTGTGAAGAGCAAGCGGATGCCGCGCGCGGTGCGGGAGCGGCAGATGCTGGACGCGGCGGTGCGGACGTTCGGGCAGCGGGGGTACCGGGCCGCGTCGATGGACGAGATCGCCGAACTGGCGGGTGTGTCCAAGCCGTTGGTGTATCTGTACCTGAACTCGAAGGAATCCCTCTTCACCGCCTGCATCCGGCGTGAGGCGAAGGCGCTCACCGAGGCCGTGCGCACGGGGGTGCGGACCGAGTTGCCCGCCGACCGTCAACTCTGGGAAGGGCTCCAGGCGTTCTTCACGCACACCGCCGAGAACCCGGACGGCTGGGCCGTGCTGCACCTCCAGGCCCGTACGCACGGCGAGCCCTTCGCGGCCGAGGTGGCCGCGATGCGTGAGGAGTTGGTCGCGTTCGTCACCGAACTGATCGCGGTGGCCGCACGAGAGGCGCACCGGGATCCGTCACTGGAGGAAGGGGAGGTCGCCGGGCTCGGCGAGGCCCTCGTCGGCGCCGCCGAGTCGCTGGCCGACTGGGCCAACGCCACCCCGGACGTCACGGCCAGGCAGGCGGCCGCGACCCTCATGAACTTCGCCTGGGCGGGCCTCGGCAACCTCATGGACGGGCGCCCCTGGTCGCCGCCGAGCGGCACGGACGCCCCGGTGCCGGCTCTCACGTGAGCAGCGGGCACACCTCACCGGTGACATGCACCCGGCCCTCGTGACCCCGTAGTGCGAAGCGGCCGCCTTCCGCCGCGTACGTCACCGTCCCGGGCAGCAGCACCGGCGCCCGGAACTCCGCGCGCACGAACGCCGCTCCGGGTGTCCCGTGCTCGGCCAGACAGCGCGCCACCGTCCACATGCCGTGCGCGATGGCGCGGGGGAAGCCGAAGAGGCGGGCGGTGAGGGGGTGGAGGTTGTCTC
>NZ_VMNX01000422.1 GCF_009377235.1 Streptomyces acidicola
CCTCAGCACCCACCCCCACCCCAGCCGCCGGAGGCACCCCGCTACATACGCCGCATCCGCTGCACGCGCCGCGCGACGTCATGACGGAGCGCCGAGGCAGAGCGGCGCCGCCCACACATCACAGTCCGCGACGCCTCGTGCTGCCGCCGGACCACCGCGCCGACGGCCGCCGCGGCGACGCCCGCACCCACACCGCCGATCACCACAACCCGCCGCACACGTGGCACCCGTTCCCGCACGGAGTGCGCCGCATGGGAGGCAGAGCCCCTCAGCTCCGCCACCTGGGCCCGAGCCCGCGCCTTCACATCGGTCTTGGCAACCAACTCCTCAACGGTGTCGCCGAGCTGATGACGCGTCATCGCGATCTGCTGCCGCAGCTCGTCGGGCCCTTTGGCCCCGGCCGAACGAGGAGGCTGTGGCGCGCCCCTCGAACCAGCCGAGCCCGTCGAACCAGCCGAACCGCCGGAGGTACTCGTCATCGGTGCGCCCTTCCCTTGATCTCCTCGACATCCGCCCTGAGGCTGCCGATGGCCTGCGCGGGCGTGGCCGGCTTGGCGCGGCGCAGCTGAGCGCGCCCGGTCGCCGCCAGCACGGCCGCGATCACGAAGAGCGCCCCCGCAACGATGAGCGCGGCGGCCCACACGGGCAGCACCAGCGCCAGCGCGGCCGCGGCGGCACCCGACAGAGCCATGAGGCCCACGTAGCCGATGGCGCCGGACGCACCCAGCAGTCCGCCGCCACGCCCCGCGCGGCGTCCCTTCGCGGCCAGCTCCTCCTTGGCGAGAGCGAGTTCCTGCCGTACAAGCGTGGAGAGCTGTTCGGTGGCCTGCCCGACCAGTTCGCCGACGGAATGGTGCTCGGCCGCCGTGGGTCGTGCGGGCCTGGTGTCCAGGGTCCCTGTCACTGTGTCCCGCCTCCTCTCGTCCGGGGCGCTCCGAGTACCCGGCCCGGCCGGCGTTACCCCTGCGGAGGCGATCCCTGCGGCGGCGCCCCGGGTCCGCGTTCGCCGAGCCTGGCCAGCCGGCCCTGGAACCAGTCGAGCCGCGCCTGGAGCAGCGCCGCCTCCGCGACGAGTTCGGGGACGCCCAGATTTCCGGACAACCGGGCGGGACCAGATGAACCGCACGATTCATCCGCCACCGCGCCCGCACCCGCGGCCGCACCCCCAGCAGCCCGCACCCGAAGCCCCTCCCCCGCCAGCCGGGCAAAGGAGGCAAGCGACACCGACGTACGCCCACGGACACAGCCCGCGCACGCGGCGGCCAGTGCGCGCCAGCCCGGCCGCCCCCAGCCGGCGTCGGCCAGGGCCACGGCCGCCGCTCCGCACGCGCACGGCCCGACCGTCGCACACCTCACCCGCTGGCGCGCGTAGCGGAAGCCGAGTTCGAAGCGGATGTACGAGCCGAGCACGGAGACCTCCAGCAGCACGGCCGCGCGGTGCTCGCCGGTGCACAGCAGCGCCTCGGCCGCCGCACGGTCGTGCACACAGTGGAAGCCGCAGTCGCACAGGCGCGCGGGGGCACGGTGCCTGAGTCCGTAGACACACCGGGCCTCGTCGAGGACCCCGTACGGCAGCGCACCACCCAGCGACACCCCGGTGAAACCGGCCCGGGTGCCGTCCTGGGACAGCATCGGGTGGGCGATCTTGTATCCGGTCGGCGGCTCCGCCGGACGTTCCTCGGGGAGCCGCAGCCTCATCGCGCGACCGGTACCTCTTCAGCCGGGGCCGCCTCCGACTCCTCGGCCCCCGCGGTCTCTTCGGGGAGTCGCAGTTCCTCCTCGTACGGCTGGTCCTGCTCCTCCGCGACCCCGGTGGCGAGTGCCTTGCCGAGCCTCATGACGCCTCCCATGACCGTGACGTGACGTTGCTGACCGTCATGGCCATGGTGACCCAAAAGGGGCGGCTTCGCAGCAGGGCCTCTCACCTCGCGTCAAGGACACACGGCACGTCTCCGTAGCAAGTCTGACCGACATCTCGTAGAAGAATTAAGTAGATCTTCACCGTGACCGTGCCGACACTACCCCCATGACCACTCCACGCCCCGCCCCCTTCGGCCGCGCGCTCTGCGCGATGATCACACCCTTCACCGCGGAGGGCGCACTGGACCTCGACGGCGCGCAGCGGCTGGCCGACCGGCTGGTGGCCGGGGGCTGCGACGGTCTGGTCCTGTCCGGTACGACGGGTGAGTCGCCCACCACGTCGGACACGGAGAAGGCGGGGCTCGTGCGTGTGGTCCGGGAGGCGGTCGGGGACCGTGCCCATATCGTCGCGGGCGTGGGGACGGCCGACACGCGGCACACCGTGGAGCTCGCCCTGGCGGCCGAAAAGGCGGGAGCGGACGGCCTGTTGGCGGTCACGCCGTACTACAGCAGGCCCCCGCAGGACGCCGTCGAGGCCCACTTCCGCGAACTCGCCGACGCCTGCGGGCTGCCGCTCGCCCTGTACGACATCCCCGGCCGCACCGGCACCCGCATCGAGCCGGAGACCATGATCCGGCTCGCCGAGCACCCGCGGATCGTGGCGGTGAAGGACTGCGCGTACGACCTGCTGGGCACCCAGAAGGTGCTGGCCCGGACGGGGATGGCGTACTACACGGGCTGCGACGAGTACGTGCTGGCGCTGTACGCGATCGGCGGGACCGGGTACATCAGCACCGTCGCGAATGTGACGCCCCGACACTTCCGGGCGGTCATCGACGCGTTCGACGCGGGGGACACGGCCGAGGCCGCCCGTCGCCAGCGACTCACCATCCCGCTGACCGAGCTGATGATGGGTTCCGGACTGCCCGGCACCGTGACCGCGAAGGCACTGCTCAGCCGGCTGGGGCTGCCCGCCGGCCCGGTCCGGGCGCCGCTGCGACCCGCCGGCCGGGAGGCGTCCGACGGGCTGCTGGCGGCATACGAGGGGTTGGTCGCCGCCTGACCACAGCATCTCGAAGAAAGCCGGGCGCCCTCCCGCAAGCCGCGGGAGGACGCCCATCGTCTACGGACCCATCGTCTACGGACGCATGGACCGTGCGGACCATACGGTCCGCGCGGTCCATACGTTCTCAGTTGTGGCTGTGGAGGATCTCGTTCAGACCGCCCCAGACCGCGTTGTTCGGGCGGGCCTCGACCTTGCCGGTGATGGAGTTGCGGCGGAACAGGATGTTCGAGGCACCGGACAACTCACGGGCCTTGACGATCTGCCCGTCGGGCATGGTGACGCGGGTGCCGGCGGTGACGTACAGGCCGGCCTCGACGACGCACTCGTCGCCGAGCGCGATGCCGACGCCCGCCTCGGCGCCGACCAGGCAACGCTCGCCGATGGCGATGATCACGTTGCCACCGCCGGACAACGTACCCATCGTGGAGGCGCCACCGCCGATGTCGGAACCGTCACCGACGATGACACCGGCGGAGATGCGGCCCTCGACCATCGAGGTGCCCAGGGTGCCCGCGTTGAAGTTCACGAAGCCCTCGTGCATCACGGTGGTGCCCTCGGCGAGGTGCGCACCGAGTCGCACGCGGTCCGCGTCGGCGATACGGACGCCCTTCGGGACGACGTAGTCCGTCATGCGCGGGAACTTGTCGACTGACGTCACCTGGAGGTGCAGCCCCTCGGCGCGCGCGTTGAGCCGGACCTTCTCGATGTCGTCGACGGCGACCGGGCCGAGCGAGGTCCAGGCGACGTTGGCGAGGAAGCCGAACATGCCGTCGAGGCTCAGGCCGTGCGGCTTGACGAGCCGGTGCGACAACAGGTGGAGGCGCAGGTAGACGTCGTGCGCGTCGATCGGCTTCTCGTCGAGGGAGGCGATGACCGTACGGACCGCGACCACCTCGACGCCCCGGCGGGGGTCCGGGCCGATCGCCTTCGCGGCGCCCTCACCGAGCAGTTCCGCGGCCTTCTCGGCGGACAGCCGCTCACTGCCGGCCGGGCCGGGGCCCTCGGCGGTCGCAGTGGTCAGCTCGGGCGCGGGGAACCAGGTGTCGAGAACGGTGCCGTCGGCGGCGATCGTGGCGAGACCGGCGGCCACGGCGCCGGTGGTGCGAGGAGCAGTCGTGTCGGTCATGAGGGCAACCTAACCGGCGGGGGGTCGTGGAGGCGAACCGGTGGGAGGGGCGTCTCATGTGCCGGTCGCAGGTGCGGGTGGGGCGTGGCGCGAGCCCGGGTTTTCTCGCCCCCGCCGCCCCTACCC
>NZ_VMNX01000423.1 GCF_009377235.1 Streptomyces acidicola
CCGGGGAGCGGTCCAGGGGCGGGCGGTCATCCGACGACGGCTCCCGGCGCGGCGCACTCCACGGCGGGTGCGACCGGAGCGGCGGGTGGGACCGCTGCGGACGGTGCCCAAGTTCCCCCTGCCGCCTTCGGGGTGTTCGGGCCGCCGCCCGTCATGCCGTCGGACCCGGTCGCCGCCGTACCCGAGCCGAGACTCGGGGACGCGGCGGCGGCCCCGGGGAGGGTGTCGGTCAGCGTGGCCGCGACCTCCGCGCCCGGGGCGAACGGGCGGGGCCGGAAGGTGAGTTGCACGGTCGCCCTGGCGGTCGCGGGTGCGTTCGCCGCGGTAGCGGTGGGGATGGTGTCCGTGCTCGGGTTCCTGGACGGTGACAGCGGCGGTACCGACACCGCGAGCGGCGGCGACCAGGCGAGTTCGCCGGCGGCGACCCCGAGCGCCTCCGAGGAACTCCCGGGCAACCCCGGGGACGGCTCCGAGGACGGGGCGGGAGAGGGAGCGGTTCCGGAGAAGTACCTCGGGACGTGGGAGGGCGATGCCTACGCCCTGAGCGGGAATCTGCCGGCGGGCACGTTCCGCGTGACCCTTCAACAGGCCGCCGTGGGCCAGAAGCTGGGCACCTTCCGCTCCACCGACCCCATCGGCGGCGTCTGCGACGACGTGCTCGTGCTGAAGAAGGTCACGAAGAAGCAGATCACCGCCACCAGCATCGCCGACGAGGACAACCCCGGCGTGTGCACGACGGGCGAGCACGAGGTGCGCCTCGCCCCGGTCGGGGGAGAGCTCCAGTACGAGTCGGACAACGCGGACGCCGGAGACCCCACGGCCCGGATGGCGAAGGTCAAGTAGCCCTTGCTGAGCAAGTAGCCCTGCTGAGAACGAATTAGGCTGGCCGCGTGGATCTCGACCTCTGGGCGGCCGTCGCCGCCGCCGTATGGGGTGCGGCCGTCGGTGTGCTGGTGCCGCGGGCCGCGTACAGGCTGTCGGTCGAGCCGGAGGAGGCGTGGCGCGACGCCTGCCCGGCCGGGCACCCGATCAGGGGCCTGGCGCGCGGCTGGCTCGGGCGCGCCCGGTGCGGGTCGTGCGGGGCGGCCGTTCCCGCCGACGCGGGGAGTGCGGGGAGTGTGGGGCCCGCGGGGAGCGCTGACACAGGCGTGTCAGGCGTGTCAGGCGTGTCAGGCGCGTCCGGCGTGTCAGGCGCGTCCGGCGTGTCAGGCGCGGCAGGTGCGTCCGGCGCGTCGTACGGCCCGAGCACGCCCGTCGTCGCGCTGGCGACCGCCCTCGTGTGCGCGGCCCTCGCGCTGGCCACCGGTACGCGGCCCGAGCTGGCCGTCTGGCTGCTGCTCGCGCCGGTGGGCGTGCTGCTCACCCTGGTGGACCTGCGCGTGCAGCGGCTGCCGGACCTGCTGACGCTGCCGCTCGCCGGCACGGCACTCGTGCTGCTGGGGGCGGCGGCGCTGCTGCCGGAACACGCGGGGGAATGGCGTACGGCGCTGTTCGGGGCCCTCGCGCTCGGCGGGTTCTACTTCCTCTTCTTCCTCATCAGACCGATCGCCCTCGGCTTCGGCGATGTGAAGCTGGCGCTG
This sequence comes from Streptomyces acidicola, assembly GCF_009377235.1. GTDB lineage: Bacteria > Actinomycetota > Actinomycetes > Streptomycetales > Streptomycetaceae > Streptomyces > Streptomyces acidicola. The sequence continues at coordinate 1,581 of NZ_VMNX01000423.1, forward strand.
GGGCTCGGGGCGGTGCTCGGCTGGTACGGGTGGGGGGCGCTGTTCCTGGGCACGTTCGCCGGGTCCGTCTTCGGGAGCGTGCACGTGACAGCACTCGTCCTGCTGCGGCGCGCCGAGCGCAGGGCACCGGTCGCGCTGGGTCCGTACATGATCGCGGGGGCGTTCGCGGGGGTGCTGCTGGAGGCGTACGCGGCCTGACGGGCGGTTCGGAGCGGGGGTGTCCGCAGCCGTCCACGGCCGTCCGCAGCGTCCACGGCCGCCCGTAGCCGTTCCGCAGCCGTCCACGGCCTGGCGTCGGGCGGTCGTGGCCCCTGGCGTAGGCTGGTTCGGTCCGTCCACACCCTTACGAAGCTTTACGAAAGGGACGCCCGGTGACCGAGAACGCCGACCTCACGTCGATTGATGTCACAGCCGTCCTTGACCGTGCCGCCGCGGGTGGGCGGATCACTCCCGAGGAGGCGCTCGTCCTCTACCGCGACGCGCCGCTGCACGCGCTGGGCGCCGCCGCGGACGCCGTACGGCGGCGGAAGTACGCGGGTGTCGAGCACATCGCGACGTACATCATCGAGCGGAACATCAACTACACGAACGTCTGCGTGACGGCGTGCAAGTTCTGCGCGTTCTACGCGGCGCCGAAGGACACGGCCAAGGGCTGGACCCGGGACCTGGACGACATCCTGCGCCGTTGCGCCGAGACCGTCGAACTCGGCGGTACCCAGATCATGTTCCAGGGCGGGCACCACCCTGACTACGGCGTCGAGTACTACGAGAAGCACTTCGCCGCCATCAAGAAGGAGTTCCCGCAGCTGGTCATCCACTCCCTCGGCGCGTCCGAGGTCGAGCACATGGCCCGCATCTCGAAGGTGAGCGTGGAGGAGGCCATCCAGCGCATCCACACGGCCGGTCTGGACTCCTTCGCGGGCGCCGGCGCCGAACTGCTGCCCGCCCGGCCCCGCAAGGCCATCGCGCCGCTGAAGGAGAGCGGCGAGCGCTGGCTGGAGATCATGGAGACCGCGCACAACCTGGGCGTGGAGTCCACGTCGACGATGCTCATGGGCACCGGCGAGACGAACGCCGAGCGCATCGAGCACCTGCGGATGATCCGTGACGTACAGGACCGGACGGGCGGCTTCCGGGCCTTCATCCCGTACACCTACCAGCCGGAGAACAACCACCTCAAGGGCCGTACGCAGGCCACGCTCTTCGAGTACCTGCGGATGATCGCCATCGCGCGGCTCTTCATGGACAACATCGCCCACATCCAGGGCTCCTGGCTGACGACGGGCAAGGAGATCGGCCAGCTGTCGCTCCACTACGGTGCGGACGACCTCGGCTCGATCATGCTGGAGGAGAACGTGGTGTCGTCGGCCGGCGCCAAGCACCGTTCCAACCGGCAGGAGATCATCGACCTGATCCGCAAGGCCGGCCGGGTCCCCGCCCAGCGCACCACGACGTACGAGCACATCGTCGTCCACGACGACCCGGCGAACGACCCCGTCGACGAGCGGGTGGCCTCGCACATCTCGTCGACGGCGATCGAGGGCGGCACGGCCCACCCCGAGCTGAAGCTGCTGGCGTCCAACTGAGCGTCCGTCTGAGCGTCCAACTGAGGTACGTGTGCTGACGATTCACGCCGCGGACGAGGTGCGGCGCGCCTGGGACGACCCCGAGCCGGTCAAGGACGGTGCCGTCGCCGTGGAGGGCGACCGGGTCGCCGCCGTGGGGACGCTGGCGGAGGTTCAGGAGCGGTTCCCGGGCGCCCGCGTACGCCGCTGGCCCGGCGTCCTGGGGCCCGCCCGCGTCCATGAGGGCCCGCTTCCGGACGCCCCTACGCCGCGTGAACGCGTCCACGCGGTGCTCAAGTCGGGTGCGGTCGCGGTCCTGGCGGAATACGCCGGCGCGCCCGAACTGCGGGCTGCGGCCGAGCGGAACGATGTGGTGGTGCTGCCGGGTGTTCGTCCGGCGGTCATCGTGAGGGGCGGCCGTGCGGATCTCGCGGTGCTCGACGGGACGGGGGCGTGCGTCGCCACGGTGTGCGCGGGCCGCTTGGTACACCGACGCCGCTGACGTCCGCCGAGTTTCCTCGCCCCTGCCGCCCCTACCCGTCCCATCCCCAGGGGCTCCGCCCCTTCGACCCCGGCAAAAGGGGCTGCGCCCCCTGGACCCCCGGGGTTTGGGGCTGCGCCCCGGCCTCATCTTTCGGGGGTCCCTCGGCCCCCTCTTCGGGGCTCCGCCCCTGGCCCCCGGTTTCGGGGGCCAGCCCCCGGACCCCCGCTCCTCAAACGCCGGAGGGGCTGGAATGTGCGGGCGGAGCTGGGTTTTTACCGGTCGGGGCCGGGTGCTTGCCAGCCAGGGCCGAGACCTTCCGGCCAGGGGCTGGGACCCTCCGGCTGAGGCCCGGGATGGATCGTCCTGCTGGGGATGTGAAGCCGTCGCCAGGCACTCCCAGCCCGTCCGGCGTTTGAGGACGAGGCCGTTCAGGCCGATGAGCGGGGGTCTGGGGGCGGCAGCCCCCAGG
>NZ_VMNX01000424.1 GCF_009377235.1 Streptomyces acidicola
TATAAGAGACAGCCCGCACCCTCCGCGCCGCCACCGCCCACTCCGCGATGGCCCGCGGCCGCACCTGCTACGACCACCTCGCCGGCCGCCTCGGCATCACCCTCACCGACGCTCTGACCCACCACGGCCTCCTCCGCCAGGACACCGGCTTCGCCCTCACGGACGCCGGCCTGGCGTGGTTCGCCACCGCGGGCATCGCCCTCGACCGCACCGGCCGCCGCCCCCTCGCCCGCGCCTGCCTCGACTGGACCGAGCGCCGCCCTCACCTCGCGGGCGTCGCGGGCGCGGCCCTGTGCCGCCATGCGCTGACCGCCGGCTGGTGCGTGCGCATCGGATCCGAGCGGGCGGTGAAGGTCACGCCCAAGGGTGAGCGGGCCTTCGCTGACCTGCTGGGCATCGAACCGCCATCACTGCGCTGAACACGACTGAATGCTGCTGAACGGGGCCGAACACTCCCCGACCGAAATCCGCGAGCCCCAACGCCTTGCCCCACCTAGCCTCAGGAGCATGATGACCGCCGGATCAGCCGCTCAAGCCGGGCAGCACGCCCGCCGCCGCACCGAGTTGCTCGCCGCAGGCGCCGCCACGGTCACCGTCGTGTTCTGGGCATCCGCGTTCGTGTCGATCCGGAGTGCGGGCGCCGCGTACTCGCCGGGGGCGCTGGCACTCGGGCGGCTGCTGGCGGGGACGGTGGTGCTCGGGATCATCTGCGTGGTGCGCAGAGAGGGGTGGCCGCCCCGGGCCGCGTGGCCGGGGATCCTGATATCCGGGCTGCTGTGGTTCGGGTTCTACATGGTCGCCCTCAACTGGGGCGAGCAGCAGGTCGACGCCGGCACCGCGGCCCTGATCGTCAACATCGGCCCGATCCTCGTCGCCCTGCTCGGCTCACGCCTGCTGGGCGACCACATGCCGCCCCGACTGCTCGCCGGCATGGCGGTGTCGTTCGCGGGTGCGGTCACCGTGGGGCTGTCGATGTCCGGTGGGGACGGCGGGTCATCAGTCCTGGGCGTCGTCCTGTGCCTGCTCGCCGCCGTCGGGTACGCGGGAGGCGTCGTCGCGCAGAAGCCGGCACTCGGGCGGGCGAGCGCACTGCAGGTGACGACGTTCGGCTGTCTCGTCGGCGCGGTCGTGTGCCTGCCGTTCGCCGGGCAGTTGGTCACGGAGGCGGCCGACGCGCCGCTCTCCGCCACCCTCAACATGGTGTACCTGGGCGTCTTCCCGACCGCCCTGGCCTTCACGACGTGGGCGTACGCGCTGGCCCGTACGACCGCGAGCCGCATGGGCGCGACCACGTACGCGGTACCCGCGCTGGTGGTGCTGATGTCGTGGCTGGCGCTGGACGAGGTCCCGGGAGCGCTCACTCTGGCGGGCGGCGTGCTGTGCCTGGCCGGGGTGGCCGTGTCACGCTCCCGGGCGCGGACGCCGCAAGCGGCCGTGGCTCCGGACACGCTCCCGCAGCCACAGCCCGAGCCGGAAAAGACATGAACGGAACAGGCGCGAACCGGAATAGCCGTGAACCGGAACAAGCGAGAACCGGAACAGGTACGCACGGGAACCGGCGAGAACCGGACCAGGCACGAACCGAAACGGCGGGCCAGAAACGGAAACCCGGCCGACCCCACACCCGGAGGTGTCAGAAGTCGACCCGCTTCCGGTCGTCGACCCGGGCCACGGCCTCCTGAGCGAAGGCCTTCCGGTAATCGGCGCGGATCTCCTCGATCTTCCGGTCGCTCGCCCGCGCCTCGCGCGCCGGGTACAGCAGGATCAGCTCGTACGACCGCTCCTTCTCGATCGTTCCGCCGGCGTCCCGCCACTGCCCGCGCCCTTCCTGCACGGTGAGCCCGTCGGGGAACGAGGGCGTGACCTCCCTGTCGACGAAGTCCGTGAACTGGGCGGCGGTGACCGCCGGCCCGCCGTCGGGCCGCTCGGTGCCGAAGAGGAGCCGTGTCTCGACGAAGGCGGCACCACGGACCGGGGCCGCCGGCTCGCGGGTCTCGTCACCACCAGGGCCGCCGAGAGATCCGCCGAGAGTGCTCCCGAGAGAGCCCCCGAGGGTGGCGTACGCGGTGGGGGCGGCGGTGAGCAGGATCCCGGCCGTCGCGAGGGCGACGCGGGTGCGGGTGCGGGTGATGTTCCAGGTCATGCGCCCATACCTAGCCGGACGCGGTCCCCCGGGTCCGGCAGCCGCGCCGAGCCGGGCAGTCCCGTTCACCGGACGGACGGACCACGCGTCCTGGGGGACAGCAGACGATCGGTTTCATCCACCTCGTGGTTCCGTGGTTCAGGTGGAACCCGTCGGCCCTTTCGTCGCCGTCAGATGGGCGAAGACCACGATGTTGCTCACGTAGCCGGTCCTGCGGTCGTACCGTCCGCCGCAGGTGATCAGGCGCAGTTCCGGGCGCTGTCGGCGCCCGTAGACCTCCTCGTCGGGGAAGTGCGCCTTCTCGTACGTCCGCACGGCGTCCACGGTGTAGACGGCGGTGCGCCCGTCCGCGCGGCGGACCTTCACGACGCGGCCGGTCTGGATCTCGTGGAGTGCGGCGAAGACGGCGGGCCCCGTCCGCGTGTCGCGGTGGCCGACGAGGATCACCGTGCCGGACTGGCCGGGCGCGGGGCCGCCCTCGTACCAGCCGGCCGCTTTGGGGTCGTCCGTCGGTGGTGCGGTCAGCCGGCGCCGGCTGTCGAGGCCGAGGCCGACAAGGGGGGCCTCGATGCCGAGGTAAGGGACGGTGAGGGACACCGCCCTTGACCGCGGCAGCGGCCGGGGCGGTGCGTCCTGGGACGCACCGGGAGGTGTCCGCCGGGGCGCCGGCGCGTGCGGTGCCCCGACACCGCGCGCGTCGGTCCGGGCCCCGGCGGGGTCGGCGGGCTCGTCGTTCTGAGCCCACCAGACGCCGCCCACCACCAGACAGACGGTCACCACGATCGTCCGCGTCAGGCGGTAGGCGCGCGTCCGGTACCAGGGCCTCGGAGCGCCCCTACGCCGCGCCATCGGAGCGACGGCGGCGCAGCCCGAAGTACGCGGCTCCGGCGACCGCGACGAGGCCCACCGCCGCCGCGCCCGCGACCGGCGCGAAGTCCCGCTCGTCCGCGAGACCGCCACCGCCCGCGGGCGGCCCGCCCTTCGGCTCGCCGTTGGGTTCGGCGTTGGCGTCGGCGTTGGCTTCGGCGTTCGGTTCGCTGTTCGGCGCGGCCTTCTGCTCGCTGTCGGGTGCGGCGTTCGGCGCGCCCTTCTGCTCGCTGTCCGCTTCGGCGTTCGGCTTGCTGTTGGCCTCGGCGTCCGCCGCGGCGTCGGGTCCGGCGATGGCCGCGTTGTCGGATTCGGCGTTCGGCTTGCCAGGGGCCTCGGCGTCCGCCGCACTGTCGGATTCGGCGTTGGGCCCGGCGTTCGGCGCGCCGTTGGGTGCGTTGTTCCGGTCGCCGTTCGGACCGTCGTTGGGGACGTTGCCCGGCGCGTGTGCGCTGGCCGGCGCCTCCCGGCTGCAGTCGACCTTGAAGGCCTTCTGCTTGCCGGCACCCATGCCGCCGTCGATCCGCCAGGTGAGCTTGTACTGCCCCTCGGGCAGCGCCAGGTTGTCGTCCGTCCGCCCCGCTCCGTCGGTGAGGAGGACGCGCCCGGACAGCTGGGCGGCGCCCGGCTTCGCCGGCTGCGGCTCGATGGCCCACGAGATGCCCTGGACCGACTCGAAGTTGACGGCCTCCAGGTCGAACTCGCAGACCTTCGCCCGGCCGGCCTGGGGAAGGGCGTCCGTGTCCGTCATGTTGATCTTGATGTCGCCGCGGTCGCCGGGAGCCGCGCTGGCGGCCGGCGCGACGAAGAACGCGGTTCCCGCCACGGTGAGCGCCGCGAGGGCCGCGACACCCGGGCGCGCGCCCGCGCGGCGTGGGAGGGACGACGAGGTGGGCATGCGAGACCTCCGGAGTCAGTCGATAGTCACACAAATCGGGCTTTCGACTGACTCTCTGTCACATCCGCGACGGCCGATGTCGGCGCCGCGCTTCATAACCCGTCAGATTTCGCTCTTCCGGCCCAAGGACGCCCCGGACCCCCGGCTACCCCGGAC
>NZ_VMNX01000425.1 GCF_009377235.1 Streptomyces acidicola
CTCGTACTCCAGCCCGTCGACGAACCCTCGCCCCCCGAGCCCCTGCCCGCCGGGCTCCCGACCCGTCGCGCGCCCCTCGGTCTGGTCGCGGGCGCCCGCAGCGGGGACAAGGGCGGCAACGCCAACGTCGGCGTCTGGGTCCGCTCGGACGACGCCTGGCGGTGGCTCGCGCACACCCTCACGGTCGACCGCTTCCGCGAACTCCTGCCGGAGACAGCCGGGTTGACCGTCGTGCGCCATGCCCTGCCGAACCTCCGCGCCCTCAACTTCGTCGTCGAGGGCATCCTCGGCGAGGGCGTCGCCGCGCAAGCCCGCTTCGACCCCCAGGCAAAGGCCCTCGGCGAATGGCTCCGCTCCCGCCACCTGGACATACCGGAGGTACTCCTGTGACCGTCCGACGCCCGGACTTGCCGGAGGTTCTCCGATGACCATCCTCGCCTCCGCCCTGGACACGGGCAGCCCCGACTACACGGCCCACCGCGAGGCCATGCTCGCCAGGCTCGCCGAGCTCGACAGCGAGCACGCGAAGGCCCTCGCGGGCGGTGGCGAGAAATACGTCGCGCGGCATCGCAAGCGCGGCAAGCTGCTTGCCCGGGAACGTATCGAGCTGCTCCTCGACCCCGACACGCCCTTCCTGGAGCTGTCGCCGCTCGCCGCCTGGGGCAGCGACCACACGGTGGGCGCCTCGCTCGTCACCGGCGTCGGGGTCGTCGAGGGCGTGGAGTGCCTGATCACCGCGAACGACCCGACCGTACGCGGCGGCGCCAGCAACCCCTGGAGCCTGAAGAAGGCCCTGCGGGCGAACGACATCGCCCTCGCCAACCGGCTGCCCTGCATCAGCCTGGTCGAGTCGGGCGGCGCGGACCTGCCCTCCCAGAAGGAGATCTTCATCCCGGGCGGAGCCATCTTCCGGGACCTCACCCGGCTCTCCGCCGCCGGCATCCCGACCATCGCCGTCGTCTTCGGGAACTCCACCGCCGGAGGCGCGTACATCCCCGGCATGTCCGACCACGTGATCATGGTCAAGGAACGGGCGAAGGTGTTCCTCGGCGGCCCGCCGTTGGTGAAGATGGCGACGGGGGAGGAGAGCGACGACGAGTCCCTGGGCGGCGCCGACATGCACGCGCGCGTGTCGGGCCTCGCAGACTACTTCGCCGTCGACGAGCCGGACGCCCTGCGCCAGGCGCGCCGCGTGGTCGCCCGCCTCAACCACCGCAAGGCGTACGGCGATCCGGGCCCCGCCGCGCCCCCCGAGTACGACGAGGACGAGCTGCTCGGCATCGTCCCGGGCGACCTGCGGACCCCCTTCGACCCCCGCGAGGTCGTCGCCCGGATCGTCGACGCCTCCGACTTCGACGAGTTCAAGCCGCTGTACGGGACGAGCCTCGCCACCGGCTGGGCGACCCTGCACGGCTACCCGGTCGGAATCCTGGCGAACGCCCAGGGCGTGCTGTTCAGCGAGGAGTCCCAGAAGGCCGCCCAGTTCATCCAGCTCGCCAACCAGCGCGACATCCCGCTGCTCTTCCTGCACAACACCACCGGCTACATGGTCGGCAAGGAGTACGAACAGGGCGGCATCATCAAGCACGGCGCGATGATGATCAACGCCGTCTCCAATTCGCGCGTGCCCCACCTGTCCGTGCTCATGGGCGCCTCGTACGGCGCCGGGCACTACGGCATGTGCGGCCGGTCGTACGACCCGCGCTTCCTGTTCGCCTGGCCCAGCGCCAAGTCGGCCGTCATGGGCCCGCAGCAGCTCGCCGGGGTGCTCTCCATCGTCGCCCGGCAGTCGGCGGCCGCGAAGGGGCAGCCGTACGACGAGGACGGGGACGCCGCCCTGCGCGCCATGGTGGAGCAGCAGATCGAGTCCGAGTCCCTGCCGATGTTCCTGTCCGGGCGGCTGTACGACGACGGGGTCATCGACCCGCGCGACACCCGTACCGTCCTCGGCCTGTGCCTGTCCGCGATCCACACCGCGCCCTACGAGGGCGCGCGCGGTGGCTTCGGCGTCTTCCGGATGTGACGGCCATGACGGAAAACATGACGGAGACCGCGACGAAGGCCAGGGCGAAGGCCAGGGCGAAGACCATGACGGAGGCCACGCCGGAGACAAGGAACCCCTCAGTGATCACTTCTGTCCTCGTCGCCAACCGAGGCGAGATCGCCTGCCGTATCGTCCGCACGTGCCGTGAGTTGGGAATCCGAACGGTCACCGTGCACTCCGACGCCGACGAAAACGCCCTCCACGCGCGCGTGGCCGACGCGACGGTACGACTGCCGGGCGCGGCGCCCGCGGAGACGTACCTGCGCGCCGACCTGATCGTGAAGGCCGCCCTGGACGCGGGAGCGGACGCGATCCACCCCGGGTACGGCTTCCTCTCCGAGAACCCCGCCTTCGCGCGCGCCGTCCTCGACGCGGGCCTCGTCTGGATCGGGCCGCCTCCCGAGGCGATCGAGGCCATGGCGTCCAAGACGCGCGCCAAGAAGCTCATGGGGCTGGAAGCCCTACCCCTCCACAAGGTCACCGAGGACGACCTGCCCGTCCTGGTGAAGGCTGCGGCGGGCGGCGGCGGACGGGGCATGCGTGTCGTCCGGGACCTCGCCGCCCTGGAGGACGAGCTGACCGCAGCTCGCGCCGAGGCCCTGAGCGCCTTCGGTGACGGCGAGGTCTTCGTCGAGCCCTATGTGGAGGGCGGCCGGCACGTCGAGGTGCAGATCCTCGCCGACAGTCACGGCACCGTGTGGCCGCTCGGCACCCGGGACTGCTCCCTCCAGCGCCGCCACCAGAAGGTCGTCGAGGAAGCCCCGGCACCGGGTTTGACATCCGAACTGACCGACTCCCTCTACGCGATGGCCGTACGGGCCGCCCGGGCCGTCGACTACGTGGGCGCGGGCACGGTCGAGTTCCTCGTGTCCGGCGACACGGCCCACTTCCTGGAGATGAACACCCGCCTCCAGGTCGAACACCCCGTCACGGAAGCGGTGTTCGGCGTCGACCTGGTGGCCCTCCAGATCCGCGTCGCCGAGGGCTGCGCTCTTGAGGCTCTCGAAAACGACCCCCCACGCGCGCAGGGCCACGCCATCGAGGCCCGCCTGTACGCCGAGGACCCGGCCCACGCCTGGGCCCCTCAAACCGGCACCCTGCACCGCCTCACCGTCCCGGACGGCGTCCGCCTGGACACCGGCTACGCGGACGGCGACCCCATCGGCGTCCACTACGACCCCATGCTCGCCAAGGTGGTCGCCCACGCCCCCACCCGCGCGGAGGCCCTGCGCAAGCTCGCCGCCGCCCTGGAACGAGCGGACATCCACGGCCCGACGACCAACAGGGACCTGCTCGTACGGTCGCTCAGGCACGAGGAGTTCACCACGGCCCGCATGGACACGGGCTTCTACGACCGCCACCTGCCCGCCCTCACCGGCTCCGCTCCCGACCCGTACGCCCCCCTGGCCGCCGCCCTCGCCGCCGCCCACGGCCGCTCCCGCTTCGGCGGCTGGCGCAACCTGCCCTCCCAGCCGCAGGTCAAGCGCTACGCCGTGGCGGGCGAGGAACACGAGGTGCACTACCAGCACACGCGTCAGGGCCTGACGGCGGAAGGGGTACGGGTCGTGCGTGCGACGTCCGATCTCGTGATCCTGGAAGTCGACGGCGTCCAGCGGAGGTTCGAGGTCTCACGCTACGGCGACCAGGTGCACGTCAACAACACAACCCTCACCGCCCTGCCCCGCTTCCCCGACCCGACGGCTCACCACGCCCCCGGCTCCCTGCTGGCCCCGATGCCGGGCACGGTCGTACGAGTCGCCGAGGGCCTGTCCGAGGGCGCACAGGTGGAGGAGGGCCAGCCCCTCCTCTGGCTGGAGGCGATGAAGATGGAACACAGGATCACGGCCCCGGCGACAGGCACGCTCACAGCCCTGCACGCAGTCCCGGGCCGGCAGGTACAGGTGGGCGCCCTTTTGGCCGTGGTGCAGGCGCCCCTTTAGGGGCGCGGGGAACTGCGCGACCAGCCACAACAAACCCGCACCCTCCACCCGACAACCTGCCCCACCCCCTTAGGAG
>NZ_VMNX01000426.1 GCF_009377235.1 Streptomyces acidicola
GCCCCGGTCGGACTGGGAGGCGCCCCCGTCCCCGCCGACCGCCGACGCGAGCCCGGAGGCCACCGCGGCCAGCGCCGTCCCCGACGGTGCCGTCACCAGCACATCGCAGGCGGTGGCACGTCCTCGCGGCTCCGAGGACGGTCCCAGCGGGTCTACGACGGTCAGCCGGATCTGCATCGCCGTCAGCGGTCCCTTCCGCGCGGGCACCCGCGCACGCGGGCGAGCCTGCGCGGTCCCCCCACCGCAGACTTCCCCCCACCGCACACGGGCACATCGGCCAGTACTGAAGGCATCCTCGCACCTGTCACTGACAACCTGCCCGCCCTCGCGGGGCAAGTGATCTTGATTGGTCGGCTCTGCCCGCAAAAGTGCCTGACCAGTGGACAGCGGATGCCACCCGGATGCCCGCTTGAGATCGGTCACGTCCGTCCCCGGCAACCAACACCGGCAGGAGAGCGTCTTTCCGTCGAACGTGTACATGAATGCCGCCGACCCCGTACGGGAATGCCGTCGATCACGTACGGGAATGCCTCGACCACGTAACTACGGGGATTCCGTCGAAACTACGGGGATTCCGTCGAACGAGCAGGGGAAGTCGAACGCGCAGGGGAAGCCGTACGTACTCGCATGCGTCGCGCGCTGAGCCGTCCGGCGGACGCGTGCGGGAGAGCACGGCACGACGACGGCCCGGTCCCGCAGGCGGCGGCATTACAGTGGGTCGGAACACCCGTTCCACCGGCGAGGCCGGTTGAATCGGCAGCAAGCAAAGCACCACGGACCAGGCAAGCAAGCAACAGGGAGCCCATGACGTGCGGCCGGTAGGGAGCAAGTACCTCCTGGAGGAGCCGCTTGGACGCGGCGCCACAGGCACCGTCTGGCGCGCCCGCCAGCGGGAGACCGCAGGGGCCGAGGCGGCCGTTCCCGGCCACCCCGGCGAGACCGTGGCGATCAAGGTCCTCAAGGAGGAGCTCGCCAACGACGCGGACATCGTGATGCGGTTCCTGCGGGAGCGGTCCGTGCTGCTCCGCCTCACACACCCGAACATCGTGCGGGTGCGGGACCTCGTGGTCGAGGGCGATCTGCTGGCGCTGGTCATGGACCTGATCGAGGGCCCGGACCTGCACCGCTATCTGCGCGAGAGCGGCCCGTTCACGCCCGTCGCCGCCGCCCTGATCACCGCCCAGATCGCCGACGCGCTCGCCGCCAGCCACGCCGACGGGGTGGTCCACCGCGACCTGAAGCCCGCGAACGTCCTGCTCAAGCAGGACGGCGACCAGTTGCACCCGATGCTGACCGACTTCGGCATCGCGCGCCTCGCCGACTCCCCCGGCCTCACCCGGACCAGCGAGTTCGTCGGCACGCCCGCGTACGTCGCCCCCGAGGGCGCCGAGGGCCGCCCCCAGACCTCCGCCGTCGACATCTACGGCGCCGGGATCCTGCTGTACGAGCTGGTCACCGGGCGTCCGCCGTTCGGCGGCGAGTCCGCGCTCGAGGTGCTGCACCAGCACCTCAGCGCCGAACCGCGCCGCCCCTCCACCGTCCCGGACCCGCTGTGGACGGTCATCGAACGCTGTCTGCGCAAGAGCCCGGAGGAGCGGCCCAGCGCCGAGAACCTCGCGCGCGGGCTGCGGGTCGTCGCCGAGGGCATCGGCGTTCACTCGAACGCCGCGCAGATCGCCGCCGCCGAGGGCGTGGGCGCCCTCCTCGCCCCCGACCCGGCGCCCGCGCCGGTACCGGGCACGCCAGGAGCGGCCGGCTCTGCCGACCCCACCCAGGTCCTGCCGAACAACGCGGGCGCGTACGACCCGTACGACCCGAACGCAGCCACCAGCGTGCTCCCGCACACCTCGGGCCCGGCGGGCGGCGCCGACCCGACGGCCGTCATGCAGTCGTTGCCGCCGAACCAGCCCGGCCAGCCGGGGCAGGGCGGCGGGCCGGACGACCCGCACCCCTGGCAGAACCAGCTCCGGGCGGCCCGCGACCGCAACGAGCAGACGCAGGTCCAGTACCTCGACCCCGGCGAGGACCCGCTGCGCCGCCGCCCCCAGCGGCAGGTCTCGCGGCAGCAGCCCCAGCAGCCGCCGCAGGGCAGGCGCCCGCAGCAGCCACCGCCCGGACAGGCGTACGGCTACCCGCAGCAGCAGCCCCAGCAGTACGCGCCCCAGCGGCAGGCGCCACCGCCGCCCCCGCCGCAGCAGTACGCGCCGCCCCAGCAGCCCGCGCCGCGCCCGCAGCGTGAGCCCCGGCAGCCGCGTCAGCGCAGCGCCAACCCGATGCGCATCCCCGGCCTCGGCTGCCTGAAGGGGTGCCTCTTCACGATCGTCATACTGTTCGTGGCGGGCTGGCTGGTCTGGGAGTTCAGCCCGCTGCAGCAGTGGATCGGGTCGACGAAGGACTACTGGGACCAGCTGACGACCTGGGTCAGCGACATCACCGGCTGGATCAAGGACCTGGGCGGGAACTCCGCGAGCCTGGGGCGGTAGCCGCCGCACGGTCCCCTTCCGGATCGGTCGTGGCGGACGCGTCGTACGCGACCGTCCTGTCCGCACTGTCCGCGACCGAACTGTCCGTAGCCGTACTCCGCCCTTCAGCCTGATATTCGTCTGTTCGTCTTCGTGTGTCGGTTTCGTGCGTCCGTGATGCGTCACCGGGGTTGGTGACTTGTCGACATCTGACGGGTGATTTCCGTCTCCGCGGTGAAGGTTGGCTCGTCGGACGCGTAGTTTTAGCGACAACACGCGTCCGTAGGAGCAGTTTTGACACGGAAGATCGGTAGCCGGTACACCGCGAACCAGATTCTGGGGCGGGGCAGCGCCGGCACGGTGTGGCTGGGCGAGGGGCCGGAGGGGCCCGTCGCCATCAAGCTGCTGCGCGAGGACCTCGCGTCCGACCAGGAGCTCGTGGGGCGCTTCGTCCAGGAACGCACGGCGCTGCTGGGCCTCGAACACCGCAACGTGGTGTCCGTACGGGACCTCGTGGTCGACGGCAACGACCTGGCGCTCGTCATGGACCTGGTCCGCGGCACGGATCTGCGCACCCGCCTCGACCGGGAGCGGCGGATGGCACCCGAGGCGGCGGTCGCGATCGTCGCGGACGTCGCCGACGCGCTGGCGGCGGCGCACGCGGCCGGGGTGGTGCACCGGGACGTGAAGCCGGAGAACGTGCTGCTGGACATGCAGGGCCCGCTGGGCCCCGGCGGCGCCCACCCGGCCCTCCTCACGGACTTCGGCGTCGCGAAGCTGATCGATTCCCCACGCCGTACGCGCGCGACGAAGATCATCGGTACGCCGGACTACCTGGCGCCGGAGATCGTGGAGGGCCTGCCGCCCCGGGCCGCGGTCGACATCTACGCCCTGGCGACGGTGCTGTACGAGCTGCTGGCGGGCTTCACGCCGTTCGGTGGCGGGCACCCCGGGGCGGTCCTGCGCCGCCACGTGACGGAGACGGTGGTCCCCCTCCCCGGCATCCCGGAGGAGCTGTGGCAGCTGCTCGTGCAGTGCCTGGCCAAGGCGCCGGCCTCGCGGCTGCGGGCCTCGGAGCTGGGCGCGCGGTTGCGGGAGCAGTTGCCGTCGCTGGCCGGGATGCCGCCGTTGGACGTGGACGAGCCGGACGCGGAGCCGCAGGAGGCGCACGAGGAGGAGACCGAGGCGGCCGCGCCCCGGGAGCGGGTGCGGCGGGGGGCGGTGCCCCTGGTGCCGGGAGCCAAGCCCGACTCGAACCGGGACACCCACACGTCGATGCGGGTGCCCGGGCCGGACGAGCTGGCCGGGGGGGCGCGCGGTACGGCTCGAGTGCCGCGGGCGGCGGGTGCTCCGCGGCCGGGGTCGGCCCGTCACCGGGCCACGACCCGGCGGCGGCGGATCACGCTCGGAGCGGCCGCGGTGGTGTTGCTCGCGGTCGTGGGGGTGGGCACCTGGGCCGCCACGTCCGGCGACGACTCGGGCGGCGCGCCCACGGACACGAAGAACTCGACGCCGTCGTCTCCGTGATGGGGGCTGTCTCTTATACAAA
>NZ_VMNX01000427.1 GCF_009377235.1 Streptomyces acidicola
CCCCCGAGGCCGCCGCCACCGCCCGCCGGTACGAAGGCTGGCGCCGCTACCTGCTCGCGTTCCGCCGCCCCCGCGGCATCGTCGGCGCCTCCCTCGTCCTGCTGCTGGTGCTGACCGCCCTGCTGGTGCCCGCGTTCAGCGACGGCTACGACCAGCAGACCGGCAACACCTTCGCCGACCCCTCGCTGGCCCACCCCTTCGGCACCGACGAACTCGGCCGCGACATCTTCGTCCGCACCCTCTTCGGCCTCCGCTCCGACCTGGTGCTGCTGTTCGTCGGCGTCCCGCTCGCCATGCTCCTCGGCACCCTGCTCGGCATCGCCGGCGGACTCTCCCGCGCGCTCGGCATGTTCCTCCAGCGCGTCTTCGACATCATCCTCGGCTTCCCGGGACTCGTCCTCGGCATCGTCATCGCCCTCATCCTCGAACCCGGAAGCACCGCGCTGCTCATCACCATCGTGATCGTGCTGCTCCCCGGCTACGGGCGCCTCGCCAGGGCCGCGCTGCTCACCCAGGAACAGCGCGAGTACGTACTCGCCGCCCGCGTCCTCGGCGTCCCCGGATGGCGGGTACTGCTCCGCCACATCCTCCCCAACGCCATCGACCCGATCATCGTGCACACCGCCATCGCCATGGTGGTCGCCATCTTCCTGGAGACCGGCCTCTCCCTCGTCGGCCTCGGCATCCAGCCCCCGCAGCCCTCCCTCGGCACCCTGCTCAACACCGGGGTCCGCTTCCTGTCCTACGCGCCCGTCTACGTGCTGGGCCCGACCCTCGTCCTCCTGCTGCTGGCCCTCGCCTTCAGCCTGCTCTCCGACGCGCTCAACGAGGCGGTGACCCGGAAATGACCGAATCACTCACGGCCGCATCCCCCATCGAGAAGACCGACGTCCTGCTGGACGCCGGCGAGGTGCGGATCACCTTCGACACGGAAGGCGGGCCGGTCACCGCCGTCGACGGAGTGTCACTGCGGATCAGACGCGGCCGCATCACCGGCCTGGTCGGCGAGTCCGGCTCCGGCAAGTCCATCACCGCCAGGGCGCTGATGCGCATGGTGCCCGAGCCGGGACGCACCGAGGGCGGCAGCGTCCGCTTCGCCGGCACCGACCTGCTCACCCTGCCGGAACGCGAGATGCGCGCGATACGCGGCGACCGCATCGCCATGGTCTTCCAGGACCCCCAGGCGTCCCTCAACCCCGTCCTCACCGTCGGGCAGCAGGTCGCCGAGGCCCTGATCGTGCACGGCGAGCGCCGCGCCAAGGCCACACAACGCGCCGTGGAACTCCTCGACATGGTCGGCATCCCCGATCCCGAACGACGCGCCGGCGAGTACCCGCACCAGTTCTCCGGCGGCATGCGCCAGCGCGTCGTCATCGCCATGGCCCTCGCCCGCGACCCCGACCTGCTGATCGCCGACGAGCCCACCACCGCGCTCGACGTCACCATCCAGGCCCAGATCCTGCGGCTGCTCGCCGAACTCCGTGAGCGCACCGGCGTCGCGGTACTGATGATCACCCACGACATGGGCGTCGTCGCCGAACTGTGCGACGAGGTCGCCGTCATGTACGGCGGCCGGATCGTCGAGACCGGCACCGCCGAGACCGTGTTCACCGCACCCGCCCACCCCTACACCCGGGCCCTGCTGCGCGCCATGCCCCGGCTCGACTCCCCGGCCGGCGGCCGGCTGCCCGCCATCCCGGGCCAGCCGCCGGACCCCGCCAACCTGCCCACCGGCTGCGCCTTCAACCCGCGCTGCGTGCTCGCCCACGACCGCTGCCGCGCCGAGATCCCGGTCCTCGACGTCCTCCCGGCCGACCCCGAACACCGGGCAGCCTGCTGGGCGACCGCCGACGGCCGGGCCGCGGCGCCCGCCGAGGCCCGCGCCGATGCCGCGGCCGAGGCCGCCGCCCCCGAGCGGCCCGCCATCGGCGAGACCATCCTGGAGGTCGACGACCTGCGGGTGGACCTCGGCACCCGGCGCGCCTTCGGCCGCGGCGGGTCGCTGTACATCGTCGACGGCGTCAGCCTGCGGGTCGCCGCGGGCGAGACCCTCGGCCTGGTCGGCGAGTCGGGCTGCGGCAAGTCCACCCTCGCCCGCACCCTCGTCGGCATCAACCGGCCGGCGGCCGGCACCGTCCGGATCCGCGGCCTGGACGTCGCCACCCTGCCGCGCCGCGAGGCAGCCGAGGCCAGACGCGGGGTCCAGTACGTCTTCCAGGACCCCTACGCCTCCCTCAACCCGCGGCGCACCGTGCGTCAGGTGCTCGACGAGGCACTCGGGGTGCGCGGTGTGCCGGCCGCCGAACGGGCGGAGCGGGCCGCGGAACTCCTCGACCTCGTCGGCCTCGGCGAACGCCATCTCGACCGGCTGCCGCACGCCTTCTCCGGCGGCCAGCGCCAACGCATCGGCATCGCCCGCGCCCTGGCCGTCGAGCCCGAGTGCCTGGTCCTCGACGAACCGGTCTCCGCGCTCGACGTGTCCATCCAGGCGCAGATCATGAACCTCCTCGCCGACCTGCGCGACCGCCTCGGCCTCGGCTACCTGTTCATCGCCCACGACCTGGCCGTGGTCCGCCACATCAGCGACCGCGTCGCCGTGATGTACCTGGGCCGCATCGTGGAGACCGGCCCCGCCGAGCGGCTCTACGCCGACCCCCAGCACCCCTACACCGTCTCGCTGCTGTCCTCCGTGCCGACCCCCGAGGCCGGCGCCGGACGCGAACGGATCGTGCTCCGCGGCGACCTGCCGAGCCCCAAGAACCCGCCGTCCGGCTGCCGTTTCCGCACCCGCTGCCCGATCGGCCCGCTGGCCCGCCCCGAGCGCACGATCTGCGCCGAGCGGGACCCGGCGCTGAGCGCCCAGGGCCCCGCGGAGCACGGCGCGGCCTGCCACTTCCCCGGGGAGCTGCGCCTGGCGACCCAGGACTGACCGCCCCCGCGTCTCACGCCCCCACCTCGGCCCGCACCCAGGCCCCCGAAAGCGACAAGGAACCCGATGACCCAGTCCAGCACTGACGTGCGGCAACCGGCCGGCGAACCCGACGACTCCCGGGAGGCACGGCTCGTCGCCGCGCTGTCCCTGGAACAGAAGGTCCGGCTGCTCACCGGCGGCAGCTTCTGGCGCACCGCCGCGGAACCCGCCGTCGGCCTCGGCTCGATGCTGCTCTCCGACGGCCCCTCCGGGGTGCGCGGCGAGTTCTGGGACGAGCGTGAACCCTCGCTCAACCTGCCCTCCGCCACCTCGCTCGCCGCCACCTGGGACCCCGGGTTCGCCGACCGGTACGGCGTGGTCCTGGCCCACGAGGCCAGGACCAGGGGCGTGCACCTGCTCCTCGGGCCCACCATCAACCTGCACCGGAGCCCGCTGGGCGGCCGCCACTTCGAGTGCTTCTCGGAGGACCCGGCGCTCTCCGGTGCCCTGGCCGTCGGCTTCGTACGCGCCGTGCAACGGCACGGGATCGCCGCCGTGCCCAAGCACTACGTCGCCAACGACGCCGAGACCGACCGCTACACCGTCGACGTCCGCGTCGACGAGCGCACCCTGCGCGAGCTCTACCTCGCCCCCTTCGAGGCCGCCGTCACCGAGGGCGGGGCCTGGGGCGTGATGTCCGCCTACAACGGCGTCAACGGCGCCACCATGACCGAGAACGACCTGCTGCGCAGCCCGCTGGACGACGAGTGGGGCTTCGACGGCGTCATCGTCTCCGACTGGACCGCCGTGCAGAGCACCGAGGCCAGCGCCCGCGGGCGGCAGGACCTGGCCATGCCGGGACCCCACAGCCCCTGGGGCGAGAAACTGGTCGCCGCCGTACGGGACGGCCGCGTTCCCGAGGCCGCGATCGACGCCAAGGTGGCCCGCCTGCTGCGGCTCGCCGCCCGGGTCGGCGCCCTCGCCGACGGAGACACCGAAACGGCCCACGGCGACACCGAAACCGGCGCCGTAAACGGCGCCGAACGGGCCCTCGTACCGCCC
>NZ_VMNX01000428.1 GCF_009377235.1 Streptomyces acidicola
CCCCGGGCCCTCAGGGCCTCCCGGACCCCCCGGACCCCCGTCACGCCGGTCGGCAAACACCCACGCCCTGAAGAGCAGGAACCGCAGCACCGTCGCCGCGAGGTTGGCGGCGATGAGGACCGCCAGTTCCGTGGAGTGCGAGGGGCTGCTTGTCGCCGCGTTCAGGGCGGCGAGCGAGCCGCTGGTGAGGGCGAGCCCGATGCCGAACACCACGAGGCCCTGGGCCTGGTGCCGCACGGCGCGGTCCCGGCCGCGGACGCCGAAGGTCAGCCGCCGGTTGGCCGCGGTGTTGGCGATCGCCGAGACGAGCAGGGCGAGCGCGTTGGCGAACTGCGAGCCCATGAACGGCCGGAAACCGGTGTAGAGCAGCAGGTAGAAGAGGGTCGACAGACCGCCCACGACGCAGAAGCCAAGGAGCTGACGGGCGAGGCCGCGCGGCACGCCCTGGATGTCGCGGTCGCGGGGGTCGTCCCCGAAGGGCCGGGCGAGCCGGTCCAGCGGCAGTGAGCCGCCGGCCAGGGCCTTGCCCACCCGCCAGACCCCCTTGAGGTCGTCGGTGGCGGTCCTCACGATGTGCACCGTCGAGTCCGGGTCGTCGACCCAGTCGACCGGCACCTCGTGGATCCGCAGGCCCGCGCGCTCGGCGAGGACCAGCATCTCGGTGTCGAAGAACCAGCCGGTGTCCTCCACCAGCGGCAGCAGCAGCTGGGCGACGTCACGTCGTATGGCCTTGAAGCCGCACTGGGCGTCCGAGAAGCGGGCCTGCAGCGAGCCGCGGAGGATGAGGTTGTACGCGCGGCTGATGAACTCCCGCTTGGGGCCGCGCACCACCCGCGAGGAGCGGGCGAGCCGGGAACCGATCGCGAGGTCGGAGTGCCCCGAGATCAGTGGCGCCACCAGCGGCAGCAGCGCGTTGAGGTCGGTGGACAGGTCCACGTCCATATAGGCGAGGACCGGCGCGTCGGACGCGGACCACACCGTCCGCAGGGCCCGCCCGCGCCCCTTCTGCTCCAACCGGAAGGACGTGACCTCGGGGAGCTCCGCCTCCAGCCGTGCGGCCACCTGCGGGGTGGTGTCCGTCGACGCGTTGTCCGCGATCGTGATGCGGAACGCGTACGGGAACGTGCGCGTCAGGTGCTCGTGCAGTCGGCGGACGCACGGCTGGAGGTCCTTCTCCTCGTTGTAGACGGGGATCACTACGTCCAGGACAGGCGTACCGGCATCTCCGGCCGGGAGGTGCTCCCGCGCCGGCAGATTGCCGGGAGAAGAGTCGGTTCGCATGGAGACGACTCTTGTCAGGCCCCCTGTTGTACCCGTGTGGTGACGCTGTGCTGTGCCTGTGAGTCCGACTGCCGGTTTGTTGCCCAGTTCGTTGCCCGGTCGAGCGAGGGCAACGGCCTGGCGAGGGCGGGCAGATGAACCGTGAAGACGGTCCGCCCGGGAACGCTGTCGACGGTCACGGCACCGCCGTGCGCGCTCGCCACGGCCTGCACGATGGCGAGGCCCAGACCGGTCGACCCGGAGGCCCGGGAGCGCGAGGAGTCGCCGCGCGCGAACCGTTCGAAGACGTGCGGGAGCAGCTCCGCCGGGATGCCCTGCCCGTCGTCCTCGACGTCCACGCACATCCACGGCCCGCGCCGCTGCACGCGCGCGGTGACGGTCGTACCGGGTGGTGTGTGCGTGCGCGCGTTCGCGAGCAGGTTGACGAGGACCTGTTGGAGCCGTGCGGCGTCGGCCGACACGAGCGCGGGTTCGTCGGGCAGGTCGAGCCGCCAGTTGTGGTCGCGGCCTGCGGCCCGTGTGTCGCTGATGGTGTCCACGACGAGCGGGATGAGATCGGTCTGCTCGAACTGCAGCGGCCGCCCCGCGTCGAGCCGCGCGAGCAGCAGCAGATCCTCCACGAGGAGCGTCATACGCCCCGACTCGGACTCGATCCGCCCGAGCGCGTGCCGGGTGTCGGGCCCGATCTCCTCCCTGCCGCGTCTGGTCAGCTCGGCGTATCCGCGGATGGACGCGAGCGGCGTCCGCAGTTCATGGCTGGCGTCCGCGACGAACTGCCGTACCCGTGTCTCGCTCTGCTGACGTGCGTGCAGGGCGCCGTGGACGTGGTCGAGCATGCGGTTGAGGGCCGTGCCGACCTGGCCGACCTCCGTGTGGGGGTCGGTCTCGGACTCGGGGACCCGCTCGTTGAGGGTCACCTCGCCGGTGTGCAGGGGGAGTTCGGATACCCGGGTCGCGGTGGCGGCCACCTTACGCAGGGGGCGCAGGGCGACTCCGACGAGCACGGAGCCGGCGATGCCCGCGGCCACGAGACCTGCGGCGGTGACGCTGACCTCGACGAGGATCAGGGTGTTGACGGTGCTGGTGACGGACTCGGTGGGCAGGCCCACGTAGAAGGTGTCGCCGCTGCGGCTGGTGTGGAAGATGACCTGGTATTCACCCTGGTCGGGAAGGGCGACCGAGTGTGCCTTGCCGTCGCGCGGGACCTGGGCGAGCGCGGTGAGGTCCGCCCTGCTCAGCGTGACGGCCTCCATGTCCTGCTGCTGGCCGGTGCTGGAGCTCGCGAGCTCGGAGACGACTCCCTTGACGATGGTGCCGTTCTCCACCAGGGCGCCGATGGTGTTCTCCGGCGACCCGCCCTTTGTCACGAACAGGAGTTTGCCGTCCGTCGTCGGGGTGTCGGTGCCGGTGCCGGTGCCGCTCGGGAGGGGTACGGGGAGGCCCGCGGGCGGCTTGGGCCCGTCGGTGCGCTTGGCGACGTCCTCGATCTTGGTGCCCAGCTGTTCGTACAGATGTGAGCGCAGCGCGAGGGTGGTCACCGTCCCGATGACGGCGCACACCACCGCGATGAGCGCCACCGCGGAGACGACCAGCCGGGTCCGCAGCGTGCGCGGCCGGCGTTCCCGCCTCAGCCCCTGCGTACGCGACCGTCGTCGTCCGCTCATGACGCCGCGGGCTTGATCAGGTAACCGGCGCCGCGCCGGGTGTGGATCATCGGCTCGCGCCCGGCGTCGATCTTCCGGCGCAGGTAGGAGATGTAGAGCTCGACGACGTTGGCCTGGCCGCCGAAGTCGTACGACCACACGCGGTCGAGGATCTGCGCCTTGCTGAGCACGCGCCGCGGGTTGCGCATCAGGAAGCGCAGCAACTCGAACTCGGTGGCGGTGAGATGGATGTCCTGCCCGGCCCGCGACACCTCGTGACTGTCCTCGTCGAGAGTGAGGTCCCCGACGACCAGCACGGAGTCGGAACGCCGGTCGGCGGCGCCGGAACGCCGTATGAGCCCGCGCAGCCGCGCGACGACCTCTTCGAGGCTGAACGGTTTGGTGACATAGTCGTCCCCGCCTGCGGTGAGCCCGGCGATACGGTCCTCGAGCGCGTCCTTGGCGGTCAGGAAGAGAACCGGCACCTCGGGCAGCTCCCGCCGCAGCCGTCCGAGAACGGCCAGCCCGTCCATGTCCGGCAGCATCATGTCGAGGACGACCGCGTCGGGCCGGAACTCACGTGCAGTCTGCACCGCCCCCTGCCCGTCACCCGCGCTGCGGATCTGCCAGCCCTCGTAACGGAGGGCCATGGACAGCAGCTCGGTGATCGACAGCTCGTCGTCCACCACCAGCACTCGGACAGGGCTCCCGTCCGGCCTCAGCAGTTCGGTGCGCCCCTGGGGCGAGGTCGTGGTCATGCTGGAACCATGGCGCCCCCCTCTGAGAGCGCCCTTTCCACAACCTGTGATTTCCCTGAGAAACACACAGGCACCTCTCAGCCCCGCCCGCCGTCCCACCACACTGATCAGGCGCTTGGGCATGCGGGTGCGATCGTCTGGGGAAGCAGTGGGCGATGCGGACGGACTCTGTGAGTCTGCCGATGAGGCCGTCAGAGGAATCCGTTGAACGAATCCGTCAGCGGGATCCGTCAGCGGGATCCGTCAGAGGTATCCGTGCGGAGGGTTCGTCAGAAGAGCCCGCCCTGAAC
>NZ_VMNX01000429.1 GCF_009377235.1 Streptomyces acidicola
AACTCGACCTCAGCACCTACACCGGCCGCCACCCCGTCGAACTCATCGGAGGAGTCCGCTTCCCCGCCATCGGAGAACTCCCCTACCTCCTCACCCTCGCAGGCCACGGCTTCTACTGGTTCCGGCTCTCCCGAGTCGCTCCCCGCGCCCGCCAAGAAGTTTGAGCGAGCTCGCGAAAGGACGCGTCATCATGGCGAAGACCGAGACCGTTTCGCTCCTCCCGAGGGGCCCCGACCGTCTCCACCCGATGGCTTCGCTCAGCGGGTTGCTGCGGGAGTGGCTGCCCCGGCAGCGCTGGTTCGCGGGGAAGGACCGGCCGGTCACCGATGTGACGCTGCTGTCGATGACGGAGCTGTATCCGGGCTGTCTGCATCTGCTCGTCCACGCCGAGCACGCCGGGCCGCGCGCACCGGGTGACACCTCCCCCTCCGGTGACTGCTACCAACTGCTGCTGGGCGTACGGGAGTACCTGCCGCCCCGGCTCGCCGGTGCCTTTATCGGACGGGCGCAGGACGGCCCGCTGACGGGTCTGGCCGTGTACGACGCGTTCCACGACCCGCGCTCGGCGGCGCTGCTCCTGGAGCGGCTGCGGCACCCGGGGACGGCGGGTCCGCTGGCCTTCGAGAGGGACCCGTCGGTGCCCCTGCCTGCCGCGCTCGCTCCGCGTCTGCTGGACGCGGAGCAGTCCAACTCCTCGATCGTCTACGGCGACGCGTTCATCCTGAAGGTGTTCCGCCGCATCCAGCCCGGCATCAACCCGGATCTGGAGGTGCCATGGGCGCTGGCCCGGCAGGGCTGCGCCCGTGTCCCCGCACCCGTGGCGTGGATCCGCACCACACGGCCGGACGCCACCCTCGGCGTGCTCCAGCCGTTCCTGCCCGGCGCGTCCGACGGCTGGGCCCTGGCGCTGCGCGCACTCTCCGAGGGCCGGGACTTCACGGCGGAGTCGTACGAGTTGGGGCAGGCCATGGCCGAGGTGCACCTGGCGCTGGCGACCTCCTTCCCCACCGACACCCGGAGCGAGAACGGGCCCCTCGCGGCCGCGATGGCCGAGCGGCTGGCCGAGGCCGCCCACTGTGTGCCCGCCCTCCAGCCGTACGTTCCCGGGCTGCGGACCGCCTTCGACACGTTCGGCGCGTGCGGTGCCGGACGCACCGTGCAGCGGATCCAC
The DNA here is from genome assembly GCF_009377235.1 of Streptomyces acidicola. Taxonomy (GTDB): domain Bacteria; phylum Actinomycetota; class Actinomycetes; order Streptomycetales; family Streptomycetaceae; genus Streptomyces; species Streptomyces acidicola. The sequence goes on from NZ_VMNX01000429.1 coordinate 1,172, forward strand.
GGCGATCTGCACCTCGGGCAGGTGCTGCGGGCGGACCGTGAGTGGTTCGTCATCGACTTCGAGGGCGAACCGTCCCGCCCGCTCGCCGAACGCCGCAGCGTCCAGTCACCGGTGCGCGACGTCGCCGGGATGCTGCGCTCCTTCGACTACGCGGCCCGCACACGGCGGCCGTGGCATCCCGAGTGGGCGGAACGCTGCCGCGAGGCCTACTGCGCGGGCTACGCGGACGGGGCGGGCTGGGACCCGCGGGCCGAGCCCCAGCTGTTGCGCGCCTACGAAACCGACAGAGCGGTGTACGAGGTCGTCTACGAGGCCCGGAACCGTCCCAGCTGGCTCCCTGTACCGATGGCAGCGATCCGTCGGCTCGCCGCCCGAGGAGGCTGACGTCGTGGCCCTGCGTGATCCCTCCCGCTCCCCGCACGCCCAACCGGCCGAAGCCCTGCGGCCGGCCGGAAGGCCGAGCCCCGACCGCCGCAGGGCGGCCGGCAGGCACGGCTCCTCCAACCGCCGGGGGTCCACCGGCCGGTCCGACCCCGGCAGCCGGGGACCGGCCGAAGCCGCTCCCTTGGACGAGGCCGACCGGGCACGTCTGCTGTCGGGATCGCACCACGACCCGCACGCGCTGCTCGGTGCGCATCCCGGCCCCGACGGCGTGACGTTCCGGGCCCTGCGCCCGTTCGCGCACAAGGTGAGCGTCGTGGTCGACGGGTGTCACACGCCGCTCCACAGCGAGGGTGACGGCCTGTTCTCCGCCGTCCTGCCGCTGGACACGGTCCCGGAGTACACGCTGCTGGTGTCGTACGACGACGCCGAGTACGAGGTCCACGACCCGTACCGCTTCCTGCCCGCGCTCGGCGAGTTCGACCTGCACCTCATCGGCGAGGGGCGGCACGAGGAGCTGTGGAGGGCGCTGGGCACGGAGCCGATGGTGCACCAGGGCGTGACGGGCACCCGCTTCACGGTGTGGGCGCCGAACGCGCAGGGGGTCAGGGTCGCCGGGGACTTCACGTACTGGGACGGCACGGCGTTCCCGATGCGGTCACTCGGCTCGTCCGGGGTGTGGGAACTGTTCCTGCCCGGGATCGGCGAGGGCCGGCGGTACAAGTTCGAGATCACGACACGGTACGGCGCCCGGTTCCTCAAGTCCGACCCGATGGCCCGGTGTACCGAGGTGCCGCCGGCGACGGCGTCCGTCGTGACGGCGTCCCATCACGAGTGGAGCGACGGGGAGTGGATGACGCACCGGGCCGACCGCCCGGCCCACGAGGCGCCGTTCTCGGTGTACGAGGTCCATCTGCCCTCCTGGCGGCCCGGCCTGACGTACCGGGAGCTGGCGGAGCAACTGCCCGCGTATGTGAAGGACCTGGGCTTCACGCACGTGGAGCTGATGCCGGTCGCCGAGCACCCGTTCGGCGGCTCGTGGGGCTACCAGGTCACCGGCTACTACGCGCCCACGGCCCGGCTCGGCACCCCCGACGACTTCAAGCACCTCGTCGACCGGCTCCACCAGGCCGGCATCGGCGTGATCATGGACTGGGTGCCGGCGCACTTCCCGCGGGACGACTGGGCGCTGGCCCGGTTCGACGGCTACCCGCTGTACGAGCCCGGCGACACCCGCCGCGCGGAACACCCGGACTGGGGAACGTTCGAGTTCGACCTCGGGCGCCGGGAGGTGCGGAACTTCCTGGTGGCCAACGCGGTGTACTGGTGCGAGGAGTTCCATATCGACGGGCTGCGCGTGGACGCGGTCGCCTCAATGCTCTACCTGGACTACTCGCGCGAGCCCGGGCAGTGGACGCCGAACGAGCACGGTGGGCGGGAGGACCTAGACGCGGTGCGGTTCCTGCAGGAGATGAACGCCACGCTGTACCGGCGGGTGCCGGGTGTGGTGACGATCGCGGAGGAGTCAACCGACTGGGGCGGGGTGACGTCGCCCACCGACCGGGGTGGTCTGGGGTTCGGGCTGAAGTGGAACATGGGCTGGATGCACGACTCGCTCGGCTACATGTCCAAGGACCCCGTGCACCGCAGGTACCACCACAACGAGATGACGTTCTCGATGGTGTATGCCTACAGCGAGAACTACGTCCTCCCGATCTCCCACGACGAGGTCGTCCACGGCAAGCAGGCCCTGGTCTCCAAGATGCCGGGCGACTGGTGGCAGCAGCGCGCCAACCACCGCGCCTACCTCGGCTTCATGTGGGCCCACCCCGGCAAGCAACTGCTCTTCATGGGCCAGGAGTTCGCCCAGGGAGCGGAGTGGTCGGAAGGACACGGCCCGGACTGGTGGCTGCTGGACCCGGCGTACGGGGCGGAGGCGGACCACCGGGGCGTACGGGACCTGGTCCGCGACCTCAACTCCGTCTACCGCGAGGCACCGGCCCTGTGGGAACGGGACAGCGACCCCGGCGGGTTTCGGTGGGTGGTTGTGGATGCCGCCGAGGACAACGTGTTCGCGTTTCTGCGGTTCGCGGCGGACGGGGCGCCGTTGCTCGCGGTGTCGAACTTCTCGCCCGTGGTGCGGCACGACTACGGGCTCCGGGTGCCCGAGGGGTTCCCGGCCTGGGAGGAGGTGCTCAACACGGATGCCGCGCGTTATGGGGGCAGTGGTGCGCTCGGTCCCGGTCCGGTGCGCGTCGGTGCCGACGGTTCGTGTGTGCGGCTGACGGTGCCGCCGCTGGCTACGGTGTGGTTGCGGCCGGTGTAGGGGGCGATGTTCTCGCCCCCGCCGCCCCTACCCGTCCCATCCCCAGGGGCTCCGCC
>NZ_VMNX01000042.1 GCF_009377235.1 Streptomyces acidicola
CCAGACACCCCTAGGCCCCGCCCCTCGCGGCGGCGGTAGGCTTCGCCGAGGGGGACCGGATCCGCTACGGAGGGGCTGTACACGTGTACCTGCGCGACAAACTGCGTGGCCTGCTGGTCAGGGTCTACGCACGCAGGGTTGAAGGCCACCTCGACCACGACCAGGTGCCCAAACACATCGGCGTGATCATGGACGGCAACCGGCGCTGGGCGAAGGCGGCCGGTTCCACCGCGGCGCAGGGGCACCGGGCCGGGGCGGACAAGATCGGTGAGTTCCTCGGCTGGTGCACCGAGACCGACGTCAAGGTCGTCACCCTCTGGCTGCTTTCCACGGACAACTTCGACCGCCCGCAGGAAGAACTCGGCCCGCTTCTCGGGATCATCGAGGACGTCGTACGCTCCCTCGCCGCCGACGGCCGCTGGCGTGTGCACCACGTGGGCACCCCGGACCTGCTGCCCGGGCCGATGCAGACCACCCTGAAGGAGGCCGAGGAGGCCACCGCGCACGTCGACGGGATAACGGTCAACTGCGCCATCGGATACGGCGGACGTCAGGAGATCGCCGACGCCGTGCGCTCGATGCTCCTCGACGCCCAGGACAAGGGCACCTCGATGGACGAACTCGCCGAGTCCGTCGACATCGACATGATCGGCCGGCACCTCTACACCGGCGACCAGCCCGACCCGGACCTCGTGATCCGCACCAGCGGCGAGCAGCGCCTGTCGGGATTCATGCTGTGGCAGACCGCCCATTCGGAGTACTACTTCTGCGACGTCTTCTGGCCGGCCTTCCGCAAGGTCGACTTCCTGCGTGCCGTGCGTGACTACGCCGCGCGACACCGGCGTTACGGAGGCTGACCCTCCGCTTCCGGGGTGAGGTGCACAACGCCGCCAGCGGGGCGGAAGTAACGAGGAGTTCACCGGGGCGCCGTCGTGCCATATGGCATGGCGGCGCGTGTTCGAGGGCATAAGCCAGTCAGGTCGACACCCGAACCACGGGTGTCGGATCTCAGCGGGCGGCACGGGGCCGTCCGCCCGGGAGGCCCTTTGCACCAGCCCGACCGTGTGGTCACCGCACGGACGAAGAGGCTTGAGGGCCGGTCACCGGCCTGTGCATCGCGGCCGTCGACCGGTCCAGTTCCTCTCCGTCGCTCCCCGACCTCATCCGAGGGGGTACGTCCTTCCGTGGTGACCAGCACAAAGCGCCATAAGCCAGACCGGCGCACCTACGTTCTCGACACCAGCGTCCTCCTGGCCGACCCGAACGCCCTGAACCGCTTCGACGAGCACGAGGTCGTGCTCCCCATCGTCGTGGTCACAGAGCTGGAGGCCAAGCGGCACCATCCCGAGCTCGGCTACTTCGCCCGGCAGGCCCTCCGTCTGCTGGACGATTTCCGGGTGAGGCACGGCCGTCTCGATGCCCCCATCCCGATCGGGGACCTCGGCGGAACGATCCGTGTCGAGCTCAACCATTCGGACCCCAGCGTCCTGCCGACCGGCTACCGCCTGGGGGACAATGACTCCCGCATCCTCGCGGTCGCCCGCAATCTGCAGGCCGAGGGGTACGACGTCACCGTCGTGTCGAAGGACCTCCCGCTCAGAATCAAGGCGTCCTCCGTCGGCCTCCTCGCCGAGGAGTACCGCGCGGAACTGGCCATCACGGACTCCTCCGGCTGGACCGGAATGTCCGAACTGACCCTGCCCGGCGAGCAGGTGGACATCCTCTTCGAGGAGGGGCACGCATTCGTCCCCGAGGTCGCCGAACTCCCCGTGCACACGGGCCTGACGATCCAGTCCGAGCGCGGCAAGGCGCTCGGCCGGGTGACCCCCGAGGGCAACATCCGCCTCGTGCGCGGCGATCGGGAGGCCTTCGGTATCAAGGGCCGCAGCGCCGAACAGCGGATCGCGCTCGACCTGCTGCTCGACCCGGACGTGGGCATCGTGTCGATGGGCGGCAGGGCCGGCACCGGCAAATCGGCGCTGGCGCTGTGCGCGGGCCTGGAGGCCGTGCTGGAGCGCCGTCAGCACCAGAAGGTGATGGTCTTCCGGCCGCTGTACGCGGTGGGCGGGCAGGAGCTGGGCTATCTGCCGGGCACCGAGGCCGAGAAGATGAGCCCCTGGGCGCAGGCGGTCTTCGACACGCTCTCGGCGGTCACGTCCCGCGAGGTCATCGAGGAGGTCACCGCCCGCGGGATGCTGGAGGTGCTGCCGCTCACGCACATTCGCGGCCGCTCCCTCCATGACGCGTTCGTGATCGTGGACGAGGCCCAGTCCCTGGAGCGGAACGTCCTGCTGACCGTTCTGTCCCGGATTGGAGCGAATTCGCGCGTGGTTCTCACTCATGACGTGGCCCAGCGGGACAATCTGAGGGTCGGCCGGTACGACGGAGTGGTCGCCGTCGTCGAGAAGCTGAAGGGGCATCCGCTCTTCGCCCATGTCACGCTGACCCGGTCCGAGCGGTCCCAGATCGCGGCCCTTGTGACCGAAATGCTGGAGGACGGGCAGATCTGACCGGAGTGCTCAACTTGAGGTAGTTACTCATTGGTTGGCGCCGTCCAGCAAAGGCCATGAGCCTAGCTGGGCGGCGCTCGGCATGTGCGGCTTTCCTGGATTCACCTGGGGCAAACGGTGGTGTGAGCTTTCACACGTACGGCGGAATTGCCTTGCGGTGCCGGGTTGCGGCAGAGTCTCACTCCTGTCAGGCCCCGCATACGACACACCGGTACCCCCAGCGGTACGGCACAACAAGAGCACCACGGTTAATTCCATAGCGTCGTCGTATGCCGCCCGAGTTCACCACGCGGCGCTCCCCGCAAGGGAGTTGCCCACCGGGCCCGTGCCTCCCGTGACCGTGCAGTGGGGAGGCCAGTGCCAGGGGCACGATTGCGTCCGCCAGGGTCACCGAAGCGGGCGATGCTGGAAGGAAACCGTGTGAGCCGGATTTCGGTCCGGGGATTCGCAGTGGCCTCGGCCACCGCGGTCACCGCTGTCGGAAGTGTCGTCGGCGTTGCCTCGGGCAGCGTCGCTCAGACCAACGACGCCGAGGCGACAGCAAGCGACGCGACTCTCCTCTCGGACATTCCGATGGGCCAGCAGGCCCAGGTGCAGACCGCGTCCCTGGCGCAGCAGGCCGACGCACAGGCCATCGCCGCGGACGCCAGCGCCAAGAAGGACGCCGAGGAGACGGCCCGTAAGAAGGCTGCCGCGGACGCGGTCGCCAAGCAGAAGGCCGCGGAGGAGGCCGCCGCGAAGGCGGAGGCCGAGCGCAAGGCCAAGGAGGCCGCCAGCCGTTCCGCGGCCCGTGATGTCTCCTCCCTTACGGCCAGCGCGAGCAAGAGCTACTCCGTCGCCGAGGTCCAGGCGATGGCCAAGCAGGTGGTGGCCGCCGACCAGTGGACCTGCTTCAGCAACATCGTGACCCACGAGTCCACCTGGAACTACAAGGCCGTCAACCCCTCCTCGGGGGCCTACGGTCTCTTCCAGGCGCTGCCCGGCTCCAAGATGTCGTCCGTCGGTTCCGACTGGCAGACCAACCCGGCCACCCAGATCAAGTGGGGCCTCAACTACATGGACTCCCGCTACGGCAGCCCCTGCGAGGCGTGGTCGTTCTGGCAGGCCAACAACTGGTACTGAGCCGCGCTTAAGCCCTCGGGGTACAACCCGTCGGCCGCTCAACCTCCACGAGCCCCTCACCGTCCTTTGGTGAGGGGCTTTGGCCATGTACGGTCGAGGTCGACCACGCCGGGGGGAGCGGTGGTGCGGAAGAGGAGCGGGGGAAGAGGGCGGATCATGTCGCGAGTGCCAGAGTGGTTCGACCGGCTCGGCGCCGGACTGACCGGCTGGGGACAGGAACTGGAGCGCCGGCGCGCGGAGGCCGAGGCCCGGGACGCCGCCGACGACCCGCTGGACACAAGGGACTTCACGAACGGCGAGTCCCCCGGGAACCCCACTGCGGCGGAGGCCCAGCCGGCCGGGTACGTCCCGGCGCCGCCCTCCTACGCACCCGCCGTCACCGCCCGCACCCATCCCGCCGAGGCCGTTCCCTGGGGGATGCGGGTCGCGGCCGAGGCCGGGTGGCGGCTGCTCGTCCTCGCGGGCACCCTCTGGGTCCTCATGCGGGTCATCAGCGCCGTCCAACTGGTGGTGCTGGCGTTCGTCGCGGCACTCCTCATCACGGCCCTGCTGCAGCCGACGGTCTCCCGGCTGTGCCGCCTCGGTGTGCCGCGCGGCCTGGCCACGGCGCTCACCGCGATCCTCGGGTTCGTCATCATGGGCCTGATCGGATGGTTCGTGACCTGGCAGGTCATGGAGAACATCGACAACCTCTCCGACCAGATCCAGGACGGCATCGACGAGTTGCGCCGCTGGCTGCTCAACAGCCCCTTCCACGTCACCGAAGACCAGATCAACGACATCGCCAGGAACCTGCGCGAGGCGGTCAGCTCCAACACGGACGAGATCACGTCGGCGGGCCTGGAAGGCGTGACGGTCATCGTGGAGGCCCTGACCGGCATCCTCCTGGCTATGTTCTCCACGCTCTTCCTGCTCTACGACGGTGAGCGGATCTGGCAGTGGTCCCTGAAACTGGTGCCGGAGGCTGCGCGTCCAGGGGTGGCCGGAGCGGGCCCGCGTGCCTGGCGGACGCTGACGGCCTACGTGCGCGGCACGGTGATAGTGGCCCTGATCGACGCGATCTTCATCGGCCTCGGCATCTACTTCCTCGACGTCCCGATGGCGGTCCCGCTGGCCGTCTTCATCTTCCTCTTCGCCTTCATCCCGCTGGTGGGTGCCGTGGTCTCCGGCGCGCTGGCGGTGGTCGTGGCGCTGGTGACGCAGGGTGTCTTCACCGCCGTCATGACGCTGGTGGTCGTGCTGGCCGTCCAGCAGATCGAGGGCCACATCCTCCAGCCGTTCATCCTCGGCCGGGCGGTCCGCGTCCACCCGCTGGCGGTCGTCCTGTCCGTCGCGGCCGGCGGCATGGTCGCGGGCATCGGCGGTGCGGTGGTCGCGGTTCCACTGGCGGCGGTGACCAACACGGTCGTGGGCTATCTGCGGGCCCACTCCCGCGAGACGTCCCTCCGGTACGCGCCGCAGCCGCGGGGAGCCACGGTGGTGGGCCCGGGCCCGGCACGGGAGTCGGCGCCACCGGACGGTACGGCCGGCGGACAGAAGTGACGTTGAAGCGAAGGCCGCTGAGGGACCGGCTCGTCAGCGGCCCCGGCGCGTGCCCGACGCGTGGGCCGTGCGCTACTCGCCCAGGACCGCCTCGGCCTCCAGGGTCACCCCGATCGCCTGGACGACCGACGCGATCCTGAAGGTCTCCTGGATGCTCTCGCGGTCGACACCGGCCTTGCGGAGTACCCGCTCGTGGGAGTCGAGGCACGCACCGCAGCCGTTGATGGCGGACACGGCCAAGGACCACAGCTCGACGTCGACCTTGCCGACACCGGGGTCGCCGAGGACGTTCGAGCGGAGCCCCGCCCGCAACGTGCCGTACTCGGGGTCCGACAGCAGATGACGCGTGCGGTGGAAGACGTTGTTCATCGTCATCGTCGCGGCGGTGGACTTGGCCGCCGTGTACGCCTCCGGCGACAAGTGCGCCTGGGCTTCCAACGCCAGCTCACGCAGGACGATCGGCGAGCGCGACGCGATCGCCGTCACCAGCACCGTGCCCCAAAGCTGCTGCGGGGTGAGGCCGGAGCCGTCGATCACCGACCCCAGGTTCAGGCGCAGGTCCCTGGCGTAGTCCGGTAGCGAGGACTTGAGGGAGTCGAGGGACATGTCGGGGCACCATCCGGTCAGCAGTACGTGCGTGCGGGACCGGCGTACGAAACGGTCCCGCATTCGGTCAAATGAGCACCCGAACAAAGACCCATTGGGCGCCGTACGCTTCATCTTCCGTCAGGTAACGGCAGGTAGCGAGAGTGCCGCCGTGCCGTGCTCCCCGGCTGCTAGATCTACACCGTTCCTCATCAGTGAGCAGGAGTGAGTCTTGGACTCGTGCCTGGTCACTGCGGACATCCCGAACGGTTTTGGATGTCCTGGTCGCCCGCTTTCGCTCCGTGTCCGGTGACACGGATCGTGTCCGTGGTCCGGGGATACGGGGGCGGGTTTCCTCACGCCCTTGGCTGCCCGTTCTGGCCTGGACGGTCCGATGCCCACGCCGATCACTCCGGTCGTCGTGGGGCGGTGCCGTCCTCCCCCAGTGCCTTAAGGGCCTGGGAGGTGCCCCCAGCCGGATCGGGTACCCGAGGGCGCGCCTGCCGATCGCGATGCTCGCCGCATCGTGACGGGTGGGTTTCCTGTTGGTACTGGTGAGGGGGTTCTTCCCGTGCTGGGCACCCCATCGGGAGGTGTAGGCGGGGTCGACGGCGACGAGGGGGACGCCGAGTTCGGCCGCCATACTGACCAGCCGGGAGCGCAGTTTGGAGGTGGGCATGCCGGAGATCAGCCTGCGGAACTTCTTCCGTCGCCCGTGCTTCTCCCGCGTTTTCTCGGTGGTGAAGTCGAGGTCTTCCACCGCGATCGCGAGACGGTGACGTTTGGCCCAGTGCAGCGGCCGGATCAACGCGTGCCGGACCTGGGCGTCACGGTGGTCGGCGCTGCCGGAAAGGTCGTAGCGAAAACGCAGCGGTTCGCCGACCGGGTTGCCGTGTTCGTCGAGGCGCCAGGCGGCCAGGTGGTCGGCGTTGGTGTCGACGCCGACCATCCCGTTCACGCGGGCGGCCTGAAGCGGCACGGCGGAGGACGGGGGGATGGTCCAGGAAGCGGTGAGGTACCAGCGTCCGCGCACGGTGTCTTCGTGGACGCGGTAGGCGACGGCCCGGTTGGCGGCCACGCGGTCGCGCCACTGCTCGCCCCGGTGCGCGAAGGCCACCCGGGCGGTGAGGACATACCGGCCGTGCGGGGCATGCGCCAGATACGCCAGCGGCGCGGGGAGCTTGATGCTCACCTCGCCGTCGGGGGTGACGCGGATGGTCTCGTTGCCGTACCGCTTGCCGGACTCCCCGTCGGCCTGCAGGAACCTACGCCCGGCCTGCCAGCGGGCGCGCCACTGTTGTTCGGTGAGCCCGGCCGTATCAAGGTGGTGGCGGGTGGTCAGCAGGTGCTTGCCGCCGCGTACCACGTGCACGGTGCTGGCCTGCCAGTCGGCCCGCGCCGCCTGCAGCCGGTCTTCCAGGACGTGTAACCGTCGGGACTTGGCATGCCACTCTCGCCGCGAGCGGTAACCGCCCGGGGCATGCTTGCTGCCCTTCTCTCCCACAGGAAGGGACAGCCGGTGCGCGACCGTGCGTACCCCCGCTTCCAGGCCCTGGATGTGAGCGAGCTGGGCACGCCGGGCCAGTCCCCACTGGTCGTGACTGGCCTTCGTGATCGACCCGGCCCACCGGGACGACGATTGCCCGGTCAGGACCCGCTTGCGATCCGCCCACCGCTCGCCGTCGTGGTCCGGCCCGGCCGCGCACCGGGCCTTCAGATCGCGGGAGGCCGACGAGCCGAGATGGTCACCGACCAGGCGCAGCACCTTCTCGTCGTCTACGGTCAGCTGCTTGAGCCGGTCACGGATCGCGACTCCGCACGGACCGGGCACCACGAACGGCGCTGCAATCTCCCGCAGCCCGCCCACCGCCGTCACCCCCCCTCCAGGCCCGCCGAACCCGTCACCGCACTCAACGACCACCACCCGCAAAGGTCACCCATTCGACAAGAGAACTTTCGTTCCCTACGCACCGACTGCAGCCCGGACACTTGAACGAGCAGCAGGACGTCGTGGCCGTGGTCGTCTGCCGTAAGTCGGTGAACGTGGGCATGCTCTTCGCCCAGGCACGGCGGGTGGTGCAGAGCCACAGTCTGTGAGCACGCACGACGGGCCCCCTCCGAAACGGAAGGGGCCCGTCGTCGTACGGCTGGAGCCGTGTACGGCTACTCCGTGCGCAGCCCGTCCGGCCGCATCAGCCGCAGCAGCGGCGGCAGGCTGAGCAGCGTGACCGCAAGCACGACACCCGCGCCGACGCCGGCCATCGACAGCACGCTCGTCCAGGCCACGGTCACAGGGGCGCCCGACATCTTCAGCAGCACCGCACCCAGGAGCAGGCCCAGCGCGCCCGAGAGGGTGAGGCCCAGCGCGATGGGGATCGCGGTCTGCCACAGCACCGACAGGCTCAGCGTGCGGCGCCGGGTGCCGAAGGCGACCAGGGCCGACAGCAGCTTCTTGCGCTCGCGCAGCTGCTCCAGCTGCGCGACCAGCAGGCTCGCGCCGATGAGGAAGAGCACACAGGTCGCACCGATGAACAGGCCCGTGCGGATGGAGGTGAACTCGCCGGACTGCTCGGTCGCCGTCCAGGTCCAGACGTCCGCCAGCGGATCGAGGGCGGCCGCCGTGTTCCATACCCGTTCGGTCGCGTCCGGCACCGACGGGTCGAGGCGCACGTAGGCGGAGCTCGTGAGCGCGGGGGCGACCTCGCCGGACAGGGCGGACGGCGTGATCAGCAGGCCCCACATCGTGTCCCCACGGAGTGAATCCTCGCGCGTCTGGGCCTTCTTCACCTCGCCCCGTACCGTCCAGGCGATCTCCTTGCCCGGGCTGGTGTCGTAGGACGGGTCGAAGTACAGCGTGCGGCCGGGCTCGGCGAGCTTCGCCGAATCCGTGTCGTCCGGGGTCGCCAGCACGAAGACGTCGCCGTCACGGCAGGAGGGGAGCTTCGCCATCTCCCGCAGGGCCGCGCAGTCGCCGATGGTGACGTCCGCCGTCATCTCGGGGGCGTAGCGCTTCTCGCCGACCCAGCCCCTGGAGACCGCCACGACGTCGCGTACGCCCTCGGTCCGGTCGAGCTTCTCCCCGATGGCGGCCACCGGGACGCCGTGCGCCACCTCGACCTCCAGATTGGCGCGGCCGGTGTCCTTGCCCGTCGGCCTCGTGTACGCGCCCTCGACGCCGGCGAACAGCATCTGCAGGGCGATCGCACCGGCCACCGCCACCGCGATGCCGTTGACCATGCGGGCCGCCGTGCCACTGCTCAGCTGGAGCCTGCGGACGGCCAGTTGCCAGGACAGCGAGCCGGAGCCCATGCGCGCGACGAACGCCTCGACGGCCCACGGCAGCAGGGCGGTGACACCGACGAGCAGGAGGACGACCCCGCCGGTGACCATGTACTCGTTGAAGTTCCCGTTGTCCGCGCCCTTGCCCATCATCGGGTAGAGCAGCGCGAGTCCGGCGAGCGGCAGCAGCAGCCGCCACCAGAGCCTGCGCCGGGGCGGCTTGGCCGTGCGGACCACGCCGAGCGGTTCGATGACGACGCCGCGCAGCGCGAACAGGGTGACGAGCACGGCGGACGCCGGGACCGCGACGGCGACCAGTGCGGCGAGCACGGGGGAGGGATTCAGATAGCTCGGGAACACACTGAACCGGAACACCTCGACCGAACCGGCGATCTCGCGGCCGATCAGGAAGAACACAAAGCCGAACGCAAGCCCCAGGACGGCCCCCGCGAGCGCCTCGCCCGCCGCGACCCGGCGCGTCATCCCGCCGTCGGCTCCGACCAGCCGGAGCGCCGCGAGCCTGCGGTCACGTCGCTCGCCGCCGAACCGTACGGCCGTGGCGATGAAGACGGCGACCGGCATCAGCAGCACCACGAGGACGACCAGGGTGAGCAGCACCAGGACGGGGTCCATCTCCTCCCCGCCGGACTGGTCCGTCACCGCTCCGAAGCGCTCGATGCGGCCCGCGGACGTGCCGTCGATCCGTTCCGCGAGCCCGTCGGCGCCCGCGAAGTAGGCGAGTTCACGCGAGCCGATCAGCCCGGGCTCACCGATGGTGCCGACGACGCGGTACGGCAGCCGGTCCTTCAGCAGCTTCCCGTCGTCCGACTTCAGCAGCTCGGCGAGCGCGGGGGAGACGACCATCTCGCCCGGCGCGGGGAACTCGTCCACCCCCGGTGGCAGCGGCGCCCGCTGCCCCTCGGGCTCCAGCAGCCGCCCGCGGACGCCCTGGTTGCGGTAGTCGGTGTCGACGTTGGCGACGACGAGGCTCTTGTCCGACGGCTTGGCGGTGACGGTCTCCTCGTGGAGGACGAGGCCGATGTCGTCCCGGGCGTCGTCCCGGTCGTCCCGCGCGGCCAGGGCGTTCGGTATCGCCGAGGTGAGCAGCAGCAGCGCCACGCCCAGACCGACCCCGACCGCGGTGAGCGCGGCGCGCACCCACCCCTCGCGGCCCCCGGTGAAGGCGAACCTGACACCCATCGCCAGGTCGCGGGGCCACTGACCTGCACTCATACGGCCCGCTCCATGTCCCGCGACTTCCCGTCCCGTACGACGATCTCCCGGTCCGAGTAGGCGGCGACCCGCGCCTCGTGCGTGACCAGGACGACGGCCGCGTTGGTGGACCGGGCGGCGTCCGTGAGCAGTTCCATGACGCGCTCGCCGTTGAGCGAGTCGAGGGCGCCGGTCGGCTCGTCGGCGAACAGGACACGCGGGCTCGTCACCAGCGCGCGGGCCACGGCGACCCGCTGCCCCTGACCGCCGGAGACCTCACCGGGCCGCTTGCCCTTGAGGTCGTCGACCTCCAGGCGCTCCATCCAGGACAGAGCGGTGCGCTCGGCCTCCTTGCGGGAGGTCCCGTTCAGCCGCAGCGGCAGGGCGACGTTCTCGACGCAGGTCAGCTCGGGCACCAGCTGGCCGAACTGGAAGACGAACCCGAACTCGCTGCGCCGCAGCGCGCTGCGCTCGGTGTCGTTCATGGTGGCCATCTCGCGGCCGTTGTACGTGATCGACCCGGAGTCGGGCGTCACGATCCCGGCGAGGCAGTGCAGCAGCGTCGACTTGCCGGAGCCGGAGGGGCCCATCACAGCGACGACCTCACCGGGGTGGATGGAGAACCCGGCGCCGTCGAGGGCCGTGGTCGGACCGTAGGCCTTGCGCAGGTCGGTCGCGACGAGCAGGGAGCCGGTGGGCGTCATCGGGTCACCGCCTGGGCGAGCTTGTCGAGACGGGCGGCGGTGAGTTCGAGCCAGCGCAAGTCGGCCTCCAGGTGGAACAGGGCGTGGTCACAGATCAACTGGTCCGCCAGGTCGCCCTTGCGTTTGCGGTCGGTGAGGATGCGCATCATGCGCAGGTGCTCGGAGCGCTGCGTGTCGAGGATCTCGGCCGCGTTCCGGTGGGTGAGCAGGGCCAGGACGACCTTGGTGTAGAGGACCGACTGGAGGTACGGCTCGGGCTTCTCGGGCGTCGCGAGCCACCGCCGGACATCGGTGATGCCGGCCTCGGTGATCGCGTACCGCTTCCGCTCGGGGCCGTCGCCCGGTTCGACGCCCTCGACCTCGACGAGACCGTTCTTCAGCAGCCGGGACATCGTCGAGTAGACCTGGCCGTAGTGCAGCGGCCGGTCGTGACCGAACTTCTCGTCGAAGGCCCGCTTCAGGTCGTAACCGTGTCGGGGCCCGGACTCCAGGAGTCCCAGGAGTGTGTGACCGATGGACATGCGGAGCACTGTACATGCGGCGTATACACACGACGTATACCCAGTGTGTATAGCCGACGATCAGGGGCGTCAGTGCCGCAGGTCACGGGCGATTGTCACGGTTCTGCTACCGCGCCTGTCGGTGCCCGCGGGCCTGCTGGGGCAACCTTCCGGCCTGCTGACGCGTCGATTCCAGGGGTGCGTGCTGATTGTCACGTCCCGAAAAGCCGGGATCGGCGGTCCTTTGTCATAGGGCGCGGTGTTAGCTTGCTAGGCCGACCGGCGGCACACACGCGTGTGGCGTGCGAGAAGGAACACGAGACGGAAGCGGAGCGGATCGGCCCATGGGACGAGCGGAAGAGAGACGAGCGCGACAGCGCGGCGGCCACCGCGCGGCGCCCAGGCCCTCGTCCGGAGTGATCGGCTCCGGCCCTGTCGGTACCGCCACCGCGGGGCCGAGAGCGGCCAGGAGGGCGGCCGCCTCCAGGGCCTCCGGAAACGGCGGCATTCGCCGCTTCTTCACCTGGAAGAAGATCCTCGGCGCCTTCTTCGGCCTCTGCCTGCTCGGCATGGGCGCCTTCATCGTGCTCTACCTGCTCATCGACGTCCCGAAGGGCAACGCCCTCGCGCAGGAGCAGAGCAACGTCTACAAGTACTCCGACGGCAAGCCCCTCGCCCGCGCCGGTGACGTCAACCGCGAGATCGTCGACCTCGACCAGGTCCCCAAGGGCGTCCAGTACACGTTCGTCGCCGCCGAGAACAAGTCCTTCTACAAGGACGCCGGCGTCGACCTCAAGGGCACGGCCCGCGGTCTGATCAACACGCTGTCCGGCAGGGGCAAGCAGGGTGGTTCGACGATCACCCAGCAGTACGTCAAGAACTACTACCTCAGCCAGGACCAGACGATCACCCGCAAGCTCAAAGAGCTCGTGATCTCGCTCAAGGTGGACCGTACGGAGTCCAAGGACTACATCCTCGCGGGCTACATCAACACCAGCTACTACGGTCGCGGCGCCTACGGCATCCAGGCCGCCGCCCAGGCGTACTACCAAAAGGACGCCGGCGAGCTCAGCGTCGCCGAGGGCGCCTACCTCGCCGCACTGCTCCAGGCTCCCAGCCAGTACGACTGGGCGGTGGCCAGCGACACCAGCAAGAAGCTGGTCAAGCAGCGCTGGGACTACGTCCTCAACAACATGGTCGGGGAAGGCTGGCTGAGTGCCGCCGAGCGCGACGCCATGAAGTTCCCCGTGCCGAAGAAGCCCCAGGGCGCGCCCGGGCTGAGCGGCCAGACCGGGTACCTGGTCCAGGCGGCCAACACCGCGCTGGCGAAGCAGCTCGTCGACGACGGCTCGGCCAGTGACATGGACGACGCCAGGGCGCTGGTCGACGCGGGCGGCTGGACCATCACGCTGAACATCGACAAGAAGAAGCAGGACCAGCTGGAGAAGTCCGTCAAGGACACCCTCACCAGCAAGCTGGACCCGAAGAAGCGGGCCGTCGACGGCGACGTCCAGGCCGGTGCCGCGTCCGTCGACCCGAAGACGGGCAAGGTCCTCGCGATGTACGGCGGCGTGGACTACACCAAGCACTTCACGAACAACGCCACGCGCGCCGACTACCAGCCCGCCTCCACCTTCAAGCCGCTGATCCTCGCCGCCGCCGTCGCGGAGGGCGCCGAGAACGAGAACGGCGACCCGATCACCGCGAGGACGATCTACGACGGCACCAGCAAGCGGCCGGTCGTGGACGGCAACGGCAACAAGGTCGGGTTCGCCCCGCCGAACGAGGACGACGTCGACTACGGCGACGTCACCGTCCAGACCGCCATGAACAAGTCCATCAACTCCGTCTTCGCGCAGATGGGCGTCGACGTCGGTATGGACGAGGTCATGAAGGTCGCGGGCGATCTCGGCATGGACGTCGAGAAAGAGCAGGCGGTGCCCGCCCAGACCCTCGGCACCATGGGCGCGAGCCCGCTGCAGATGGCCGGCGTCTACGCCACCCTCGACAACCACGGCAAGAAGGTCACCCCCGCCCTCGTCGCCTCGGCCAAACACAAGGACCGCACGGTCGAGTTCCCGGACCCGATCGGCGACCAGGTCATCAGCCGCGAGGCCGCCGACACCGTCACCTCGGTGCTCACCGGCGTGGTCGACGACGGTACGGCCCGTACGTCGGTGCGGGACAACCCGGACCGCGACGGCCAGCAGGTCGCCGGCAAGACCGGTACCTCGGACTTCAACAGGTCCGCCTGGTTCACCGGCTACACCCCGAACCTGGTCACCTCGGTCGGCCTGTTCGGTGAGAGCTCCAAGAACAGCGCCCAGGTCAGCCTGCAGGGCGCCACGGGCCTCCTCCCGGGCAAGGGGCGAGTCAACGGCGGTGGCTACCCGGCGCAGATCTGGGCCGCGTACACCTTCGGCGCGATGGGCGAGGTCACCAAGTTCGACCTGGAGACCAACCAGGGGGCGGCGGTCGAGCCCAGCCAGCCGCCGACGCCCAGCAACACACCGTCGACGCCTCCGTCGGACGAGCCGACCACGGAGGAGCCGACGACGACTGCTCCGCCGAGCACTCCGGAGACGACTCCCGAGGGGACACCGACGGGAGGACCGACGAGCCCGACGCCGGACGACACCACCTCGTCACCCGAGATCTCGTTGCCAGGGAATCCGGACAATCCGCGAAACAGTCAGTGAGAGAAAGAAAAGGGCGCCCGGAATCACGCCGGGCGCCCTTTTCGCGCCCTTGGTCTCGGAGCCCTCTCCCATGGGGAATCCCGAATTCCGGGTATCGCGGGGCGAAATGCCCTTTGTGGTGTTTTTGCTTCTCCTATAAAAGTGCTGGACGGTCGTCCCTCGGCAGGTTAATCTCAGCCACGATCCACCGCGATCGGTGGTCTGAATCCTTAATAAGGGGGAGCGGCATGGTCCGCAAAAACGCAGTCAAGGCTGCGCTGGTTTCCGCTGCTGCGGTGGCTCTCACGATGATTCCTCTGAGCGGCACCTCGTACGCCGCCGGCTGTTCCGGTTCGGGCTGCGACAACAAGGGCCCGGTGACCTACGGCTGCGACGGCGACGTCACCACGATGCGGTCCGTCAACAACAACAGCCGTGTCGCCGAATTGCGCTGGTCGGCAGACTGCACCGCGGGCTGGGTGCGCGTCACCAACAACGCGAACCCGTCCCAGTACGCCTCCTACGCGACGATCGAGAAGTACGACGCCAGCGGGAACCTCCTGAAGTCCCTCCGGGTCGACACGCCCCCCTATGGCCAGTCCGACTGGTCGAACATGCTCGGCGGCTCGCAGTACTACTACCGCATCTGTGTCCGGTTCGACGCGGATCTCTACCCGCTGAAGTGCAGCACGAAGTGGTAGTCGCCGGTATTCCGGCAGCAGTTCCCATCACCGCGTAACACGATTCCTGGCCCACCGGTGCCTGTAGTGGGTAATTCCACGCAGGCGCCGGTGGGTGAATTCTGTCTGCCCAAAAAGGGGCAAAAAAAGGGGGAACACCATCGTGGCCGATGAAATGGTCAGACGGGCCCAGCAGTTCGTGAACCAGGTCTACGGCAGCCGCATCGGCATGACCGTGACGGAGAACGGTCAGACCGGCTGGAACACCATGTACGCCCTGACCCGCGCCCTCCAGTGGGAGCTGGGCATCACCTCACTCTCCAACAGCTTCGGGCCCACCACGCTCTCCACGCTGACGTCGAAGTACCCCAAGCTGAACGCGTCGACGGTGCCCTCCGCGGACTTCTGCCGCATCATCCAGTCGGCCATGTACTGCAAGGGCTACGACGGCGGCGACATCGACGGGACGTACAACTCCCGCGTCCAGGCCGGGATGTCCAAGCTGAAGACCGACATGGGCGTCGACATCGCGTTCCCGGGCAGCGACCTGACGCCGAAGGTGTTCAAGGGCCTGCTCAACATGGACGCCTACATCACCGTCAACTCGGGATCCGACGCGATCCGCAGCGTGCAGCGGTGGCTGAACGGCCGCTACGTGAACCGCCAGGACTTCTTCATCATCCCGTGCGACGGCCACAACTCCCGCGACGTCTCCAAGTCCATGCTCTACGCCATCCAGTACGAACTCGGCATGGCCGACGGCACCGCGAACGGCGTGTTCGGCCCGGGGACCCAGAGCGGGCTGAAGAGCCACACCGTGACGGTCGGGGACGCCGGCACCTGGGCCCTGCTGTTCTCCGCCGGCATGATCCTCAACAAACGCCCGGTGTCGTTCGGCGGCTTCACCACCGCCACGCAGTCCGCGGTGCGGGACTTCCAGAACTTCGTGGCTCTCCCCGTGACCGGCGTGGGGGACTTCTCGACCTGGGCCTCTCTGCTCGTCTCCTACGGCGACCAGTCCCGCAAGGGCGAGGCATGTGACGGCGTAACCCTGATCACCCCGGCGCGTGCGGCGGCGCTGAAGGCGGAGGGCATCAAATACGTCGGACGCTACCTCACCAACCCGGACCCGACGCCGAGCGACGACCTGAAGCACAAGGCGATCCAGCCCGGTGAGCTGCAGACCATCGCCGACTCCGGACTGCGCTGCTTCCCGATCTACCAGACCTTCGGCCGGGACGCCGGCGACTTCAGCTACCCCCAGGGGCGTGCGGCCGGGCAGGCCGCGATCAACGCGGCCCTGGACCACGGCTTCAAGCCGGGCACCCGCATCTTCTTCGCCGTCGACTTCGACGCCCTGGACTCGGACGTCACCAACAGCGTCCTGCCCCACTTCAAGGGCATCCAGGACGCCGTCGAGGACGACGGAATCCGGTTCGCGATCGGCGTGTACGGGCCGCGCAACGTGTGCACCCGGGTCGGTGAGGCCGGCCACTCCGGAGCCTCGTTCGTCTCCGACATGTCCTCCGGCTTCTCCGGGAACTTCGGATATCCGCTGCCGGCGGACTGGGCCTACGACCAGATCGTCACCAAGTGGGTCGGCTCCGGCGACGGGGCGATCGAGATCGACAACAACATCGCCTCCGGCCGCGACATCGGACAGAACTCCTTCAACAAACCGCGCACACAGGTGCCGGACGTCGGCTTCGGCAGCAGCTATCTGAACGCCCTGGGTATCGACCTGAGCAAGTACATGCGGTCGATCGGCTACGCGGACGACGGCGGCACCGGCGCTGACGCAAGGCTCTTCACCCACACCCAGTGCTTCGAGACGATCATGTCGCACGACGCGCTGATCACCCAGCTGTCGAACACGTACAACATGCGCAAGGCGCTGATCCAGACCTCCGCCTACTGGGAGATGCGCCACTACGACCTGATCGACCAGGCTGTGGACCACCAGGTCGCCTCGTACCACCTCAACGGCGTCGGCGCGGTCAAGGACTCCTCCACCGGCATCGCCCAGATCAGCGGCAACGTCGGCATCCGCGCCTGGAACTACTGCATCGACAACGGCCACGCGACCGGCACGAAGCTCGAACCCACCAAGGACGCCGACATCTGGACGATGTGGCAGAGGGTCAACCAGGACAACGCCTACAGCGTGCGGACCGTGTCGCTGATCCACCTGTGGGACGCGGGAGGCAAGCCGGGCGGTATAAACCCTCCGGGCGGCGAGAGCGTCATGCGCTCCATGCGCCTCGACTACACCGAGTCGGAGATTTTCGAGGTTCTGCGCCGTTATCAGGGGTGGGGAACCGAGGCGGAGGAGCATGCGGGCAAGCGCATGGCCATCTACCAGATCTTCGAGAAGTACAACAGCATCCTTAGAAACCCGTGAGCAAGGCGGCGAGATGACGGCATCCGATCCTTTCGCGGGGCCCAGCCCCCTCATTGTGCTCCTGATCATCGTGGTGGGGGGCATCACCGCGTTCGGCCTCGCGGGCTACGGCTTCGGCAGGCTCGGCCGGCACGGCGTGCGAGGGTCGGGTCCAGAGGTCGTCCTGCCCTCTCTCGCCGCCCTCGCCGGCGCCGCCGCCCTCGCCATGTACGTCTGGGGGGCTGTCCACCTCCTGCTGGACGAGACCATGACGACCGACGCGTGCAGAGAGGCGGTGGGCGAGCAGCACGCGGCCGGCATCGACCGCTACGACGTCTCCTATGTCCCGTTGCGCCTCGGCTGCCACGTCGAAGGCGTCGGTACGTACGCCGCCGCCGTCCCTGGTTATGTCAACCCCGCCGCGGTGGGACTGGCCCTGACCGGCGTCGTGCTCCTGATCTCCGGGGGATTCGTATCGGAGCTCCGGGCCAGACACGACCTCAGAAAAGAGACCTCCAGTTGAACGCTCACCACACCACACGCCGTACGTTCCTCGGCCGTACCGCAGCGATCACCGGTGTCGCGATCGCGGCCTCCCTTCCCGCCTCCCAGTTCCTCGCCTCCCCGGCGTACGCGGCCGACAAGGACCCGACTCCCGCCCGGGTGCGGGAGGCCGTGCGACGGGCTCAGGCACGCAACAGACGAGTGCTGACGGGCAAGACGTCCCACAACGGCTGGGAGATGGAGCGGGTGGCCGACGAGGACGGTGCCATCCACACCCGTCCCGTCCCCGGTACCCCGCTCGAAGGCATCGCCGTACGCCTGGGAGACGTGGAGACCGTCCTCGTACACGTCGTCCGCCGTTTCCACTACGAGGTCGACGAACTCCGCAAGGGCGACGTCGTCGGCTGGCGCTCCCCGGGCACGGTCCGCAAGGGCCTGGCCGAGTCCAACCAGGCGTCCGGCACGGCCGTGCAGATCCGGCCGGGGCACTACCCGAGCGGTGCCCGCGGCGGCTTCTACCCCCAGCAACTGCTGGTGATCCGGGACATTCTCGCCGAACTCGACGGGGTCGTCCGCTGGGGCGGGGACGACCGCAAGCCGGACGAGTCGCTGTTCTCCATCGACGTGGGGCCCGGCGACGAGCGCCTCGCGCAGGTCGCGGCCAAGCTCCACAGGTGGAGCCAGGCTCCCGGAGCCGGGGCCGGTGCGCCCGTGGACGTGACGTCCACCAAGCGCCGTAAGGCGGCCCGGACACTCGCGGACCGTCAGCGCGCGGCGGCGTAGCAGGAGGAGCGAAGACCCGGTCCGCGAACGGAGACGAGGGGTGGCCCCCAGGGGGCCACCCCTCGTCTCATGTGCGCTTCACGCCCGGTTCAGCTCGAACCAGACCACCTTGCCCGTGCTCAGGCGGGTCGCGCCCCAGCGTCGGGCCATCTTGTTGACCAGGTAGAGCCCGCGGCCCCCTTCGTCCGTGGCCCGAGCCTGCCGCAGCCGCGGCAGCTGGGGCACGTCGTCGGTGACCTCGCAGCGGAGCACATCGGTGCGCAGCAGGCGGAGGGTGACCGGGCGGGAGGCGTACCGCACCGCGTTGGTCACCACCTCGCTGATCAGCAGCTCCACCGAATCGGTCAACTCCTCCAGACCCCAGCGGGACAGCGCGTGCCGGGCCAGCCGCCGGGCCCGGCCCGGAGCCATCTCCTCCGGTTCCAGGAACCAGTACGCGACGTCACTGGGCGCGATGCCGTCGAAGCGGGCGGCGAGCAGCGCGATGTCGTCGTCCCGGTCGCCCGGGCCGAGCATGTCGAGCACCTCGTCGCACAGCGCCTCCAGCGGCGGCGGATGGTCCGGGCCGGTGAGCTGCGCGGTGGCGGCGAGCTTCTCGCGCAGCTGTTCTATCCCGGTCCACACGTCCCGCAGCCGCGACTCGACCAGACCGTCGGTGTAGAGGAGCAGCGTGGCCCCGGCGGGCGCGTCCAGCTCGACCGCCTCGAAGTCCACACCGCCCACACCGATCGGCGCGCCCGGCGGCACCCGCAGCACCTCGGCGCGGCCGCCCAGATGCAGCAGGACCGGCGGCGGATGCCCGGCGTTGGCGATGGTGATCCGGTGCGAGACCGGGTCGTACACCGCGTACAGGCAGGTCGCCATCCGGTCGGTGCCCAGCCGCTGGGCCTGCTCGTCGAGGTGGTGCAGCACCTCCTGCGGCGGCAGGTCGAGCCCGGCCAGGGTCTGCGCCGTGGTCCGCAGCTGGCCCATGATCGCGGCCGAGGTCATGGAGTGCCCCATGACGTCGCCCACGACCAGGGCGACCCGGCTGCCGGGCAGCGGGATCGCGTCGTACCAGTCGCCGCCGACGCGTGCGGTCTCGGCGGCCGGCAGATAGCGGTGCGCCAGCCGTACGCCGGTGGGGCGCGGCAGCGTCTCGGGCAGCATCGTGCGCTGCAACTCGTCCGCGATGTACGCCTCGCGGCCGTACAGCACCGCCTTGTCGATGCCGAGCGCGCTGTGCGTGGCGAGCTGGGCGGCGACCAGCAGGTCGTCCTGCTCGAACGCCATGCGCTCCGGGCGGCGCAGGAACAGGGCCGCGCCGATCACCCGGCGGCGGCCGCGCAGCGGCGCCAGGATGGCGCGCTGGCCCGTGGGCACCGCGAACGGGCTGTCCTCACCGATGAGTTCGGGAAGGGCGTCCCGGGCCGCGGGCGCGTCCGCGAACACCGGCCGTACCCCGCGGAGCACCTCGGCGAGCGCGCCACCGGGCCGTACCTCGCACAGCTCCGCCGTGACCGCCGACAGGTCGGCGGGCTCCGGCTGGACCGCGGGCATGAAGCCGTTCTCGGTGTCGCGCTCCGCCGGGATCCGGTCGGTACGGCGCAGCCGCAGCACCAGCGGGCCCACCGGCCGCTCGTCGCCGACGGGCAGCGGCTCGCGCAGGTAGACCAGGATCGCGTCCGAGAACGTCGGCACGGTGGCCCGGCACAGACCCATCACGATCTCGTCCAGGTCGATGCCCCGGGCGATCCGCCGCGTCGCCGCGCCCACGAACCGCAGCCGGTCCCCGTCCCGGCGCATCGGCATGGGACTGCCCGGCGGCAGCCCCTGGCCCCGGCGCCGCTCCTGGCCGTCCACCGAGCCCGAGAGCTGCTCGGCGCCCGGCTGGGCCGGGATGCCCTCCGGAACGGGACGCGGGCGGTGCGGGTCGGGCTCGCTGGCCGCGGGCTGCGAGTGCTCCGGACCGCTGGTCGCGGAGGTGTCGCCGGTCGCGGGGGCGCCCTGGCCGGAGGAGGCGCCCTGGGAGTTCTTCGCGCAGGGTGTACCCGGTTCGGAGGGTGCGTCGCCCGTGCGCGCCTGAGCGGGTAAAGCGGCGGAGGGCGGCATCTGGAGCGGTTCGGTGGCCGGCATCGGCAGCGCCTCCGGGGTACGCAGGAGCGCCCCGCGGGGATCCGCGGGGCTCGCGCCCGACTGGGGGCGCTCGTGGGAGGTGGGGTGCTCCGTCACGCGTGTCGAATCCATCCGTGCGGGGCTGTGCGCCGTGCGTGGGGTCCGGCACACAGCAAACCCGTTGTTTCCTCCCGCAGGAAGCCCGATACCCGGAATAGGTGTCCCGGGAACGGAATTCCCGCGTGGCCAGAGGCAGTTCCTGTGCCACAGGCGGTATCGGCCGACCCGGTCGACCACAGCACTGGCCGCGCGGACGGCCCGACCGGCCGTCTCCGGCCCGTACCGGTGTAGCCCTCGTACCCCTTGGTCACGTCCTGCCGCCCCTCGGTGACGTTCGGTCAAGCACTGTGTGTCCTGCGGGAGTTGCCCCCATGAAATCCTTTGCGGAGGACGATCCTACGGTTGTGGACCGGGGGCGTTTCAAGGGTCTCATGGCGACGCGTGCGCCGGAGTGCGGTCCCAGTCGTCCGGAAGGGAGGGTACGCCCCATTCGTGATTCGGGCGCCAGTGCTGCCACCCTTCCGAGAAGGGGGGTCCCCAGTCCTGGATCACCTTCACGGCCGCACGTCCCGCCTCGCGTACCCGCTCGGCCAGTTGAGCGTCCATCAGCCCGTCCCGCTGGGCCTGCGCGAACTCGTCCTCGTCGTGCCAGAGCCAACTGCGGTCCGGACGTACCGAGATGTCGAGGAAGTGGTCCCGGGAGTCCACACCGCCGTCCCAACGCGTCCCCGGCTCCTCCAGGTTCACGTACCAGTTCTTGAACTGCCAGCCCGGCTCCCAGAACAGCCACACCGACCACGGCTCGCCGGGCCGGGCCAGCTTCAGCACACCCGTACCGAACCAGCGGTCCCGCTGTACGGTCCGCGGCTTGGTGTAGCGGGTCTGAAGCGGCTCGACGTGCACGGGGGTGCCGTCGGCGAGCACGGGACGGACGCACTCGGTGCCCGGCGCCAGCCACACGGCGAGCAACTCGGCGTCATTCCGTACGACGGTGACGGGGCGCACGATGTGGAAGTGCTCGCCGGCGTTCTCCCGGTACCGCCACAGGATCTGACTCCCTGGCGCCCAGTGCCCCGGCGCAGACTCGCGCTTGTCCACTCGTCTCACCGCTCCGTCATCCGCCATGCAGAGATATTAGGTGCCCCTGGCATACGACGCTGCTGTGGGCGTCAAGGTTCACGCCATGGCGGGAATCGGTTACGGCCGCGTCATCCGCAGGACATCCAGTGCCTCGTCCAACTGCTCGACGGTGAGGTCGCCGCGCTCCACGTACCCGCTCTCCAGCACGACCTCCCGGATCGTCTTCCGCTCGGCCAGCGACCTCTTGGCCACCTTCGCGGCCTCCTCGTACCCGATGTACCTGTTCAGCGGGGTGACGACGGACGGCGACGACTCGGCGTACTCGCGGGCCCGTTCGCGGTCGGCGGTGATCCCGTCGACGGTGCGGTCGGCGAGCAGCCGCGAGGCGCTCGTGAGCAGGCGGACGGACTCCAGCATGTTCTTGGCGATCACGGGGAGCATCACGTTGAGCTCGAAGTTCCCGGAGGCACCCGCGGTGGTGATGGTCACGTCGTTACCGATGACCTGGGCGCAGACCATGAGGACGGCCTCCGGGATCACCGGGTTGACCTTGCCGGGCATGATCGAGGACCCGGGCTGGAGGTCGGGGAGCCGGATCTCGGCGAGCCCGGTCCGCGGGCCCGACGCCATCCACCGCAGGTCATTGGAGATCTTCGTCAACCCGACGGCGATGGTCCGCAGTTGCCCGCTGGTCTCGACGATCCCGTCCCGGGCCCCCTGCGCCTCGAAGTGGTTGCGCGCCTCGGTCAGCGGCAGCCCCGTGGCCCGGGCCACCTCCTCGATGACGGCGGCGGAGAACCCGGGCGGGGTGTTGATGCCGGTCCCCACGGCGGTCCCGCCCAGCGGCAGCTCGGCCAGCCGCGGCAGCGAGGCCCGCAGCCGCTCGACGCCGTACCGCACCTGCGCGGCGTACCCCCCGAACTCCTGGCCGAGCGTCACGGGTGTGGCGTCCATGAGGTGGGTCCGCCCGGACTTCACGACGTCCGCGAACTCCTCGGCCTTGCGCTCCAGGGACCCGGCGAGGTGCTCCAGGGCCGGGATCAGGTCCCGGGTGACGGCGGCGGTGGCGGCGATGTGCACGGAGGAGGGGAAGACGTCGTTGGACGACTGGGAGGCGTTGACGTGGTCGTTCGGATGCACGTCCCTGCCGAGCCGCTCGCTCGCCAGCGTGGCGACGACCTCGTTGGTGTTCATGTTGGACGAGGTGCCGGACCCCGTCTGGAACACGTCCACGGGGAAGTGCTCGTCCCACTTCCCCTCGGCCACCTCCTGGGCCGCCTGCTGGATCGCCCCGGCGACGTCCTTGTCGAGCACCCCCAGCCCGGCGTTGACCTTCGCCGCGGCTCCCTTGATCCGGGCGAGTGCCTCGATGTGGGAGCGTTCGATGTGCTGGCCGGAGATGGGAAAGTTCTCCACCGCGCGCTGGGTCTGCGCCCGCCACTTGGCGTCCGCGGGAACCCGCACCTCACCCATCGAGTCGTGCTCGATGCGGTAGCCCTGGTCGTCGGCAGTCGGCGTCATCATTGTCGTACCTCCGCAGACGAGAGCGCGTCGTCAGTGGGGCCTATTCCCGTTCTCAGGATCGCGCGGACCGTCAGCCCCCGCAGGGTGGTTCGTATTCTCAGGATCGCGCGGACCGTCAGTCCCCGCAGGGTGGTTCGTACGGCAGGTCCGGCGACACGTACTCCTTCCAGCGAGCAGCGGTCATGGCGTGTCGGGTCGAGGCGCACAGCATCGACCGCGCACGGGCGGTGTCGGTCTGCCAGAGACGTACGGTGCCATCCGCGCCGCCAGTGATGAGGTGGCCGCCTCGCGGGGCGTAGACCAGCGCCATCGCGGCCCCGCCGTGGCCGGTGACCGGATAGCCGTACGCGCTGATGCGGGCCGGATCGGAGACGTCCCACAGCCGGACCTGGCCGATGGCGTTCCCGCTGGCGAGCAGGGTGCCGTCGAGGGAGAAGCCGACGCTGTTCGTGATGCCTCCGGTGAGCACGGGCTCCCCGACGGCGGTCGGTGAGCGGGGCCGGGAGACGTCCCACAGCCTGACCTTGCTGTCACCGCCGCCGGTCGCCACCAGCCGCGCTCGGGGGCTGGCCGCGAGGGAGAAGGCGATCTGAGGGCTGAGCACCTCACCGGTCAGGGAGGGTGCCTCTCCGCCGTCGGCCGTGTGCCAGACCCGCAGGTAGCCGGTCGTGTCGGCAGTGTAGAAATAGCCCCCTTGGGGCGCGGCGGCCAGGCCCTTGAGCGGCATCCGCTGTCCCCGCACCTCGCCGTCGCCGAGAGGGTCGGGACGGCCGGGGTCGGAGACGTCCCAGACGCGCAACCCGCCCACGACGTCGCCTCCGACGACCAGGGAGCTCGCGACCAGTGAACGCCCTCCCGTGTCGAAGGCCAGTGCCCCGACCGGTTTCGTCTGGCCGGGCAGCGCCGGTCCG
This sequence comes from Streptomyces acidicola, assembly GCF_009377235.1. Taxonomy (GTDB): domain Bacteria; phylum Actinomycetota; class Actinomycetes; order Streptomycetales; family Streptomycetaceae; genus Streptomyces; species Streptomyces acidicola. The sequence goes on from NZ_VMNX01000042.1 coordinate 24,149, forward strand.
ACCGGCAGCGGCCGAGCCGGAGCCGACACGTCCCACAACCGTACGTCGCCGCTGACGTCCCCCGTGGCCAGCAGGGGACTTCGGGACGGACCGGGCCGGAAGGCGACGGCGTTGGCGGTCGCACGCAACGGCGGGAGCGTGCCCAGTGGGGTCAGGCGGGTGGGATCGGAGACGTCCCAGAGCGTGACCCGGTTGCCGGACGCCGCCGCGAGCAGCCGTCCGTCGGTGGTCACCGCCATCGACTCGACGCCCTGGCCCGCGCTCATGACGCGCAGCGTCTCGGGCAGCCGCCACAGCAGCACCCTCCCGTCGATCGCGCCGCTGGCGAGGGTGCGCCCGGTGGCGTCGAAGGCGAGTGCGGTGACCGTGGTGGTGTGTCCGCGCAGAGGGGGGCCGAGCACTCTGGTGCTGCCGGGCGCACCCGCGTTCCACAGGTGGACGGATCCGGAGTTCTCCCCGGTGGCCAGGATCCGCCCGTCCGGGCTGAAGGCGACCGACATGACCGGGCTGTTGAGGAACAGCGTGTTCACCACTTTCGGGCGGCGCGGGTCGGACACGTCCCAGACGATGGCCCGGTTGTCACTTCCGGCGCTGGCCAGCGTCCGCCCGTCGGGGCTGAACGCCACCCGGTTGACGATGTTGGTGTGACCGCCGAACTCACCGCCGAGTGCCCTCGGGCGGGCCGGGTCCGAGACGTCCCACAGCCGGAGCAGCCTTGACCGGGTGGTGCCCGGCGCGGTGCCGCCGCTGACGGCCAGCGTGTCACCGTCCGGGCTGAAGGCGGTGGACACGATGACCTGCCCCTCGACGGAGTGGACGGTGCTCAGCCGCCGCGGCCGCCTCGGCTCGGCCACGTCCCACAACTCGACGGTGCCGGTCGCCACTGCACCGCTCAGGTAGTACGTCGACACGGCCAGCGTCCGCCCGTCAGGACTGAACCTCAGACTCCACACCGGCCCTTTGGACACCGGCACCAGGGTCGAGAGAGCCACCGGGCGCCGGGCATCGGAGACGTCGTACATCTGCAGGTTTCCGGCGTCGCCGACCGCCAGCAGATCGCCCCGCTTGTTGTACGCGGTCGGTGCCGTCGGCCCGCTCCCGGGCTTGATCGCGCCGGACAGCGGGGCCGGGCGGCCGGGATCCGAGACATCCCAGATCCGCAGCGTGCCCGTGCCCGTGGCCAGCCGGCCCTTCGGACCGAACGTGACCGAGTACACGGTGTCGAACCGCTGCGGCAGCGGCGTGGCATGAACCGCACCCGCCCCCTGCATCAGCCGCGTGCTCAGCCCGGCCGTCGGCCGCATTCGGTACGCGATGAGGTCGAGTTGCGCGGCGAGGGCGCTGTTGGTCTCGCGCTGGCGGTCTGCCTCGGCGGTCACCCGGTTGAAGATCGCGGCGTCGCGCTGCGCGAGCGCGTCGCTCCTGCTGTCGAAGGCGAAGGCCGCCAGTCCCGAGGCGAGCAGCGCCAGGACGACGATCGTCGCGATCGCGCCGCGCCGGATCAGCCGGGCGCGCCGGTGCTGCCGCTGCGAGGCGGTGAGGAACGCGGCTGCCAGGGGCTGAACGTCGTGCTGGTGGTCCGCGGCCCAGGTTCGGGCCCGTTCCAGCCGGGTGCCCCGGTACAGGAGCGTGGAGTCGCCACGCCCGGCTGTGTCCCAGACGGAGGCGGAGTCTTCCACTTCCTGGCGGACCACGTCGTGCTGACCGGCCGCCTTGATCCAGTCGCGCAGTTCCGTCCAGGCCCACAGCAGCGCTTCATGGGTGACCTCCACGGTGGCCTCCCCGTGCGCGACGCCCTGGGTGAGGAGCCGCGCATCGGTGAATCGGCCGGCCAGTTCATCGACCGCCATCGGGTCGGTGGCCGTACGGCGCAGGTCGCGGAGGGTGCGGCGGCGACGGGACACCTCACCGTTCTCGTCGATCCTGACCAGGCCGAGGAAGAACGGCCGCGCGGCCGACCCGGCGGCCGGGGTCAGCTGCCGGAACACGTTCTGCGCGGTGGTCTCGATCGCGCCGTGGATGCCTCCGGTGTCGCGGTAACTGCCCACGGTCAGGGTGTCGCCCCTGCGCCCCAGCCATGTGCGCTCCAACGCGTGGGCCAGCAAAGGCAGTTGACCGGCGCCGTAAGCGGTGTTCTCGTCCCGCCAGGCCGTGCCGCGCAGGTCGCTCAGGATCAGGTCCACCAGCACCTGTTCGAGCTTGAGGCCGCACCGGGCGGCCGGGAGGGTCACGGCCTTGCGTACTTCCCGCTCGTCCATCGGGCCGACGATGACCTGATGGGTGTCCAGGACGTCGCGAAGATACGGGAAAGCGAGGCAGGAGCCGTAGTGGTCCGCGCGCAGGCCGTAGACGGCGAGGGCGACGGGTTCCGCGGCTTCGGTGCCTTCGGTCAGTGCCGCGAGCGCCGCCACGAACCGGTGCCGCGCGGGCTCGTCCTCGCAGGCCGTGAACAGCTCCTCGAACTGGTCGACGACGAGCACCAGCCGTTCACCAGGGGCCAGGCGGAGCCGCGCTCGCACCAGCTGGGGGAGCGCGTGCGGCTCATTCCCCATGGCTTCCCTGACCACCGCCTCCTCGACCCCGGCGACCTGCGCGAGCCCGGTCGACAGTGCCCCGAGCGGGTCGGTCGTCGGAGTGAACAGCAACTGCCGCCACTGGGACGAGCCCTCCACCTGACCCTTGGCCAGCTCCCACAGCAGCCCGGCCCGCAGCACCGAGGACTTGCCCGCACCGGACGGCGCGACGACGGCCAGCGGCTTGTGCTCGGTCAGGCATCCTCGGAGCCGGGTCAGTAACTGGCTGACCACGTCCTCCCGCCCGAAGAACCACTCCGCCTCGTCCAGCCGGAATGCGCGCATGCCGGGATACGGGCACACATGGACCGTCGCCGGGCTGGTCGTCCGGTCGTATTCCTCACCGGCGTGGTGGTAGTGCTCGTGCCGGTGACTGTTCACATCGCCCTGTACGACGATCATGCTCTGCGCGGACTGGTAGACGATGCCGTGCTCGGTCGCCTCGGCGCGCAGCACGACCGGCGCCGGCCGCTCGCCGGCGTGGCCCGGGGAGGTCATGGCCGGTTGACGTGGATGTCGTGCCCGGCCTGATAGACGATTCCGCTGTCCTTCGCCTCGGCTCGCATCTCGATGCGCTGCGCCGGGGTGTCGTCCTGTTCGGCTTGCTCGCCTGCGAGTTCATCGACCAGGACGGTGAGTGCCTGGCGTGCCGCTGGTTCGGCGGCGAGCAGGGCGCGGAAACGCTCCTCCCAGGCCGCGACGAGCCGGGACTCCTCCGCTTCGCCGGGAGAGTCGCGCAGTACGTCGAGGGCGGCATCCGTCGCGGACACGGCGGTGGCCTCCTCGTCGGGGCGGTGCCGCCGCCACACGCCTACGACCAGCTCTCGCACCCGTTCCCAGGCGTCTGTGGAGAGTGAACTCACCACCGTGTTGGCGGCCGTCGCCGCCAACACGGCCAACTGGTCCTCCATGAGTGTCCCCCGTTCCGTGCGTGGTTGGTGTGCACTGCTCAGTCGACTGCGGTGCGTAGTCTGCCAGTTGCTCTGTGCCCAGTGTGGGGAAAACAAGGCCGGCTGTGCGAGGGCATGGCTGTGGGGGAACAGTGAATGCGGCCTCGGCGCCTGACCGGTGCGCGGCGCCTCGCGATGGGTCCGGCCGGGGAGTTGGGGCGTCGCGCCGGCCAGGGCCCGCACGGGAACCGTCGTGAACGTCGGCTGTGGAGGCAGGTCCTGGAAGAAGGGTTTGACTTGTTCGGCTCGCGTGAACCTCCGCACGATGCCTGCGTGATCAATCACGACGCGACCGCCGACTCACACCAGACCGCCGTCATCCTGTCGTCCCTGCTGCTACGAGCGTGAAAGGTGACGACAACTCCTAGGGGAACGGGCGGATACGGCGAAAGCCCCCGACTGACGGCCAGGGGCTTTCTACGGGCGCTGGGGCTGCGTCAGGCCAGGCCAGGACCCCGCACCGGGATGCTGGTGAACGTCGGCTGCGGCGCCGGGTCCTGGAAGAAGTCGTTGCCCTTGTCGTCGACGACGATGAACGCCGGGAAGTCCTCGACCTCGATCTTCCAGACGGCCTCCATGCCGAGCTCCTCGTACTCGACGACCTCGACCTTCTTGATGCAGTCCTGGGCGAGACGGGCGGCCGGGCCGCCGATGGAGCCGAGGTAGAAGCCGCCGTGCGTGCCGCACGCGTCCGTGACCTGCTTGCTGCGGTTGCCCTTGGCCAGCATCACCTTGGAGCCGCCCGCGGCCTGGAACTGCTCGACGTAGGAGTCCATACGGCCGGCGGTCGTCGGGCCGAAGGAGCCGGAGGCGTAGCCCTCGGGGGTCTTGGCCGGGCCCGCGTAGTACACGGGGTGGTCCTTCAGGTACTGCGGCATCTCCTCGCCCGCGTCCAGCCGCTCCTTGATCTTGGCGTGCGCGATGTCACGGGCCACGACCAGCGGGCCGGTGAGCGAGAGCCGCGTCTTCACCGGGTACTTGGTCAGCTCGGCGAGGATCGCGTCCATCGGCTGGTTGAGGTCGATCCTCACTACGTCGGAGGACTCGTCGAGGTGCTCGTCCGTCGTCTCCGGCAGGAACCGCGCCGGGTCCGTCTCCAGCTGCTCCAGGAAGACGCCCTCGGCGGTGATCTTCGCGACGGCCTGGCGGTCGGCGGAGCAGGACACGGCGATGGCGACGGGGCAGGAGGCGCCGTGCCGGGGGAGGCGGACGACCCGGACGTCGTGGCAGAAGTACTTGCCGCCGAACTGGGCGCCGATGCCGATCTTCTGCGTGAGCTCGAAGACCTTCTCCTCCAGCTCCTTGTCCCGGAAGCCGTGACCGAGCGGCGAGCCCTCGGCCGGGATCTCGTCCAGGTAGTGCGCGGAGGCGTACTTCGCGGTCTTGAGCGCGTACTCCGCGCTCGTGCCGCCGACGACGATCGCCAGGTGGTACGGCGGGCAGGCGGCCGTGCCCAGTGAACGGATCTTCTCCTCCAGGAACTTCATCATGGAGGCCTCGTTCAGGACGGCCTTCGTCTCCTGGTAGAGGAACGACTTGTTGGCGGAGCCGCCGCCCTTGGCCATGAAGAGGAACTTGTAGGCGCCGCCGTCCGTCGCGTACAGCTCGATCTGGGCCGGGAGGTTGGAGCCGGTGTTCTTCTCGTCCCACATGGTCAGGGGAGCCATCTGGGAGTAGCGCAGGTTGAGCTGGGTGTACGCGTCGAAGATGCCGCGGCTCAGCGCTTCCTCGTCGGCGCCCTGGGTCAGCACGTTCTGGCCGCGCTTGCCCATCACGATCGCCGTGCCCGTGTCCTGGCACATCGGCAGGACGCCGGCCGCCGCGATGTTCGCGTTCTTCAGCAGGTCCAGCGCCACGAACTTGTCGTTGCCCGACGCCTCGGGGTCGTCGATGATGCGGCGCAGCTGCGCGAGGTGGGCCGGGCGCAGGTAGTGCTGGATGTCGTGGATGGCCGCCTCGGCGAGCTTGCGCAGCGCCTCCGGCTCCACCTTGAGGAACGTCCGGCCGTCGGCCTCGAAAGTGGAGACACCCTCGGACGTCACCAGCCGGTACGGGGTGGTGTCCTCTCCCATGGGGAGCAGATCGGTGTACGCGAACTCAGGGTTGGACGGGGGGGAACTACGCGGCATCTCAGCCCATTCCTCACTCGGCAGACGGCCGCCCGCCGACACCGGCAGGCCTCACCAGCGTAGAACCTGTCGCCGACAGGGAGTCTGTGAGGTAAGGCTCAGTGCGAGAACCGGGGTTTTCCACAGGCTGGGAAACAGGACGGGTTTTCCACAGGCCCGGACGAGGGGTAGTCGCGATCTATCGCGTTTCGGTACGCTGCTGCCGTGGACCTTCAGAAGAGCGCCCAGCAGCAGGTCGGCGTAGCGCGCGTTTCCGAACTGCGCGCTTCGGACGCCGACCGTGACCGCATCGCCGACATCCTGCGCGACGCCCTCGCCGAGGGCCGCCTCACCGCCGATGAGCACGCCGAGCGGGTCGAGGGCGTGCTCGCCGCCAAGACCGTCGGCGAGCTGGAGGTGTTCATACGGGACCTGCCCGCCGCCCACCATGGCAATGGCAGGGCCGCCGCGTACGCGGCGGCGCCCAGCCGGCCCTCGCCGGGCGCGATTCCGGTAGACCCGGACGAGCATCTGGTGGCGGTCTTCAGTTCCTCGCTGCGCAGGGGCCGCTGGCGGGCCGGCCGCCGCATCCACGCGTACGCGATATTCGGCAGCGTCGAGATCGACCTCAGCGAGGCGCTCTTCGAGCACCGCCAGGTGATGATCAAGGCGATCTCGATATGCGGCAGCGTGGAGGTCCGCGTCCCGGAGAACGTCTCGCTGCGGGGCAGCGGCGGCGGCGTCCTCGGCAGCTTCGAGGTGGACACGCTGGATTCGGGGGAGCCCGACGCGCCCGTGGTCTATGTGGACGGGCTGGCCGTACTGGGCAGCGTGGAGGCGAGGCCCAAGCGGGGCAAGGTGATCGCCGACCTGCTCGACCACGTCACGCGCAAGGTCGACAGCAGTTTGCGCAAACACCTGGATCGTTGACGTTTGCGAATCTCTTTCACCTCGGAAGGCCCTGTACTCACTGTCTTTCGCTCCATGTCGCCCTCGGAACCCAGCGGTTCGGAACTCCACGCTTAGGCCCGCGCACAACGGGTAGGCCTTGCTGCATCGTCTCTCGCTCGCGAAGCCGTCGTCAGGAGTAGACCGTGCTGCAACCGTCCCATTCGTCCCTGCAGGTCGCTGCTGTTCCGTCCCAGCGGGTGCCAGCGCGAGACAGGGATCAGGACGTCCCCTGGCACACGGAGGCGGTGTGCCGACGCGATGAGGCCGGACTGTTCTTCGCCCCGTCGAAGGAGCCCACCGCGGCCCGGCTCTCCCGCGAGGAGGCGGCGAAGCGGGTCTGTGCCCGCTGTCCCGTCATGGTCGAGTGCCGCGAGCACGCGCTGCTGCAGCCCGAGCCGTACGGCGTCTGGGGCGGCCTCACCGCCGCCGAGCGCCGTGTGGTCCTGGCCCGGCGCCGCCGCCGCGAGCTGGAGCTGAAGAAGGCGGCCTCGGCGAGCCGCGTGGCCGCCGCGTCCTGAACTCCTCCGGACTCCTCGGGATTCCTCCAGACTCCTCCAGAACAAGGGGCACCCCTCCGCACAGGGGCGCCCCGTAAGGGGCGCGGGGAACTGCGCGACCAGCCACGGACTAGCCGCTGTGACCCACGGTCCGCAGTTCCCAACGTCCAAACGGGCGGAGCTACTTGGCTCGTTCGAAGTCGATCGAGCTGTACGCGCGCAGCTTGCTCAGCCGGTGCACGGAGTCGATGCGGCGGACCGTGCCGGACTTCGACCGCATGACGATCGAGTCGGTCGTCGCGGTCTCCGCGCGGTAGCGCACACCGCGCAGCAGCTCGCCGTCGGTGATGCCGGTGGCCACGAAGAAGACGTTCTCACCGGAGACCAGGTCGTCCGTCGTCAGCACGCGGTCGAGGTCGTGGCCCGCGTCGATGGCGCGCTGCCGCTCTCCGTCGTCCTTCGGCCACAGCTTGCCCTGGATGGTGCCGCCGAGGCACTTGACCGCACAGGCCGAGATGATGCCCTCGGGCGTACCGCCGATGCCGAGCAGCAGGTCGATACCGGTGTTCTCGCGCAGCGCCAGGATCGAGCCCGCGACGTCGCCGTCGGAGATCAGCTTGATGCGCGCTCCGGTCTCCCGGACCTCCTTGATGAGCCCTTCGTGGCGGGGCCGGTCGAGGATCACGACCGTGACATCCTCGGGCGCGGACCGCTTGGCCTTGGCGACCCGCCGGATGTTGACGGACACGGGCGCGTTGATGTCGACGAAGTCGGCGGCCTCCGGCCCGGTGACCAGCTTGTCCATGTAGAAGACGGCCGACGGGTCGAACATGGTGCCCCGGTCGGCGGCCGCGAGCACCGCGATGGCGTTCGTCATGCCCTTCGCCGTCAGGGTCGTACCGTCGATCGGGTCCACGGCGATGTCGCACTCGGGGCCGGTCCCGTCTCCGACACGCTCCCCGTTGAAGAGCATCGGGGCCTCGTCCTTCTCGCCCTCGCCGATGACGACGACACCGTTCATCGACACGGTGGAGACGAGGCTTCGCATGGCGCGTACGGCGGCACCGTCGGCGCCGTTCTTGTCTCCGCGCCCGACCCAGCGGCCGGCGGCCATGGCGGCGGCCTCGGTGACGCGTACCAGTTCCAGGGCGAGGTTGCGGTCGGGGGCCTCGGACGGCACCTCGAGTTCGGACGGCAGATGATGGTTCTCGGTCATCGGAGCGCACCTTTCTGATACGACGACGGCCGTATGAGGGTTCGGATCGACTCTATCGCCAGACCGACAAAACGAGCAGGGGACCCCACGGATGAGCAGACCGGTGCACCTGCGACGATGAGGGCGTGGCAGGCAAGAATGGCAAGCAGACGGTCCGCAACATGGTCCTCTCCCTCGGGGTCAGTGTGCTGGCGGCCGGCGTCATCTATCTTTTCGTTCCGCACGACGAAACGCCTCCCGAGCTCAAGCGGGTCGACTACCGCGTCGAGCTCCTGACGGCACGCCGTGCGGCGTCCTATCCGGTGGCCGCGCCCGAGGGCCTGCCCCAGAGCTGGAAGGCGACCTCGGTCCGCTTCCAGGGCGACAACTTCGATGCCTGGCACCTCGGTTTCCATGACCCCGATGGTCAGTACGTGGCGGTCGAGCAGTCCGCTCAGAAACCGTCCACCTTCATCGAGGACGCCACCCAGCGCGCCGAGGAGACGTCCACCCAGAAGATCGGCGACCAGGTGTGGCGGCGCTACGAGGGCGAGCGCTACGACGCCCTCGTCCTGGAGGGCCAGGGAGTGACGACGGTGGTCACGGGGTCGGCACCGTTCGCCCAGCTGGCGGAGATGGCGGAGGCGCTGCAAACGGAGTGAGGCGTGCGCGGGGGCACGCGTCGGCCCCCGATCGTGACCGGGGGCCGACAAGGGTGTTCAGGTCAGCACTCGCCGCCCCACCTCATGCAGGTCAGGGTGCCCGCGCCGCTCAGGAAGTGGCTGTTCGACTCCGGCGGGTAGTGCAGACACCGGGTGGCCCACTGGCCGCCGTCCCAGGTATACCGCCAGGAGATGTGGTCGGCGCCGTCCGCAGCGGCAGATCCTGCCGGCGCAGGGCCCCCGGGGGACGGAAACGCACCGCGCCGGTCACTTGGCGCCCGCGCCCTCCGAGCCCGCCTCCGGCCCTTCCTCCTCGGCCAAGGCCGCGTCCAGCCGTCGCCGTGCCCCGTCCAGCCAGTGCCGGCAGACCTTGGCCAGCTCCTCGCCGCGCTCCCACAGGGCGAGGGACTCCTCCAGGGACGTACCGCCCGCCTCCAGGCGGCGGACGACCTCGATCAGCTCGTCCCGCGCCTGCTCGTACCCGAGCGCCTCGCTGGTCTCGCTCGTGCTGCTGCTGGTCATGTCCCTCACCCTATGTGTCGACTCGTACCGTGAACTCGCCCTCGGCCACCCGGGCCCGCAGCGGCTCGCCGTCCGTGACCTCCTCCGGGGCGCGTACGACATGGCCGTCGGCCTTCTGCAGCACCGCGTACCCACGCTTCAGCGTCGCGGCCGGGGAGAGGGCCACCACGCGCGCGTGGGTGTGCGCCAGCTCCGAGTCGGCGCGGTCCAGGTGGTGGCCGAGGCAGCGGCGGCTCCGGTCGAGGAGCGCGGCGACCTGGTCCGCGCGCTCGTCGACCATGCGGTGCGGGTCCTCCATCGAAGGGCGGGCCAGCGCATGCGCCAGCCCTCGCTCCTCACGGTCGATGAGCGCCTCGACGCAGCGTCGCCCGCGGTCCCGCAGCCAGCGCACCCGCTCGTACTCCTCGCCGACGTCCGGTACGACCTTCTTGGCGGCGTCGGTCGGCGTGGACGCGCGCAGGTCGGCCACATGGTCCAGCAGGGGGTTGTCCGGCTCGTGCCCGATGGCCGACACGACCGGCGTACGGCAGGACGCCACCGACCTGATGAGCTGTTCGTCGGAGAACGGCAGCAGGTCCTCCACACTGCCGCCGCCCCGCGCCACGATGATCACGTCCACGTCGTCGAGTGCGTCCAGCTCCTTGACGGCCTGGACGACCTGCGGCACCGCGTGCACGCCCTGCACCGCGACGTTGCGCACCTCGAAGCGGACGGCCGGCCAGCGGTGCCGGGCGTTCTCGAGGACGTCCCGCTCGGCCGCCGATGCCCGCCCGCAGACGAGCCCGATGAGCTGCGGCAGGAAGGGCAGCGGCTTCTTGCGCTCGGGCGCGAACAGCCCTTCCGCGGCGAGGGACTTCTTCAACTGCTCCAGCCGGGCGAGGAGTTCACCCACACCCACCGGTCGTATCTCCGCGGCGCGCAGGGACAGCTGCCCGCGCGGCGCGTACCACTCGGGCTTCGCGTGCACCACGACGCGCGCGCCCTCGCTCACGATGTCGGCGACCGCGTCGAACACCTGCCGGTAGCAGGTGACGCTCACGGAGATGTCGTACGACGGGTCGCGCAGCGTCATGAAGACGACGCCCGCACCCGGGCGCCGCGACAACTGGGTGATCTGCCCCTCGACCCACACCGCGCCGAGCCGGTCGATCCACCCTCCGATGAGCCGCGACACCTCGCCGACGGGCAGCGGGGCGTCCGCGGACGTAGTCAGTGCCATGCGCCCGAGAGTAGTGGGGGCGACTGACATTCCGGCTGCTCCCGGGCGTGAACCGGTAGCCACAGGCGAAGGCTCCCGCCCGCGCTGCCCCGCCAACTTCGGCCCGCCCTGCGCGGCCTTACGATGGTGGGCATGACTGCTTCGCCTGGCCGCCGTGTCCTCCTCGCCGCCCCCCGCGGCTACTGCGCGGGAGTCGACCGCGCCGTGATCGCCGTCGAGAAGGCCCTGGAGCAGTACGGGGCCCCGATCTACGTCCGCCATGAGATCGTCCACAACAAGTACGTCGTGCAGACCCTGGAGAAGAAGGGCGCGATCTTCGTCGAGCAGACGGAGGAAGTCCCCCCGGGCAACATCGTCATGTTCTCCGCGCACGGCGTGGCGCCGACCGTCCACGAGGAGGCCGAGCGCGGCCGCCTCGCCACCATCGACGCGACCTGCCCCCTGGTCACCAAGGTCCACAAGGAAGCCATCCGGTACGCCGGCGACGATTTCGACATCCTCCTGATCGGGCACGAGGGCCACGAGGAGGTCATCGGCACCTCCGGTGAGGCGCCGGACCACATCACGCTCGTCGACGGCCCCGAGGACGTCGCCAAGGTCGAGGTCCGCGACCCGTCCAAGGTCGTGTGGCTCTCCCAGACCACGCTCTCCGTGGACGAGACCATGGAGACGGTCGGCGCGCTCAAGGAGAAGTTCCCGTTGCTCGTCTCGCCGCCGAGCGACGACATCTGCTACGCCACGCAGAACCGTCAGCTCGCCGTGAAGCAGATGGGCGCACAGGCGGAGCTGGTGATCGTCGTCGGCTCGCGCAACTCGTCCAACTCCAAGCGGCTTGTCGAGGTCGCCAAGCTCGCGGGCTCGCGCGAGGCATACCTCGTGGACTTCGCCGACGAGATCGACGAGGCCTGGCTCGAGGGCGTCTCCACGGTCGGTGTCACCTCGGGCGCATCGGTGCCCGAGATCCTCGTCGAGGAGGTCCTGGAGTGGCTCTCGCAGCGCGGCTTCGCGGACGTCGAGCTCGTCAAGGCCGCCGAGGAGTCGATCGTCTTCTCCCTGCCGAAGGAACTGCGCAAGGACCTGCGTGCGGAGGCGGCGAGCCTGGTGGCGGAGCGCACGGGCCGGGACACCACCGGGCAGTAGCACGTAGTAGAAGTGAGGGTTCTGCGCGGTTGCGGCCCGTGAACCCGGCACCGGTACGTCACGTTACGTCGTACGACGTAACGTAGGGCTATGCAGATCTTCGGCGTGGACATCGGTGGATCCGGGATCAAGGGTGCTCCCGTGGACCTGGACCGGGGCGACCTGGCGCACGAGCGGTTCAAGGTGCTGACCCCGCACCCGGCGACGCCCGACGCGGTGGCCGACGGCGTGAAGGAGGTCGTCGACCACTTCGAGTGGAGGGGGCCGGTCGGCATCACGTTCCCCGGAGTGGTCACCGGCGGCACCACGACCCGTTCGGCGGCCAACGTCGACAAGGCCTGGATAGACCTCGACGCCAGTGCCCTGCTCGGCGAGCGCCTCGGCGGATGCCCGGTGACGCTGATCAACGACGCGGACGCGGCGGGCGTCGCCGAGGTGGAGTTCGGCGCGGGCCGGGACCGCCGGGGCACGGTCATCCTGCTCACCTTCGGCACCGGCATCGGCAGTGCCGTGTTCGTGGACGGCGTCCTCGTGCCGAACACGGAGCTGGGCCACCTGGAGCTGAACGGCCACGAAGCGGAGAAGCGCGCGTCCACCAAGGCCAAGGAGGACCACGAGCTGACCTGGGAGCACTGGGCCCGGCGCGTCACGGGGTACCTCGCCCACGTCGAGATGCTCTTCTCGCCCGAGCTCTTCATCATCGGCGGCGGAGTGAGCCGCAAGGCCCAGAAGTTCCTGCCGCTGATCGAGGGCATAAGGGCGGAGATCGTTCCGGCCCAGCTGCAGAACAACGCGGGGATCGTGGGAGCGGCGATGCGGGCGGCGAGGACGTAGGTTCCACTGGCCGAAGGCCGGAGTGCTGTGCTCGGCGCGACCGTGTGTACGGCGGGCGCCCCTGTCGGGCGGCGCCCCTGTCGGGCGGGCGCCCCTGTCGGGCGGCGTCCCTGCTGGACGGCATGCCTGTCAGACGGCGTCCCGGGCCAGACGGCGTTGCGGTTCGGAGGTCGGACCTTCCGGTCCCGTATCCGGCTGGAGGCCGGGGTGTCCCGGGCCGCTGCCGAGGGATCCGCCGAGGGATCCGCGGAGAGATTCACGGAGGGATCCGCGGCGGTTCATCAGGCGGATCTTGCGTTGCGTCGCGATGACACCGGCGACGAGCGTGCCGCCGTAGAGCCAGCCCGCCTGTGTGGCGAGAGCGGTGCCCAGGCCCACCAGGTGCCCGGCGAGGCCGCCGTCGCTCTCGATGACGGGAGGCAGCCCGACGGCGAAGGCGATCGGCACGACGACGGGCGGGGTGACCAGGTCACCCTGCCCCACCCACACCGCGGTCAACGCACTGACCAGCAGAAACACCACGCCGTACACGGTCATCGAGGCCCCGAGCAGCAGCCGGTCGAGGCAGCCCAGGGTGACCATCGCCGCGCCACAGAACAGTCCGCCCCCGAGCCTGGTGAGTCGGGGGTTCGGCATGCGCCGTACGGCTCGGACCGCAGGGGCCACGAGTCCGCCCACCGGCCTCGGCCTACGCACGCCCGGAGCGCGCCCCGGCACACCGGCGCCAGGCATCTGCGCGGCCTCCGCATGCCCGCGCCCGTGCGCGCCGGGTTCCCGTCCGCCCGCGCCCGCGCCTGCGCCCGGACCCCGGGCGTCGGCCGCTGGCCACCCAGGCCACCGGGCGGCGTCCGCTCCTGGCCACCGGGCGCCCGCCGGTCCCGTCGGCCTGCCCGGACTGCCCGACCGTCCCGGAGCGGCCCCCGCTCTGCCCGTCTGGGGCGGAAGGGGCGTGTCACGGCGCGGTCGGGGCCGAGGGGGACGCGTCCTGTGTTGCTCCACCGGACCAACTTAGGTCGGTTTATGTGCTGAACGGCCGCTCTGACACGCGGTTGCGTAGAGCTTGGCCAAGCGTTCGATACGGCCGCCGGGACGGGTGCGGCTACGCCGTAGACTGGTGGATCGGCCCGCGCACCCAGGAACGCACCACGCGAACGCAGAAGGACCCGGGCCCGACAAGTCAGCTGCTCAGTCCTCACGTACGGGAAGTCGCAACGTGTCGCTCACGATCGGAATCGTCGGTCTGCCCAATGTCGGCAAGTCGACCCTGTTCAACGCCCTGACCAAGAACGACGTGCTGGCGGCCAACTACCCGTTCGCCACGATCGAGCCGAACGTCGGCGTCGTGGGCGTTCCCGACCCCCGTCTGACCAAGCTGGCCGAGATCTTCGGCTCCCAGCGGGTCCTCCCGGCGACCGTCGACTTCGTCGACATCGCGGGCATCGTGCGCGGCGCCAGCGAGGGCGAGGGCCTCGGCAACAAGTTCCTGGCGAACATCCGTGAGTCGGACGCGATCTGCCAGGTCATCCGTGCCTTCAAGGACGAGAACGTCGTGCACGTCGACGGCAAGGTCTCGCCCAAGGACGACATCGAGACGATCAACACCGAGCTGATCCTCGCCGACCTCCAGACCATCGAGAAGGTCCTTCCGCGCCTGACGAAGGAGTCGCGGATCAAGAAGGACATCGCCCCGAAGGTGAAGGCCGTCGAGGAGGCCAAGGAGATCCTGGACAGCGGCGACACGCTGTTCGCCCATGGCATCGTCCAGGGCAGCGAGCGCGCGGAGCTCCTCCACGACCTGCACCTGCTGACCACCAAGCCGTTCCTGTACGTCTTCAACGTCGACGAGGACGAACTGGTCGACGAGGACTTCAAGAACGAGCAGCGCACCCTGGTCGCCCCCGCCGAGGCGATCTTCCTCAATGCCAAGCTGGAGGCGGACCTCGCCGAGCTCGACGAGGAGGACGCGCTGGAGCTGCTCCAGTCGGTCGGCGCCGAGGAACCGGGTCTCGCCACCCTCGCCCACGTCGGTTTCAGGACCCTCGGCCTGCAGACCTACCTGACGGCCGGCCCCAAGGAGTCCCGCGCCTGGACCATCAAGAAGGGCGCCACCGCCCCCGAGGCCGCCGGTGTCATCCACACCGACTTCCAGAAGGGCTTCATCAAGGCCGAGGTCATCTCCTTCGAGGACCTCGTGGAAACGGGCTCGGTCGCCGAGGCCCGCGCCAAGGGCAGGGCCCGCATGGAGGGCAAGGACTACGTCATGCAGGACGGGGACGTGGTCGAGTTCCGCTTCAACGTCTAGGCGCAGTTCCATCACGTCGCCTTTGGCGAATGCTCAGGTCAGGAGGGGCCCGACACGTCCCGGTCGGGTCCCTGCCCTTTCCTGTGCAGTGCTGCATGTTACTAACATCGTCGTTACTGACGTTGCCGTTGGTGTTCCGCGTCGAGCGTGAGGAATTCCGCGTGCGCGCAGGAGAGGACATCAGCATGGGGGAGACCTTGAAACTGAGGTTCCCCGCCCTGCGCCACGACGCGCTGCGCAGGCTGGTCGTGGAAAGCAGTGGTCTGCCGGTTGACGTCGTACGCGGTGCGGGGGCGAGCGAACTGCCCGCGCTGGAGCACCTTGAACTGTGGCTGGGAGGCTCGGACGACGGTGCGGACTGTGCGGCGGCCGACCTTGAGCCGATTCTGTCCGGTGCCCGGTTGCCTCGGCTGCGGCACCTGGCCCTGCGCAACAGCGAGATTCAGGACGAGGTAGCCGTTGCGGTGGCGACCGCCCCAGTGGTCGCCCGGCTGAAGGTGCTCGACCTGTCCATGGGCACCCGGGGTGACGACGGCGCCGCCGCCCTCCTCGGCCCGAGGGTGTCGAGGTGGACCTCGACCCGGCCGACGCAGAGTGGTACGAAAAAGACGACGGCACCGTCCTGCGCCACATTTCCGTGGGACCACTCAGCTACTGAGGCCCCGTGACCGCCATGGTGTGGACCGAGGAGGTCGAGGACTCCCGCCGCCTGCCGGGGCTCAGGCTGAACGGGGGATCAACCTGTCGATACGTATCAGAGGCCGTGGAGGCGCTTTCGATACGGCCGCCGACCTCGCCACCGCTGTGCGCGCAGCAGCTCACTAGGCGTTCGTCATCCTCGACGGCACACTGCTGCCCATCGATCGGGCTCGCTCTGGTGGCAGCAACAGGAAAGCTCTCCGTGAATTCCCGGCCAGGCGCGGCAACTTGTCGGTGTCAATCAGTCGGAACGAAAAGCGAAGGGCGAACGCGTCCGGCATACTTGCGGGCGCGGACCATCCTGCTCGCCAGTATCAAATAAAGGCCCAGCGCGTAATTCGAGCGCTCCTGCACACTTCCGGGGAACAGTCGTCATGAATAACCTTCAGCCTTCGGACCCGACGTCCATAGGCGGCTATCCGTTGCTCGGCCGGCTCGGTGCGGGCGGCATGGGGCAGGTGTTCTTGTCCCGTACGGGTTCGGGTCGGCTGCTCGCGCTGAAGACGATCCGCGACGATCTCACCTCCGAGCCGGGGTTCGAGGAGCGGTTCGCCCGCGAGATACGCAACAGTGACCGCGTCCGTTCGCCGTGGACCGTGACCGTCGTGGACTACAGTGCCCCGGGCCAGCGCCCGCAGTGGCTGGCCACCGAGTATGTGCCCGCGCCGTCGCTCGGCGAATGGGTCACGGCCCATGGTCCGCTGCCGCACACCGCGGTGCTCTCACTCGCCGCCGAACTGTGTGGCGCGATGCAGGCCGTGCACGAGGCCGGCCTCGCACACCGGGACCTCAAGCCCGGGAACGTCCTGCTGGCACGCGACCGTCCACGGCTGATCGACTTCGGTGTCGCACGGGCCGCCGACGACAGCCGGCACACCCACATCGGTGTCTCCGTGGGCTCCCCCGGATTTCTCGCACCGGACCAGGCCGTCGGCGGTGTCGCCGCGGCGCCCGCGGACGTCTTCTCGCTGGCCGCCCTGCTGGTCTACGCCGCAACCGGGCGCGGCCCCTTCTCGCGCGCGGGGGAAGAGGTCCCCGCGGCCACGCTGCTGTACCGAGTGGTCCATGAGGAACCCGACCTCGCAGGCGTCGCCCCGTCGCTGGTGCCACTGCTCACCGAGTGTCTGGCCAAGGACCCCGCCGAGCGCCCGACCGCGGCCCAGCTGAGCGGATGGCTGGCGGAGATCGGCGGCCGGACCGGGCGCTGGCCCGAGGAATGCCCCGCGGCTCTCACCGGCAGACTGACCGAGGCCGAGCATGCGGCGCGCACCGTGGTCGACCTCGAACACCACGCCGTCACGGCCCCCGCCGGTCGGGAATTGTCACCAACGGTGTTGAGTCCCGACCCTGTACCCGCCGCCCCGGCTGAGCCCGGCCGACGCCGTCGGCCCGCCTGGCTGTTGACCACGGCCATCGCCGCGGTTGCGGTCGTGGTGGCCGTGGCGGCCGCCGTCCACTTCGGTACGCAGCGTTCCTCGGCCGAGTCCTCCCCGTCCGCGCAGGGACGGCCGTCGGACTCGGCCGCCTCGGCGACCGCGAACGGGAAGCCGTCTCCCTCGGCGACCGAGAGCGGGACGCCGTCTGCCCCGGCCCAGGAGCCGCAGGAGCCGGGTGCGGCACTCAAGGTCATACAGGCCACGTTCGAGCTGGCCACAGGAGAGTCCGTGGAGGCCGGGGCCAGGACTCTGGTCATGCAGGAGGACGGCAACCTGGTGATCTACGACCAGGATCGCAAGCCGCGCTGGGCTGCGATGACCAAGGGCGAGGGCAACTCGGCCCGCTTCCAGCCGGACGGCAATCTGGTCGTCTACAACAGGGACGGGCAGCCCCTGTGGGCCTCGCGGACCAATGGTCACCCAGGAGCGGTCCTCGTGTTCCAGGCCGACGGAAACGTTCTGATCAAGTCCGGCGACACCGTGCTCTGGGCCGCGGGAACGGAGAACTGACCCCGGGCATTCAGCGGAACCAGGCTGAGTGCTGCCGTCCAGCACAGTGGCCGGCCGGCGAAACCGTTCGGGCCCCCACGACCACCAGGTGCTGTGGAACCCCGGCGCAGCCGGCAACGACAGAACGCCCACTGGAGTACTGAACGGTGAGATCTCAGTACTGTTTGCTCGCGTTGAAGGTTTTCGAAGCGTCGGACATCGATATCCTCGCGGGTACCCACGATCAGATTCCGGGAGCAAGCCCCGGCGGGTACGTCAGTTGAGCGAAAAGCGACGGGTGCCCTCTGGCGGGCAGTTCGAAGTCCAGCGCATCGCGTGAATTCCGCCTGTGCGCGCCCTTGCCGATGGCGACCCGGGATATCGCGTTCGCGGTAGGTGAGGACGCCGAATCGCGGGGCTCTCGGCGGGGTCGTCGGCGCGGGGCGGCGCGGGGTGGGCGAACTCGTGCAGGAGGCGGCCGGCGGCCGCAGGCGCGATCACGGCGACGCCGTCGGCGACAGCCCGGATGCCGGCTGGGACGGCACCTCGGCGGAATCCGGTCACGCGGGGTTACGCGCAGAATCGCTCAGCGGTGGCTTGGGAAGCCTCTCGGGGAGGGAAGCGCCCGACGCCAGGTAGCAGGAGGCGTAAGTGGTGGTCGGCGAACCGGTTGTTCTTGGCCTGGGTGGTTTCGGCGGCGGCCCCCGGTAGCCGCGTCACTGGTCCGGCACGTGATCACTGGCCGGGCAGGCGACCAAGCCGGGCGCACGACGAACAGGGTCGGACCCCTTGAGGTCGGACCCCGTTCCTGATTGGCTCCGAGGGCAAAAAACAGTCCCCGGTAGTGCTGCACGTGTCCTGAAGCTTCAGTCGTCACTGTCGCCTCGGTATCGCGCCGGCTTGCCGGGGGCCTAAACCACATCCTGTCCGAGTCGCTCCGCCGACTAGACGTCCTTGCCGACTTTGTGACTCTTTCGGTGTTGTGGCCTAGTAACCACTCTCCACGGCAGATGTCCCGAGTCAATAGGTTTTAGGTAAATTTTTTCGACACCGACCAGAGCCGACGGACGAGGGAGCGGTCATGAACGAGGAGGGGTCATGAACAGGGTGTGGCTGGTGACGGGCGCGAGCAGTGGGTTCGGGCGGGCGATCACCGAGGCGGCGCTCGCCGCCGGTGACGTGGTCGTGGGTGCGGCGCGGCGCACCCACGCACTGTCCGGCCTGGTGGCCGCCCACCCGGACCGGGTGGAGGCGCTGTCCCTGGACGTCACCGACACGGCGGCGGCCGAGGCGGCCGTGCGGGACGTCGTGGCCCGGCACGGGCGGATCGACGTCCTGGTCAACAACGCGGGACGCACGCACGTGGGTGCCTTCGAGGAGACCACCGACGCCGAGCTCCGCGCGCTCTTCGACCTGCACGTTCTCGGGCCCGCCGCCCTGGTGCGGGCCGTGCTGCCGTACATGCGGCAACGACGCTCGGGCGCGATCGTGCAGATGAGCAGCGTGGGCGGGCAGATGTCCTTCGCGGGCTTCTCCGCGTACAGCGGGACGAAGTTCGCCCTGGAGGGCATGTCCGAGGCGCTGGCGGACGAGGTGCGCGACTTCGGTATCAAGGTGCTGATCGTCGAGCCGGGCGCCTTCCGCACCGCCCTGTTCGACACCGCTCGGGCCGGGGTGAGCGCGGACAGCGGTGTGTACGCCAAGGTCGGGGAGACGCGGGGGTTCGTCGCCGGAGGGGACGGCACCCAGCCGGGGGACCCGGCGAAGGCGGCGGCCCTCATCCTGGCCGCGCTGGAGGACGAGCGGACTCCGCTCCGGCTGCCTCTCGGGGACGACGGCGTGAGCGCGGTCCTCGGCCACCTCGGCCAGGTGCGCGACGACATCGCCCCCTGGGAGCAGCGCACCAGGGCGACGGCCTTCGACGACTGAGGCCCGAGGCCGCCGAGGCCCGAGGCCTGAAGGCTGCCGGGAGCGGGAGCGGGAGCGGGAAGCGGGAAGCGGGGCGCGGGAGGTCAGCCGTCCGCCAACCCCGATTTCACCCCCGCCCCGCACAACGGCACCACGGCCGTACGGTCCCCGAGTGCGCCCTCCCGTACGGCAGCCCAGCAGGCCACGCCCGTGGACTCGACGTAGAGTCCCCGCGACGCCAGGTCCCGTTGTGCGTGCCGGATCTGGTCCTCCGTCACCGTCAGGAATCCGCCCCCCGACTCCTTGACCGCCCGCAGGATCTGCCGGGCCCGCGGCGGGTGCGGGATGGCGATGCCCTCGGCGAGGGTGGGGGTCATCGGGGTGCGGCCGACCAGGTCGTCGGCGCCCTCGGTCCAGGCGTGGGCCAGCGGGGCGACCGCCGCCGACTGGACGGCGTACAGGGCGGGCCGTCGGTCGATCAGCCCCGCGGTGTGCAACTCGGTCACCGTGAGGGAGGCGCCGAGCAGCAGCGTGCCGTTGCCGACGGGGACCACGATCACGTCGGGGAGGCGGCCGCCGAGGTCCTCCCACAGTTCGTGGACGTACGTCTTCGTGCCGTGCAGGAAGTACGGGTTGAAGACGTGCGACGCGTAGAAGACGCCCTCCTCGTCCGCAGCCTCCCGGGCCGCCCGCGCGGTCGCCTCGCGGTCCCCGTCCACCACGTGCAGTCGCGCGCCGTGCGCCCGGATCTGCTCCAGCTTCTTGGCCGACGTACCGGCGGGGACGTACACCGTGCAGGGGAGCGCGGCCCGTGCGCAGTACGCCGCGATCGCCGTGCCCGCGTTGCCGCTGCTGTCGGCGAGCACCTGGCGGGGCCGCAGTCGCAGCGCCAGCTCGGCCAGCAGCACCGCGCCCCGGTCCTTGAACGACAGCGTCGGCATCAGGAAGTCCAGCTTGGCCGAGACGCCGTCCCCCAGTTCCACGAGCGGGGTGCGGCCCTCGCCCAGGGACACCGAGGGGGCCGACAGGGGCAGGCACTCCGCGTACCGCCAGAGCGAGTTCACCCGTCCGGTCAGCGACTTGAGCGGGACGGGCGTGGGAGCGAAGTCCAGGTCCAGCGGGCCGCGGCAGGCCGGGCAGCACCAGGCGAGCGAGCCCGTGGGGACGCGCGTGCCGTCGGAAGGGCAGTAACAGTCCGGCAGAGGTGTCATGACCGCAGCGTAGTTGTGCCGGTCGGTGACGGAGAGTCATGACTGAGGCAGGGCAGGGGCGTCGGGTTCGCGCGCAGGCCCGAGCGGTTTCCGAGCGATTGCCGAGCTGATCCGGAGCTGTTCCTGAGGTTCCGTCAATCCTTCTCCTGGCTCACAGGGGAGGCGCCGGATACGCAAAGTATGACCATATTTATGCAACAGTGGCCCGTGCGAATCCTGCATCGGCATGCCCATGCCCTCCTGGCTCTCCGGCGCGCGGGCGTCAGGCGTGCACGGGCCGTTCCGCACCACCGATTGAGGAAGGTCCCTCAGATGGCAGTGATGCGTCAGACCCGGCGAAGACTGGCCGGTGCGACCACGGCGGCACTCGTTCTCGCTCTCCTCCCGGCCCTTGCCGCGAGCGCCGCCGACCCCGAACCAGAAGGCCGGATCCAGTACGCGGGCGCGTCGGGCGCCATCAAGGACAGCTACATCGTGATCCTGAAGGAGGACCTCGCGAAGGCCGGTTCCGATCAGGGCAAGGCTCTCGCCAAGACGTACGGCGCGACCATCGAGCGCACCTTCACGCGGGCCCTCAACGGCTACGCGATCAAGGCCACGGAGGCCAAAGCGAAGCGGTTCGCCGCCGACCCGGCCGTCAACTCCGTCGTCCAGAACCGCACGTTCTCGATCGACACGACCCAGTCCAACCCGCCTTCCTGGGGCCTGGACCGCATCGACCAGGCGGCGCTCCCGCTCGACCGGAGCTACACCTACGACGACACCGCCGGAGAGGGCGTCACCGCCTACGTCATCGACACCGGTGTCCGCATCACGCACCGCGACTTCGGTGGCCGCGCCTTCAACGGCTACGACGCCGTAGACAACGACAACACGGCCCAGGACGGCCACGGTCACGGCACACACGTCGCGGGAACCGTCGCCGGCACGGCCTACGGCGTGGCCAAGAAGGCGAAGATCGTCGGTGTCCGGGTCCTGAACAACTCCGGTGAGGGGACGACCGCGCAGGTCGTCGCGGGCATCGACTGGGTGACCGGCAACGCCGTCAAGCCGGCCGTCGCCAATATGAGCCTCGGCGGCCCCGCGGACACCGCGATCGACGCGGCCGTCCGCAACTCCATCGCCTCCGGCGTCACCTACGCGGTCGCCGCCGGCAACGCCGCGACCAACGCGTCCACCACTTCGCCCGCCCGAGTCACCGAGGCCATCACCGTCGGCGCCACCACCAGCTCCGACGCCCGGGCCGGTTACTCCAACTACGGTACGGTGCTTGACCTGTTCGCCCCGGGCTCCCTCATCACCTCGCTCTGGCGCACGAGCGACACGGCGACGAACACCCTCTCGGGCACGTCGATGGCGACCCCGCACGTCGCCGGAGCCGCCGCGCTCTATCTGGCGGACCACCGCTCCGCCACGCCCGCCGCCGTCCAGACGGCCCTCGTCAACTCCGCGACCACCGGCGTCGTCACCAGCCCCGGCACAGGTTCGCCCAACCGCCTCCTCAACGTGGGCCGGGGCGGGACGACAGCGCCGTCCGCCCGGCGCTTCGAGAGCACCGTGGACTTCGCGATCTCCGACAACGCGTCGGTCGAGTCGCCGATCACTGTGAGCGGTGTATCCGGGAAGGCACCGTCGTCGCTACGTGTGCCTGTGAGCATTGTTCACACGTATGTCGGCGACCTTCGGGTGCAACTGGTCGCCCCCGACGGCACGGCGTACACCCTGAAGAGGTACGGCTCCGGCGGCAGTGCGCGCAACATCCACACCACCTACACGGTGGACGCCTCTTCCGAGACGGCCGACGGCGTGTGGAAGCTCCGGGTGAGTGACCACGCGGCGCGGGATGTCGGGCGGATCGACTCCTGGGCGCTGCAGTTCTGACGTCCGCTCAGGTATAACCGCTATAACCGCCTCGGGTGCAACCACCCCAGGTGCAACCGCCTCGGGTGTGAACCCTCAGATGTAACCCTCGTCCTCGTGGATGGGCTCCGGGTCGTGCCCCGGCCCGCCGCGAGGACGAGCCGTGCCCCAGGGGGTGGGCAGCTCCCGTGCCACGTCCACCGCCGCTTACCATGCGCCAAGTCGTACGTCAGTTCCCCGAATCCCGGACGAGAGGCACGGTAGCCGTGGCGATACCCCCGCCCCCTGGGCCGCAGCAGCCCCAGGAGCCCCAGGGCCCGTACCCGCCGCCCCAGGGGCAGACCCCGCCGCCTCAGGGGTCTCCGGGGCAGTACCCACCGCCGCCGGGTCCGGGGCAGCCGTATGCGGGCATGGGGCAGCCGTACGCGGATCCGGGACAGCCGTACGCGGCCGGTTCCGGGCAGCCGTACGGCCACCCCTACCAGCCCTGGGGACAGGGGTACTCCCCGTACAACCACCCCGCGCCCGTGAACGGCTTCGCGATCGCCGCGCTAGTGCTCGGCCTCCTCTGTTTCCTGCCGCTCGTCGGACTGATGCTCGGGATCGTCGGGCTCGTGCAGATCAACAAGAGGGGGGAGCGCGGCAAGGGTATGGCCGTCTCGGGGATCGTCCTCTCGACGATCGGTGCCTTGTTGATGACCGTCGCCCTCGCCACGGGCGGTGCGCGCGACTTCTGGGAGGGCTTCGAGGAGGCGGCCCGCGAGAACGGCAGCACCTTCTCGGTGGAGAAGGGCGAGTGCTTCGACGCGCCGAACGGCTCACTGGAGGGCTACGCGTACGACGTCGACACGGTGCCGTGCGACGGTGAGCACGACGCGGAGGTGTTCGCCAACTTCGAGATACCGGGGGGCGATTACCCCGGCGACGACGAGCTGACCGAGACCGCCGACGAGAAGTGCTACGACTTCGCCGACGCGTACGCGATGGACTCCTGGGCCCTCCCGGAGTACGTCGATGTCTACTACTTCACCCCGACCCGGGAGAGCTGGAGTGCGGGCGACCGCGTGGTGACGTGCATGTTCGGGAGCACGGACGAGAACACGGGGCTGACGGGGTCGCTGCGCAAGGACGACTCGGTGCTGACGGGCGACCAGCTCACCTATCTCCTGGCCGAGGTGCTGTACACCGACGCCCTCGATACCGCGCCCGCCGCCGAGTACGTCGAGGACGATCTGCCGGGCCACAAGGAGTGGGCCACCCGGGTCGCCGAGGGGCTGGACGAGCAGGCGACGATACTGCGCAACTACGGGTGGTCCGGCGACATCGAGCGGCCGGTGACCGACCACGCGGACGCCCTGGAGCGGGCGCGTGAGGAGTGGGAGAAGGCGGCGAGGGCCGCCGACGCCGACGTGTTCTACGAGCACTATGACAAGGCCTACGAACTTGTCGACGGCGCCACGGCGGTCACGGCCCGCAAGGCTCTGGGCCTGGCCGCGACCCCGCCTTCGTACGGTGAGGAGAGCGGCGGGGACGGCGGCGGAGGGAGCGACAACGCCAAGGAGGTGTGAAGGCGGGTGTGGTGGGGAGAAAGTGCCTGCGTAAAGCCCTCCAGTGACCCTTGTCATCACATCGAGTGATTCTCAGGCCTTTGCTTGCATGGCTGAACCCAGGGTTGCCAGGCTGTAGCTGTCTGTACAACCTGATGGGAGCGGCCAGTGACTTTCGGTGAGCAGCCGGCGTACTTGCGCGTCGCGGGTGATCTCCGCAGGAAGATCGCCGACGGTTCGCTTCCGCCCCACACCCGGCTCCCCTCGCAGGCCCGTATCCGCGAGGAGTACGGCGTTTCGGACACGGTGGCGCTGGAGGCCCGCAAGGTGCTGATGGCCGAGGGGCTCGTCGAGGGCCGCTCCGGGTCGGGGACGTATGTGCGGGAGAGGCCTGTGCCCCGGCGGGTCGCCCGTTCCGGGTTCCGGCCCTCCAGCGGGGCCACGCCTTTCCGGCAGGAGCAGGCCGACGCCGCCGCGCGCGGGACGTGGGAGTCGAAGAGCGAGCAGGTCGAGGCGAGTGGTGCGGTGGCCGAGCGGCTGTGCATTCAGCCCGGGGACCGTGTGATGTGCACGAAGTACGTGTTCCGGGACGCGGGGGAGCCGATGATGCTCTCCACGTCGTGGGAGCCGCTCGCCGTGACCGGTCGTACACCCGTGATGCTGCCCGAGGAAGGGCCGCTCGGCGGGATGGGCGTCGTCGAGCGCATGGCGGCCATTGATGTGATCGTCGACAACGTCACGGAGGAGGTCGGTGCGCGGCCCGGCCTCGCCGAGGAGCTCCTCGCCCTCGGTGGTGTCCCCGGGCATGTCGTCCTCGTCATCCAGCGCACGTACTTCGCGTCCGGGCGACCGGTGGAGACGGCGGATGTGGTGGTGCCGGCGGATCGCTACCGGGTGGCTTATCACTTGCCGGTGAAGTAGGCGCACGGGGTGGGGCGGGTGGCTGGACCAGGGTTCTCCTCGCCCCCGCCGCCCCTACCCATTCCCGTGCCTTCCCTGGGGGCTGCCGCCCCCAGACCCCTGCTTGTCGGCCTGAACGGCCTCGTCCTCAAACGCCGGACGGGCTGGGGGTGCCTGGCTTCGGCTGGAAATCCCCAGCCGGAGGGCCCCAGCGCCCGGCCGGAAGATCCCGGCCCTGGCTGGCAAACCCCCGGCCCTGGCTGGCAAACCCCCGGCCCCGGCCGGCAAAAACCCAGCCCCGCCCTGCGCATTCCAGCCCGACCGCGCATTCCAGCCCGCCCGCACACTCCCTGTC
>NZ_VMNX01000430.1 GCF_009377235.1 Streptomyces acidicola
ACCGCCGACTGTGTCGGCGTCATCGGGAGGCGCTCGCGGCTGGGCGAGAAGGGCAGACATAGAGTGGGGTGCTCGATGAGCTGGCGAGGGTAGGAGCCGTGGAAATTACCGTCCAGTGGATACGGACGTCCTGGACGAAGCAGTCCCGGGGAGGAGAGGCTGCCACTCGCAGGAACGCGGCCGCGGTCGGCTTCACCGTTCCGCATACGCCCCCTTCGGTCGCGCACGTGGTTCGTATGCATGAGCGGGACGGCTTCGACCCCTATGACAGCCAGGAAGACCTGCGCAAGGTCGACGTCCAACTCCGCGAAGCCGACGGCCGATTGCGAGTACTTCCCCGTGTGCAGCCCCTGTTCGCCGTACCCCCTCGGCCGCGACGGCCTCCGGCCGTGCGCCTTGCCCCCGGTCAATGGGTCCGATGGCAGCTCAACTACCGTTTCAGCAGTGCGGCAGGGATCCGAGGCTGGACGTACTGGCTGGACACTTTCAACATCGCCTACGGTCCCGTGAGCGGCGACGTGTTCTTGTCGACGCCCACTGTGTTCATCGACGAGCGAGGGCCCCTCAGGTAGCCCCTCTGCGGCGTGATCAATCACTGGACTCGTCGGCCTCCGCTTCAGCGTGGGCGGGTTGGCCGAGGTCAGCCAGGAGTCTGCCAATGCGTTCGCTGGTGCAGCGGTGACGTTCGACCTCACGGTCCCAGCCGCGTTCGGCCGCGTCGCGGGCGAGGGTCAGCTCGACCTCGCGTCGAGCCCGCAGTCGTGGTGCGTACTCCGGCGTCGTCACGAACTTCGCGCAGGTCAGGTAGAGGTCGCACTCGCAGGGGCCTTCGACGGGGAGCCGGAGACAGCGGCCGAGTTCGAGTTCGGTCTTGAAGAAGTTCGTCTTCAGCCAGTCGATCGACGCATCCGGCAGCGTGCCGCTGCGCAGTTCATCGGCGGCCGGGCCGGCGATGGTGGCGCCAGGGCCGAGCACGGTCTGGTAGTCGCGCAGGACTTCCTGGTCGCTGATCTGTGCGTAGACGAGTGCCATGTTCACGGAGGTGTGCCCGAGGACCTTCATGATGGTGTGGAGCTTCGCGCCGCGTTCGGCGAGCTGGGTGCCGACGGTGTGCCGGAACCGGTGAGCCGAGACGGTGCCCCGGCCGGTGCCGCCGCGGCCACCAGGACGGACCAGGCCAACGGCCTTGCAGGCAGCCTGAATCGGGGTCTCGAACAGGTAGTACGTCGACAGCAGCTTGCCGTGGCTCATGAACAGGTAGCGGATCTCCTCGCCCGTCCGCTCGTCGGTGAACGGCCGCTCCGGTGCGCTTCTGCGCAGGTCGATGACCTTCTGCAGGGCCTCGGCGGCGTCCTCGTGCAGGGGGACGACGCGCTCCTTGTAGGTCTTGCGGCCGGACAGGCGAAGTCGCGGGGTGCCGTCGGGATAGCGGTCCAGGCAGTCCAGCGGAAGACGCTGGATCTCGGTGCGGCGGGCTCCGGACCAGCGAGCGACCAGCAGGGCGGCCCGCTGGAATGGGCAGGCGATCGCGTCGATGGCGGGCATCAGCCGGTCGAGGTCCTGCTCGGGGATGAACCGCGGCACCTTCTGCGGGTACTTCGGTGCGTCGCCGGCGCCGATGAGGGTGTGACCGGGCACGTCGGCGTACTGCCAGAGCGCGGTGTCGCGGAAGAACTGTGACAGCCCGGAGATCCGCTGGATCCGCGACATGACGCCCAGCGGTTCGCCTGTCTTCTTGGTCGGCGCCTCGGCGATGTGGCTGATCCAGTCCAGGCAGTGCTCGCGTGTGACGTCGGCAAAGGTGGTGATGGCGGGGTGGTGCTCGGCGAGCCACTGGCCGAAGACCCGCACCGCGAGCTCCAGCTTGTCCACCGTCGAGGGCGCGTCGGTCAGCCTGCGGGCGGCCAGCCACTTCTCCGCGGCGGCCAGCATCCGGGGCGGCAGCGCCAGGGGTGGCTTCCACGACGGCATCAGCTTGCGTGGCTGGACGGCGACTTGGCCGCGGTGGAAGAGCACCACCTTCAGCTGGTGCAGGTGCGTGATCCAACACTTCGCCGGTCCCTCGTAGAAGTGCTGGGCCGATGGGTAGAAGGCCGCGAACTCCGGTTCCTCAGGGAAGAGTCGGATCGCTTCCAGGACCTCGGCGATGTGCTCGCCGGTGATGTCGGCGACGTCGGCCAGACCGTTGCGGAGCGCGATCCGGGCCACCGCCCAGTGCATCGCCTGCCTCGCCGCCGGGCCGCTGTAGCCGAGTGCGATCGCCTCCTCGACCAGCGCCGTGGTGCCCAGGTCGATCCCGGCGAGCGCGGCCTGGTCGTGGAGGCGCAGCTGGCCGACGGCGAACATCCACCGGTAGTCGAACGTCGCGTATCCGCGCAGGCCAAGGTAGGTCAAGTAGGGCCGGGCCTTGTGCGAGGCGGGGAACGAGGGGCTGTGGAAGGACTCCCCGGGCAGTCGGCCCACCCGCTCGGCCAGCGGCTCGGCGAACCACGTGGCCAGGTCCGGCCATCGCTCGCGAAAGGCCCGGTAGTAGCGCAGTTTGGCGTTGAGGTAGTGGTGGTTGAAGCCGTCCTGGGCGCGGACGAAGCTCACGTACTCGCGGTCGGCGCAGTGCCGTGGACGCTGTCGGCGGACGGGATCCGGGGTGGCGGCCATGGCCGCGGTGGAGGTGGGGCCGGCCCTCATGGGGTGGCCTCCCGCGGCTTGCCGAGAGCATCCAGAGCCTGGTGGTAGTCGGCGACGACGGCAGGGTCGGAGACCCGGGTGTAAAGACGAGTCGACTCCGGCGAGGCGTGACCGAGTCGCTTCTGCAGCGTCAACTCCCGCATCCCGCCCTCCCACATGCGGGTCGCGTGGGTGTGGCGCAGGGCGTGGGGGGTCACCCAGGGCTCGCGGATGCCGGCGCGGGCGCAGGCCCGGGAGAACATCCGCACCAGCCCGTCGTAGCCGAGCGGTTCCAGCCGTCGGGTGCCGCGGCCTCCGATCAGGAACACCAGTCGGCTGTCGACGTCCTGCGGGCGCTCGTTCATCACGTAGGCGCTGACCGTGGCCAGTGTCTCTGCCTCGTGCAGGTCCACGATCCGCTCTTGGCGGGACTTTGAACGGGCGCCTTTGGGGTGGTCCTCACGGTGCCGAACCACCACACGTCTCCGCCCGTAGGCCAGGTCGTCGAGGTGCAGGCCGAGGACCTCTCCGGGCCGCAGTCCGCCATGGAGCATCAGCAGCACGATCGCCCGGTCGCGCAGCCCTCGAAGCTCTGCGAGCAGCAACTCGATCTGCTCGTCGTCCAGGGGACGGGGCACCCGCTGGACGGTCTTGACGCGTACGGCCCGACGGACAGGGCGTTGTCGGCTGGCTCGGCCCATGAAAGGGCGGTGCCGGTCGGAGACGCGCTGCAACGCGGGGTCCGGGCGCTTCTCGATCGGGTTGGCCTGATCCAGCAGCCCGGCCAGGATCGCGTACTCGTAGAACGAGGAAACCGCGGCCAGGATCCGGTTCACCGTGCTCGCCGCGAGCTTGGTCGCCGGACCGTCGGCATCCATCGTCACCACCGACAGCGTCATCCGACGGCGCGGGCGCCGGGACGGCACCGACCGCAGGTACTCCAGCAGCGCGATCGCGTCCGGCGGACCGAATTGCTCCCAGCTCAGGCCGCGCTTCTCGAAGAACCGCCACAGGTGCCGGAGGTCGTAGGCGTACGACACGAGCGTGTTTGGCGAACAGTCCCGAGCACCGAGGAACCGCAGGAACCCCGCAACGACTTCGACGGGCGCCCCGTCCTCATCGAGCAGCTCGACAATGGTCGAGCCGTCTTCCAGACACCGCTGCTGAACTCGCACGGACACCCCCGCGGCCATCGCATCTGACGGCCTCGACGGCCGCCCCCAACTCCCAACGGAAGCTGAGGTGTCCAGGTAACTAAATACGA
>NZ_VMNX01000431.1 GCF_009377235.1 Streptomyces acidicola
GGGGAAAGCGGGGAGAGCGGGGGAAAGAGGGAGAGAGGGAAAGAGGGGAGAGGCGGTGCCGTCGGTGTCGTACGGACCCGATGGCGGTGAAGTCCGCTGTTCAGTCGGCCAGTTCGACCACGTGCTCCGGCCGGGCAGCCACGGTGACCTGGTCGCCCGGACGCCAGTCGGCCCGGGAGTGGTCCGCCCGTACCGTCGCGATCAGGGTGACGTCGCCCTCGCCCTCGCCCTTGACCCTGGGGGCGGCCAGGGTGAGGTGCCGGTCGACCCCGCGGTAGGCGATGCCCGTGACCGTCGCGGGCAGGGCCAGCCGGGCCCCGTCCGGTGCCTCACCCTGGACGATCTCCAGGTGCTCCGGGCGCACGGTCAGGGTCGTGGCGCCGTCGGAAGCCGCCGGGCCCGCCGGGACGAAGTTCTCGTAGCCCAGGAACTCGGCGACGAAGCGGTTGGCGGGGCGCGGGAAGACCTCGGCCGGCGAGCCGCTCTGCATGACGTGTCCGGCACGCATCAGGACCATCACGTCGGACATCTCCAGCGCCTCGTCCTGGTCGTGGGTCACCAGGACCACGGTGAGGCCGGTCTCGGCCTGGATCCGGCGGATCTCGGCGCGCATCTGCACCCGCAGCCGGGCGTCCAGGTTGGACAACGGCTCGTCGAGCAGCAGCAGCGACGGACGGATGGCGATGGCACGGGCGAGCGCCACCCGCTGCTGCTGCCCGCCCGAGAGCTTCCTGGGGCGCTGCGCGGCCAGATGGCCGAGGCCCACGAGGTCCAGCGCCTCGGCCACCCGGCTGCGACGCTCGGCGGCCGGGATCTTGCGGAGCTTCAGCCCGTAGCCGACGTTGTCCGCCACGCTCATGTGGGGGAACAGGGCGTACGACTGGAAGACCATGCCGAGGTTGCGCTTCTCCGGAGGCAGCCGGGTGGCGTCCTTCCCGGCGATGCGGATCGTGCCCGAGCTGGGTGCGGTGTAGCCGGCGAGCATGCGCAGCGTGGTCGTCTTGCCGCAGCCGCTCGGCCCCAGCAGCGTGGTGATCCTTCCTTCGGGGATGTCGAGGTTCAGGGACCCGACGGCGGTGAAGTCGCCGAAGGTCCGGGTGACGTCGATGAACTGGGCGGCGGCGGTCATCAGTTGATCCCCCCGAAGATCCTGGTGAAGCCGACGGTGCGTTCGGCGACGACGGCGACGATGATGGTGGCGGCCAGAATGAGCGTGGACATGGCCGCGATGACGGGGTCGTAGGACTGCTGGACGTAGTCGAGCATCGTCACCGGCAGAGTCCCCAAGTCCCGGCTCTGGAGCAGCAGCGAGAGCGGCACGTTGTTGAACGACGTGATGAAGCCGAGCAGTGCCGCCGACATCACGCCGGGACGCAGCAGCGGCAGGGTGACCGTGCGGAACGCGCGCCAGGGCGTTGCGCCCAGCCCGCGTGCGGCCTCCTCCAGAGCGGGGTCGGCCAGGGTGAGAGCGGCTCCCGTGACACGTACCGCGTACGGCATGAGCAGCACGGCGTGCCCGATGAGAAGAGCGGCGAACGCGGTCTGCCCGAGCCCGATCATCAGCTGCTGGTACAGCGCGAGCCCGATGACCAGCTCCGGCACGACCAGCGGGGACAGAAACAGTCCCTGCAGCAGGGACCGGCCGGGTATCGCCCCGCGGTGCAGGCCGAGGGCGACCGGAACACCGAGCGCCAGGGCCAGTGCGGTGGCACAGCCGGCCAGCAGCAGGCTGGAGAGGAGCGCGTCGGTGAACGGCTGGTAGGCGGCGGCCTTGCCGAACCACTGCAGCGAGAAGCCCTTGGGCGGGAACGACAGGGTGCTGCTGGAGGTGAACGCGCTGGCCACGACGAACAGGATCGGGACGAGCATGATCACGTAGCCGAGGACGGCCAGTGCGGCGGCTATCGGTCGTGCCTTCATGCGACCCGTCCCTTCACACGCGCCACGGCCGATCCGATTCCGGAGAGCGCGAAGACGAGCACGGTCATCACGAGCGCCGTCGCGGAGGCCGCGGCCCAGTCGACGGTGACGTTCGCGTGGACGAACAGCTGGGTGGCGAGCATCCGCTGGGAGGATCCGCCGAGGAGATAGGGGGTGGTGTACGCGGTGATGCTCCCGGCGAACACCAGGGTGGCGGCGACGGCGATGCCCGGCAGCGACAGCGGAACCACCACGGTCCACAGCGTGCGCAGCCGGCTCGCGCCCAGGCCCCGGGCGGCGTCGTCGAGCCCCCGGTCGACCTGGGCGACCGCCGAGTAGCAGGAGACGACGGCCAGCGGCAGGAAGAGCTGGACCAGGCCGAGTACGACGGCCAGTGGCGTGTACAGCAGTTGGGGAGCCTGCTCCGCCAGCCCGAGGCCGGTGATGATCCGGCCCATGACCCCGTTGGATCCGAGGATCACCAGCCAGCCGAAGCTGCGCACGACGTTGCTCAGCAACAGCGGGAAGACCGCCAGCGCCAGCCAGAGCCCGGCCCAACGGGAGGTCGAGCGGGCCAGCAGGCTCGCGATGGGAAAGGCGATCACGACGCACACGACGGTCACGATCAGTCCGAGGGTCAGGGTGCGACCGATGATCTGGAGGTCGTATCCGTCGGTGAGCATCTTCGTGAGGCGCGTGAACACCTCGGACGGACTGACTCCCGGTGGCGCGAACAGCATCGCGGCGGACGGCACGGCGAAGCCGAGCACCATCAGGAGCAGCCCGGGGAACAGCAGCAGTGCGCCTGCTCGGGGCCTGTGGAACATGGGTGGAGTTCGATTCCTTTGACTGCGAGTGATGAGTATCATCGCTGCAACCGGTTGCAGCAACCGGTTGCAGGCACCTTAGGTGACGAAGGGCTGTTGTGTCAGCCCCGCGCGTGACGTTGATGTAAAACCTGTTACCTCAAGGGGCCGGGAGTCCTCGCCGGGGAATTTCCGGGGTGGACACAGGCCCACTCGGGGACGATCCCCGGCGAAGTCCGGGGGAAGGGGAGGTGCGGTGAATCCCACTGGGGGCGCGAGCCAGGTGCCCACGCTCGACGACGTGGCACGGCGCGCGGGGGTGTCGAAGTCGACGGCGTCGCGGGCGCTGAGCCGACCGGACATCGTCGCCCCGGCGACCAGGGCGCGGGTCCATGACGCCGCCGTCGCCCTGGGCTTCGAGCCCAGCCGGGTGGCGCGGGCCCTGGCCCATGGCCGTACCGGTCTCATCGCGCTCGTGGTGCCCGACCTGGAGAACAGCTTCTTCACCCCGATCGTCAACGGCGCCCAGGCCCGGGCCGCTCAGGCCGGTGTCCAGCTCACAGTGGCCGTCCACGAAGCCGACGACCACGACGCGCTGTCCCGGCTCGCCCGGCAGGTCGACGGATTCCTCATCACGGCACCGCGCGGCACCGACGACGATCTGCGGGCCGTCGCCCGCCTCGCCCCGACGGTCCTCATCGACCGCGAGGTCTCCGGGCTGCCGTCCGTCTCCGCCGACGTCGCCCGTGCCTTCGGTGAGGTCATCGGCCACCTGGCCGGGGCAGGGCACCGGCACATCGCCTACCTCGGCGGGCCGCACGGCTCCTGGCAGAGCCTGCGCCGCCAGGAGGCGGTCCGTGAGGCAGCCGCCGGGCGCACCGAACTGACCGTACTGGGACCGGTGCCGGCCACCTTCACCGCCGGAGTGGAGAGCGCGGGCCCTGTGCTCGCGACCGGGGCGACCGCGGTGGTCCCCTACGCCACCTCGGTCGCGCTGGGACTGCTGGCGGCCCTCCAACGCCGGGGCGTACGGGTCCCGGACGACATGCTGATCAGTGCGGAACGTTCCGTTCTCGACGCGCTCGGCATGAACGGGGTGCCCGCGATCGACGTGGACGGCGAAGAGCTCGGAAGGGTGGCGGC
>NZ_VMNX01000432.1 GCF_009377235.1 Streptomyces acidicola
GCTCCGGGGAGTCTCCGCTGACGGGTGGGGGGCGACCCGTGGAGACGCTGCGGGGTGACTATCGGGCGTACTACAGGGCGGTCACTGCGGCGTTGCGCGAGGGCGCCCCCAACCCCGTAACGGCGTACGAGGCCGCGAACGCCCTGGATGTGCTGGAGGCGGCCAGGCGGTCGGCTCGGGAGGGGGTCAGTGTGCGGCTGTAGGGTCCTGCTTGGCAGGGGGGCGGCCCTTTTCACGCGGGAACTCGTCCGTTGAGAGCTTGATGCCGACCGGAGTCTGCGTGAGGTTCACCTCGTCACCGAAGTCGAGCGTCAGACTCGCGCGGTACTCGCTGCCCTTGGGCCTTGTGTGGAGGTGGCACTCGCCGGTGTACGGGTCGACGATCAGATACACCGGCACGCCGGCGGCGGCGTAGGCCTCCAGCTTGGGCCCGTAGTCGTTGGCCGCAGTGTCCTTGGAGATCACCTCGGCGATGAACTCGACATGCTCGCAGCGCCAGAGCCCCTTGTCGTTCGGGACCGCGCCTTCCTTGAGAGCGGTGACATCGGAAGCGAAGCCGTTGAGGCGACCGGGGTAGTCGATCCGCACGTCCGACTTCACGCGCTTGCGCGGGTACTTCTGCCTCAGCTGGTCATAGATGTCCGCGATGATGTCCCAGTGATTGTCCCGCTGCGGCGACATGTAGATGGCCCCCTGGATGATCTCCACCTTGAATCCCTCGGGGGTGGGCTCAAGCCACTCGAACATCATGTCCAGAGTGCGCTCGTCGCTCGTCTCGGCCATCACGACCCTGTCTTCGAGAACAGTCACCGTTGCCGCTCCTCCCCGCTGTCGCATGGTCGCGGGCAGTCGCGCAGTACAACGATACGCTCGGCACCCCGGTCACGCCGGGATGCCGAGCGCCGCCGCCAGGCTCACCGCCGGAGGAGCTACGCGTCCTTGAACTCCTGCCGCTGCCGCCCCAGCCCCTCGATCTCCAGCTCCACCACATCCCCCGCCCGCAGATACGGCTTAGGCTCGGGCGCACCCATCGCCACTCCCGCCGGCGTCCCCGTGTTGATGACGTCGCCGGGGTACAGGGTCATGAACTGGCTGACGTACCGCACGACTTCCGCGACCGGGAAGATCTGTTCCGCCGTCGTGCCGTCCTGCTTCAGCTCGCCGTTCACCCACAGCTTGAGCGACAGGTCCTGAGGGTCGGGCACCTCGTCGGCGGTCACCAGCCAGGGCCCCAGCGGGTTGAACGTCTCGCAGTTCTTGCCCTTGTCCCAGGTGCCGCCGCGCTCGATCTGGAACTCGCGCTCCGAGACGTCATGCGCCACGGTGTACCCGGCGACGTGCGCGAGCGCCTCCTCCGTCGAGCCGACGTAGCGGGCGGTCCGCCCGATGACGACCGCGAGCTCCACCTCCCAGTCGGTCTTGGTGGACCCGCGGGGAACGAGCACCGTGTCGTGCGGCCCGACGACCGTGTCCGCCGCCTTGAAGAAGATCACCGGCTCGGCGGGCGGCTCGGCGCCGGTCTCGCGGGCGTGGTCGTGGTAGTTCAGCCCGATACAGACGATCTTGCCAATCCGGGCGAGCGGCGGGCCGACGCGCAGCCCGTCTCCGTCCAGTACCGGCAGCTCGCCGGACTCGGCCGCCGTACGGATCAGGGCGAGCGCCTCGTCGTCCGCGAGCAGCGACCCGTCGATGTCCGGGACCACGCCCGACAGATCCCGCAGGGTCCCCTCGGCATCGAGCAGCGCGGGCCGCTCCGACCCCGCCGTACCGACTCGCAGCAGCTTCATGATCACTATCTCCTGGGTGCAGCCATCGGAGGACTGGTCGATCCTCCAAGGTCGGCGTTCAGTCCGCAATACCCGGTTCACGGACTGGACCGGCGGGAGCCCCACATGGGGGCCATACATGGGGCCTGACATGGAGCCTTACAGCGCCGTGGCGGGCGCCTGCATGTCCCGGTACAGCACCGCCCGCTCCACCGCGCTCCACGTCGTACTGGTCACCACGTACAGCGCGGCGGCCAGCGGCACCACCGCCACGGTGACGAGGGTCAGGAAGGACATGAACGGCATGACCTTGGTGACCGAGGCCAGGCCTGGCACCTGCTCCCCCGAGGGCCCGTTGGCGGAGGCGGGCGCGCTCGCCATCATCCGCTTCGACCGCCGGAAGTTGAACGCGGCGACCCCCGTGACGATCACGAACAGCCCCACGTACACGGTCCCCGCCGCTCCGAAGACCCCGCCGTCGCGGAGCGCGTCCGCCCAGCGCTCGCCGAGGGGCGCGGCGAACAGCGTGTGGGTGAGCAGTTCGTTCGCCTCGCCGCCGATCGTCGTGTTCGAGAACAGGTGGTAGAGGAGGAAGAACGCCGGGAGCTGGCACAGGCTGGGCAGGCAGCCGGAGAGCGGCGACACCTTCTCCTTGGTGTGCAGCTCCATCAGCGCCTTCTGGAACTTCTCCGGGTTCTTCCCGTGCTTCTTCCGCAGCTCGGCGATCTGCGGCTGCAACGCGGCCCGCGCCCGCTGCCCGCGCGCCGCGGCCCGGGACAGCGGGTGGACGAGGAGTCGTACGAGCGCGGTGAACAGGACGATCGCGGCAGCCGCCGCGGAGGCGTCGAAGAGCGGCTGGAGCAGGTCGGCGAGTCGGCCGACCAGGTCGGCGAAGAGCGCGATGACAGCGGACATGGGTGGGTGAGCCCTCCGTGGGTCTCGTCGTGCCGGGATGCGGCCGGCGTTGTGGCCGGCCTGGGAATTCGGCATGACGAACCGCGAGAGATCACGCGCTCACGAGATCACGGCATCGGACGACCACGGGATCGGACGACCACGGGATCGGACGATCAGGCGATCACGCGGAGATGCGTGTCCTGCTACGCGGCCGTCAGGAGGGCCCGCCCGGGCGCCCTGGGCCGCGTACGTCCCGAGGCGTCGGGATCTCGCTGGGGCAGGAACGCCGTACGGCGCTCACGGTCGCGGATGGCCGTCCGTACGCGCGTGGGCGCCACGGCGGGCGCGCACCGCGAGGCGATCAGCGCGCCGGCGACCAGGGCGGAACCGGCCGCGGCGGTCGCGGCGAACGCGACGGCGGCGGAGAGGCCGCCCGCGCCCGTGTCGAGGACGGCGACTTCGAGGACGAGGAACAGGAGGACGGCGACGGGGCGCAGCGTGGTCCAGGTACGGATCACCACTCGCTCCTTCCTCCGGGTCCCTCCGGGTCGCCCTGCTCGTCCATTCGCTCGACTACTTGCTCGTCGACTCGCTCTTCGACTCACTCGTCGATTCGCTCGTCGACTCGTACGAATGTACCTACACATATACACGACGGGACACGACGCGACACGACGCCCTCATCTGGCGTGCATGGAGCGCAGCTTCCCCCACACCACAAGGCGGTACGTGGACGTGTACTCGGGCGTGCAGGTGGTGAGGGTGAGGTAGTAGCCGGGGGCGCCGTACCCGTAGGACGGCTTGACGCTGCTGCGCGGGACGGGCCGTATGACACCGCCGTCGCCGGGCGTGGTCCGCGCGAGGGTCCGGTCGACGACGTATGTGTAGAGGGCCGCCCGGGTCTCGACGCGCACCTCGTCGCCGCGCCGGAGCCGGTTGATGTACCGGAAGGGCTCGCCGTGGGTGTTGCGGTGCCCGGCGAGGGCGAAGTTTCCCGCCTGGCCGGGCTGGGCCGTTCGTGGGTAGTGGCCGGCGTAGCCCTTGTTGAGCACGTTCTGTTTGCTGATGCCCTCGGCGACGGGGACACGGAGGCCGAGCCGGGGGATGGTGAGGACGGCGTAGGCCTGGGTGGGGTC
>NZ_VMNX01000433.1 GCF_009377235.1 Streptomyces acidicola
GCCCAAACCCTCCCCCACCAGGCGACGCCGTCTGCGCAAACACCTGTCCGGGCGATGGGGCTTCGCCGCGGCCGGCACCGCCATCGGCCTTGCGGCCGGTCTGACGCTGTTCGGCCTGCGGCACTCACCCACCGCGCCCCCCGCACAGGGCGCCGCCGGGGCGGAGGACACCAAGACCGGCTACGGGGACGCAGGCGTGCTCGTCCACAACGCCGAAGAGAAATGCCAGAAGCCCCGTACGCACGAATGCGCGCTG
Source organism: Streptomyces acidicola (assembly GCF_009377235.1). GTDB lineage: Bacteria > Actinomycetota > Actinomycetes > Streptomycetales > Streptomycetaceae > Streptomyces > Streptomyces acidicola. The sequence continues at coordinate 257 of NZ_VMNX01000433.1, forward strand.
CACCTGGCCTGGGACCCCTACCGTCCCTACACAACGGCCAACTCCGCCGACCGTGTCTGGCACCATGACCTGCTGCACGCCCGCTGCCGGATCGCCGACGGCGTCACCGTCACCGACGAGAACGAGAAACACAGCAGCATCTGGATCCAGGTCGCGCGGAACGGGCAGCGCCTATGGCTCCCCGGTATCCGCGTCGATCCCGACAGGCTGGTCCAGTTGAGCACCGTACTGCCCAAGTGCCCGCCATAAGCGAGCGGTGGCCCCAAATCGCCGCTGGCGACTCCCTCGCGAAGCCCGGCAGGTACAGGTTGGGATTCCAGTGATCATCCAATCGGGAGGACGTGACAGGCCGTGACCTGAGGGCCCTGTTCAGTACGAACGACCGCGGTCTGGAGACTGACGAGGCGTTCACGAACGGGTCCTCGCAACGGGAAACGGTCGCGGCCGCGCTCACCGAGCATCTGGACGTCGAACACCTCGTGCTGACGATCCGGGCCGCCCTCACCCGGTTCGGGCAGGCCCTGCCACAGCAGACGCAGTCCGCCCTCGCCGACATCGCCGAGACGCTCCTGCTGCCCGGCACCATCGGCTCAGCCATCGGCCAGGCCACCGGCGCCCTCATCAGTGCGCCACGCGAATGCCGCCAGTCCGTACGCGCCCTGGCCGGGTGCGACCGGCTCACGGACCTGCTGGAGCCCGAACCCGACCTGGACGCCCTGTCCGCGACCTCTCACCCGAGGACTGCGACGACTACCTCACCCGCCGCCTCACCCGCGACGGCCAGCCCCTCGTCAGCGAACCCATCCGGCAGGTCATCACCGCCCGCTCACACGAAGTGCCCCTCAACCTCGATCCGCCCATTGCCCGATTCCTGGAGCTGCGCCGTGCCGACCGCAACCCGGCGACTTCGACCACGGCTTCCCCGCCCCGATCGCCCGCACCCTGTCCGACCTCACCCCCGACGAACGCCACACTGCAGTACAGGACACAACCTGTCCTCTACCTCCGCCATCGTGGCGTACGAGCCGTTCGGGAGGCATCGCTCCTGGTCACGGCAGCCGCCACCAGGACTTGGACGGTCGGCGGCGTATTCGTCACATCCAGGCAAGGAACAGGGCATGTCCATCACGACCACCACCCACCTGAACTTCCGGGGCACCGCACGTGAGGCGCTGGACTTCTACCGGTCCGTCTTCGGCGGACGTACTGTCGCGGTCACCTACAAGGACGCCGGTGCCGTACAGAACGAGAGCGAGGCGGACTGGGTGATGTGGGGCGAGGTGGCCGGCGACAACGGCTTCCACGTCATGGCCTACGACGTGCCCGCGCAACTGCCCTGGAACCAGGGCGAGAACCCGTTCTTCGTCTCCGTACGCGGTGACGACGCCAAGGAGATCAGCGCCCTGTGGGACAAGCTCGCCGACGGCTCGACCATCGTGCGTCCGCTGGAACCCGCGCAGTGGGCGCCGCTGTACGGCATGCTCACCGACCGCTTCGGTGTCACCTGGGTGCTGGACGTCACCGCCCCCTACAACGGCTGAACCGGCCGAACCGACATGCCTGCGCCGTCCGGGCCGCCGCAACCACACGGGCGGCCCGGACGGCGCAGGCACCGACCACGCACAGCACCGAAAGGAAACGGGTCACCGTGCGGATGCGGAAGCTGGGACGGACCGGCATCGAAGTCAGCGCCTACTGCCTGGGCACCATGGTGTTCGGCAAGATGGGCAATCCGGATCACGACGACTGCGTGCGCATGATCCACCGGGCGCTCGACGCGGGCATCAATTTCGTCGACACCGCCGATGTCTACGGCTACAGCGAGACCGAGGAGATCGTCGGAAAGGCCCTCAAAGGACGCCGCGACGAGGTCGTGTTGGCGACCAAGTTCAACGGACCGATGGGTGAGAGCCCGGGCCGCAGCGGCAGTTCCCGGCGCTGGATCGTCCAGGCGGTCGAAGGCTCGCTGAGGCGGCTGCGGACCGACTACATCGACCTCTACCAGATCCACCACCCGGACCCGCACACCGACATCGAGGAGACCCTCTCCGCGCTCACCGACCTCGTGCGTGCCGGGAAGGTCCGCGCGATCGGTTCCTCCAACCTGCCGGCCTCGGAAATCGTCGAAGCCCAGTGGGTGTCCCAGCAGCGCGGCCTGCACCTCCTGCGAACCGAGCAGCCCACCTACTCCATACTCAACCGCGGCATCGAGCGCGAGGTCCTGCCCACCTGCCACCGCTACGGCCTGGGAGTTCTGGTGTGGAGCCCGCTGGCCATGGGCCTGCTCACCGGCCACTACCGCAAGAACGCCCCGCGGCCCGCAGGCGCCCGCATGCAGTGGGTCCCGCGGCACCTCACCGACGAACGCAAACTTGATGCCGTCGAGCGGCTGCTCACCCTCGCCGAAGAAGCCGGCCATAGCCTCACCCACCTGGCCATGGCCTTCGCCACCAGCCACCCCGACGTCACCGCCGCCATCATCGGCCCTCGCACCATGGACCAGCTCGACAACCTGCTCGCCGGCGCCACCCTCACTCTGGGCGACGACACCCTCGACAAGATCGACGCAATCGTCCCGCCCGGCACCGACATCAGCCCTCTGGACGTCTCCCACACACCTCTCCCCCTCACCCGCACGGACCTGCGTCGACGCCCGCCCCACGAGCGGGCCGCAGCCTGAGAACGCCATGACCGTCCTCGACAGCCGCGCCCTCAACCGCGCCACCCTTGCCCGCCAGCACCTGCTCACGCGCACCGACACATCCGTGCCCGAGGCGGTCGCCCACCTGTGCGGCCTGCAGGCTCAAGAGCCCCAGGAACCGTTCATCGGACTGTGGTCCCGCCTTGCCGACTTCAAGCCCGAGCAACTGGACGATGCTCTGACCGGCCGCACCATGGTGCGTACCCACCTGATGCGCCGCACCGTCCACCTCGTCACCTCCGACGACGCGCTCGCCTGGCGAGCCCGCCATGACGCCATGCTGCGCCAGCGAGTGCTGGGCACCTACCGGCGCGAACTGGCCGGCATCGACCTGGACCAGGTCGCCGCCGCCGGCCACGCGGCCATGGCCGACCAGCAGCCCCGCACCATGCGCGAGCTCGTACAAGCCCTCGAAGACCGCTGGCCCGGCCCACCACGCCGTGTCCTGGGCGAGCTGCTCGTCGCAGCCCTCATCCCCATGGCCCAACTCCCGCCCCGCGGCCTCTGGCACCAGAGGGCCGGCGTACGCAACCTGCCGTTGGCCACCTGGCTGGAACGGGACATCGACCCCCTGCCCGCCGGGGACAGCGATCCCGTCGGGCAGCAACTGCTGCGCCGCTACCTCGCCGCCTACGGGCCCGCCGCCAGCGCGGACCTACGCGCCTGGTGCGGCCTCGCCGGACTTCCCGCCGCTGTCAAAGCCGCCCGGGAAGAACTCGTCGTCTTCCGCGACGAACGCGGCCGCGAACTGCTCGATCTGTCTCTTATACAAATCTCCGAGCCCACCAAAA
>NZ_VMNX01000434.1 GCF_009377235.1 Streptomyces acidicola
CGGCCGAGGAGGTCGAGGGCGGCCTGGGGGGCCGTGGTCGCGGCGGGCGGCGGCCACTTCGTCCAGGTCCCAGGCCATCTCGCCGACGACGGTGCGGCGCGGGCCGCGGGCCTCCACGGTGCCGCGCACCAGCAGGAGCCCGGAGTGGAACACGGTGTGAGCGACGTTCTCGTGGGAGTCCTCGAAGAAGGCGATGTCGACCAGGCCGGAGCCGTCCTCCAGGGTGCAGAAGATGACGCGCTTGCCGGACGGGATCGGCGGCGTCTGTGTGGACGCCCGGACTCCGGCGACCAGCACCTTCTGACCGGGCACCATGGCGCGCAGGTGGGCGGCATTGGTCGCGCCGAGCTCGCGCAGCAGCCGGTGGTGGTGCTCCATCAGATGCCGGCTTACGTCGATGGAGAGGGTGTCGAGTTCGGCGCCGAGCTTGTCCCGGCTGGTCATCTCCGGCAGTCCACTGGGGGTCGCGGTCACGAGCTCGCCGCCCAGCGGCAGCTGCCCGTCGGTGGCGGTGCGGGTGCGGGACTGCCGGTGCAACTCGACCGCCTGCAGATCCGCCTCCTGCGCGACGCCGCCGCCGACTTACGGCGGCCGTGGGAGAAACCCGCCGAGCCCGGCCGGCTCACCCTGGCCCGAGTCCGCCGAGGGTTTCCGAACCTCCGCCCGCACCTGCACTGTCCGGCCCGTGCACCGAAACCCTCAACTGCCGGACCTGGAAGACCACTTGGCTCGAAGAACCGGCGGCCCGCAACCCGCTACGACGTGGGCAAGACCGTGAAACGACCCGAGAGCATCACCGAACGAAACCGACTCAGACCATAAAGGACAAGGTCAGAGCCTGTGAACAAACCCCAGTCTGCCCAGATCAATCCGTTATGGGCAGGCACTCGGCGAGCAGGTCGACGACGTCCCGCCAAGCTCGCCGCGCGTGCTGAGGGTGATAACCGACCCCGGGAAGCACGATGTGGTCGACCGGTGGGTGATGGAAGGCGTGCAAGGCGCCGCCGTAGACCACGAGGCGCCAGTCGACGCCCGCAGCCTGCATCTCGGCGGTGAATGCGTCCCGTTGCGCGGGCGGCATGATCGGGTCTTCCGACCCGACCCCGGCCCACACCGGGCAATGAATGCGCGCCGTCTCGCCTGGTCGGCCCGTGGTCAGTCCGTTGACTGTCGCGATCGCGCGCAGGTCGACGCCGTCGCGCCCGAGTTCCAGCGCGATTGCGCCCCCGGTGCCGTAGCCGACGGCGGCGATCCGGTCCGGGTCGGTCCGCGGCTCGGCGCGGAGCACGTCGAGCGCCGCGTGGCCGATGCCTCGCATCCGGTCGGGGTCGGCGAGCAGCGGCATGCAACGGGCCAACATCTCCTCAGGGTCGCCCAAATAGCGCCCGCCGTGGAGGTCGAAGGCCAGCGCCACGTATCCGAGCTCGGCGAGCGCATCGGCCCGGCGGCGCTCGACGTCGCTGAGCCCCACCCCCTCGGGCCCGACCAGGACCGCGGGCCGGCGGTCGACACCGGCCGGGAGCGCGAGGTGCCCGATCATCGTCAGGCCGTCGGCCGCGTATTCGATCGTGCGCCTTGTAACTGTCGTCATGAGCCTGGACTGTAGTGATCGTCGAGCCCGGTCGGGCCGGTGTTCTGCCGCTGGCAGAAGGCAGGTCTCTGGCGGCAGCCGAAGTATCCACCGGGTCCGTTGATGGCCTCACCGATCGCGCAGTAGAAGGTGTCCCGGTCAACGACATGTCGGCCGTCCAAGGTGAATACCTGGCCTGCAGACGCATCGGGCTTCCCCTGGCGCTGGTACTCCCGGGACCACAGGGCCACCGACAGCCACGCGTGTCGGTCCTCGGGCGCGAGTTCGTACCAAATTCCGGCGAGGTGCACTCGGCGCGCGCCCTCCTCACCCGGCAGGGGCGTGAACAACCCCTCTGCCTCGTGAGCGAAGCCCCAGAAATCGCTGTCGTCCTTATCCGAGGTCAGCGCGTACTTCTGCCCCTCGCCGCCCAGCCCCGATGTTCGCATCGCACCCCCCATGAGAGCGCTGATCTTACCGACGCCGGGGGATCTGCCCGGCGGCCGCCGGCGCCGCCACCACCCCTGACCCCATCCCATCCATCTCGGAGGCCCTTTGACGAGCCACATACCCGCCTTCACTCATGAGAGTGAAGTGCAGAGAAGCACGATCGCGGAGAAGCGGCTGCACGCCACCGTGGCCAGGGCGCCTCAACGCGCGGACCCGGCGCTGCCGGCGGACCTGGTGGCCACGCTGGTGACGCCGGAGGGCGGCCGGTACTCGGAGCTGGAGCGGCTGCGCCGGCCGCCGACGGGTACGACGGGCACGGCGTTCGCGCGGTCGCTGGAGCGGGTCGATGAGATCGGTGCGTTCCAGCTAGGGCGGTTGAAGCTGTCGCAGATCCCGCCGAACCGGCTCGCGGCGCCGGCCCGGTACGGGCTGGGGTCAAAGGCCGCGAGCCTGGAGCGGGCCGCGGAGCCCAAGCGCACAGCAATGCTCACCGCGGTGATGCGCCACCTTGAGGCCAAGGCAATCGACGAGGCGCTGGACCTGTTCTCGGTGCTGATGGCGACGATGCTGATCAGCACGACGAAAAGGGCCACGGACAGGGAGCGGCTCTCGACGCTGCCGCAGTTGGAGAAGGCGTCGCGGACGCTGGCGCGGGCGGCGAAGGTGCTGTTCGAGGAGCTGGAGCTGGTCGAGGCACACGGCACGGATCTGGACGCGGCGGCGCTGTGGCGGGCGGTGGAGGAGGTCGCGCCGCGGGCGGTGGTGATGAGCGCGGCCGCGATGGTGGTCTCGCTGGTGCCGGAGGACGAGGACTCGGCGGCGGTCGCCATGCGGGCGGCGCTGGCCACCCGGTACAACACGGTGCGGCCGTTCCTGTCGTTGCTGGGCGAGTCGAAGGCGCTGGACGCGGCGAAAGGCGGGAAGCGGGTGCTGGCTGGGGTGAAGCGGCTGCCCGCCCTGGCGCGGCGGCGGGTGGAGAAGATGCTCCCGAAGATCGACCTGCCGGAGCTGCTGTTCGAGGTGCACGGCTGGACCGGGTTCCTGGACGCTTTCGTACACCTGGGCGACGGCACAACCCGCATGAAGGACCCGACCACCTCACTGGTGGCCCTTCTGGTCTCGGAGGCGTGCAACACCGGCATGACCCCGGTCATCAACCCCGCACATGAGGCGCTTCACCGTTCCCGGCTGGTGCACGTCGACCAGTTCTACCTGCGGGCCGACACCATCGCCGCGGCGAACGCCACACTGATCGAGGCGCAGGGCCAGGTGCCGATCGTGCGGTACTGGGGCGACGGCCTGCTGGCCTCGGTCGACGGGCTACGGTTCGTCGTCCCCGTCCGCACCATCAACGCCGCCCCGTCCCCGAAGTACTTCGGGTTCAAGCGCGGCATCACCTGGCTGAACGCCGTCAACGACCAGGTGTTCGGGATCGGGCAGATGGTGGTGCCGGGCACCCCGCGCGACTCCCTGCACATCCTGGACGCCCTGCTGAACCTTGATGGCGGGGTGAAGCCGGAGATGGTCGCCACCGACAACGCTTCGTATTTAGTTACCTGGACACCTCAGCTTCCGTTGGGAGTTGGGGGCGGCCGTCGAGGCCGTCAGATGCGATGGCCGCGGGGGTGTCCGTGCGAGTTCAGCAGCGGTGTCTGGAAGACGGCTCGAC
>NZ_VMNX01000435.1 GCF_009377235.1 Streptomyces acidicola
GGTGGGTTGCGGGAGGTGGCGGCGTCGTTTGTGGTGCCCGGTCCTTCGGGGGTGGCGATCCGGGCCCGGCTGCGGCTGTCGGAGACGGACGCGGCGGCGTTGCGTGAGGTTGGGGTGTTCCTCGGCTCACTGGCATCGCGGGATCTCGCGGTGCGCTCTGGGCAGGGACTGGCTCACGACGCGGCTGCGTCGGCGGTGCGGAAGCGGGAGCTCTCCGGCGGCTCGTCGGCGCGGTGGGCAGGCAGTATCACCAAGGCCACGCATGACCCGTGGGCACTGGCCCGGCACGGCCAGGCCGCCCACATGGCGTGGCTGCGCGGGCAGATCGCCGGGATCGAGCCACGGATAGCCCGTCCGCTGGGTGCCAAGGCGAACAAGCAGTACACGCCTCCCGGCAGGAAGCGACCCTGAGAGACCTCCGATCCCGCGCCCGCGGCACTGCGGGCACGAAGCGGCCTCCGGCTCCCTCGGGGGAGGGCCGGAGGCCGCTTCGGTGTGCTCTCTCGGTTCTCTCGGTTCTCTCGGTTCTCTCGGTTCGCTCAGTGGAAGAAGTGGCGCGTTCCCGTGAAGTACATCGTGATGCCGGCCTTCTGGGCGGCCTCGACGACCAGTTCGTCGCGGACGGAACCGCCGGGCTGCACGATGGCCTTGACGCCAGCGGCGCTCAGGACGTCGATGTTGTCCGGGAACGGGAAGAACGCGTCCGACGCGACGTACGAGCCCCGGGCGCGCTCGGCACCGGCCCGCTCCACCGCCAGCTTGCAGGAGTCCACACGGTTGACCTGCCCCATGCCGACGCCCACCGAGGCGCCGTCCTTGGCGAGCAGGATCGCGTTGGACTTGACGGCCCGGCATGCCTTCCAGGCGAAGGAGAGCTCGGCCAGTTCCTCGGCGGAGAGCGCCTCGCCGGTCGCCAGCGTCCAGTTGGCCGGGTCGTCGCCGTCTGCCTGAAGGCGGTCGGTGACCTGGAGGAGGACACCGCCGTCGATGTGCTTGGCCTCCACCCGGTTGCACGGGCCGTCCGGGGCCTTCAGGACACGGATGTTCTTCTTCCTGGTGAGGGCCTCCAGCGCGCCGTCCTCGTAGTCGGGCGCCACGATGACCTCGGTGAAGATCTCCGCGACCTGCTCGGCCATCTCCTTGCTGACCGGCCGGTTGACGGCGATGACCCCGCCGAACGCCGACAGCGGGTCACAGGCGTGCGCCTTGCGGTGCGCCTCGGCGACGTCGGAACCGACCGCGATACCGCACGGGTTGGCGTGCTTGATGATCGCGACGCAGGGCTCGGCGTGGTCGTACGCGGCACGGCGGGCGGCGTCCGTGTCCGTGTAGTTGTTGTACGACATCTCCTTGCCGTGGAGCTGCTCGGCCTCGGCGAGTCCGCCGGCCGGGCCACCGCCGACGTAGAGGGCGGCGGGCTGGTGCGGGTTCTCGCCGTAGCGCAGGGTGTTCTTGCGCTCGTAGGTGGCGCCGAGGAAGTCCGGGAAGGCGGAGTCGTCGGCCGGCGCGTAGGAGGAGGCGAACCAGGAGGCGACCGCCACGTCGTACGCGGCGGTGTGCTGGAAGGCCTCCGCGGCGAGCCGCTTGCGGGCGGCGAGGTCGAAGCCGCCGTCCTTGAGGGCGCCCAGGACGTCGGCGTACCGGGCCGGGCTGGTGACGACGGCGACGGACGGGTGGTTCTTGGCGGCGGCCCGCACCATGGAGGGCCCGCCGATGTCGATCTGCTCGACGCACTCGTCGGGGGTGGCGCCGGAGGCGACGGTCTCGCGGAACGGGTAGAGGTTCACCACGACGAGGTCGAACGGCTCGATCCCGAGCTCGGCGAGCTGCCGCTGGTGGTCGTCGAGGCGCAGGTCGGCGAGGATGCCGGCGTGGACCCTGGGGTGGAGGGTCTTGACCCGGCCGTCCAGGCACTCGGGGAAGCCGGTGAGCTCCTCGACCTTGGTGACGGGGACGCCGGCGTCCGCGATGCGGGCGGCGGTGGATCCGGTGGAAACGATCTGGACCCCGGCCTCGTGCAGCCCGCGCGCGAGCTCGCCGAGCCCGGTCTTGTCGTAGACGCTGACGAGCGCACGACGGATGACGCGCTTGGTGCCGCTCCCGGCCGTCGCTGTGCTCTCGGTGCTCTCGGCGGTCACTGGATAACTACCTTTCGTCCCTCAATGCGATAGCCGTTGCGGGCGATCCGCCCCACGACATCGACGAGCAGCCTTCGCTCGATGTCCTTGATGCGCTCGTGCAGAGCGCTCTCGTCGTCCTCGTCCCGGACCTCCACCACGCCCTGAGCGATGATCGGTCCGGTGTCGACGCCGTCGTCGACGAAGTGGACGGTGCATCCGGTGACCCTGACGCCGTACGCGAGCGCGTCACGGACGCCGTGGGCTCCCGGGAAACTGGGCAGCAGAGCGGGGTGGGTGTTGACGAACCGCCCGCCGAACCGCGCCAGGAACTCCTTGCCCACGATCTTCATGAACCCCGCGGACACGACGAGATCGGGCTGGTGGGCGGCGACGGCGTCGGCAAGGGCCGCGTCCCACTCCTCGCGGGTGGCGTAGTCCTTCACCCGGCACACGAAGGTCGGCAGCCCGGCGCGCTCGGCGCGGGCGAGCCCCTCGATGCCACCGCGGTCGGCTCCGACGGCCACGATCTCGGCGCCGTAGGCATCGACGCCCGCCTCGTCGATGGCATCCAGCAGCGCCTGCAGATTGGTCCCGGAACCGGAAACCAGGACGACAAGGCGCCTGGCCGCGGACTTGACCACGGGCTCGGCCACGGCGGGGCCCTTTCTCGGGGAGTCTTTTGTACGGTCGTACGAATGCTTCGCGCCCCCTGATACGGGGAAGTGTACGAAGCGGTCGACCGCCAGCAACGATACCGGCACTCCGGACGGCCCCCACGGGACGGGGGCGTGGCCGGAAGGTACCGTCGGGGAAGCATCCGACCGGGGAACGCAGCTCAGCGAGGGGAACGCCTTGCCCGTCCGGGACGTTGACCAAGGACGGATACGACCGTTCCAACGGCACCGAAGCACCGAACCCAGAAGCCCAGATTTCAGATGTACAGATCCCAGACGTGATGTACAGATCCCAGACGTACTGATCCCGTCCAGAAGTACTGATCCCAGAACTTATTCCAAGGGGAAGACGCACACCTGATGCCGGACCGCAGTCTCCGACTTTCGCCGCTCCTGCTGCGCGAGCGGCGTTCTTCGCCCACCCCGCCGCGGGAGAGCGAGGACGCGCCCAACAGCGGTCAGGACGCCACCGGTGGGCGTGGGGCCCAGGCCCCGGCCGACGACAACCCCTTCGCGCCACCCCCGGAGGGGACGCCCGACCGCCCGTGGCGGCCGCGCCGCCCCGCGCGCGGACAGGGAGAGGACAACGAAGGGAACTCCCCCTGGGGCAGCCAGTGGAGCGACCGCCAGCCCGGCCGCTCGTCCGGCGGCGGCTTCGGCGAGCGCCCCCGCCCCTCCGGCGGTGGCGGACAGGGCGGCCCCGAGGGCGGTCCGGGCGGCGGCCTGCGCTGGGACCCCACGGACCCGGCGCAGCGCCGTGCGCGCTATGCCCTGCTCGCCGGCATGTGGGCGTTCTTCTTCTCGCTCTTCAGCTGGCCGTACATGGCGCTGCTGCTCGGCGCGCTGGCCCTCTACTGGGGCATCAGCGCCCTCCGTGCCAAGCCCCGCCGCCC
>NZ_VMNX01000436.1 GCF_009377235.1 Streptomyces acidicola
GGCCCCACCACCCCCGCACCAGGACGGAGCCCGGCTGCGGGTTCGCAGACACGAGGCAGGGTCAAGCCCTCCGCTTACCGGCTGCAGCCCATCACGGGGTACGGGCCGCCGCCGCGCGCCCGCAGCAGGACCCTCGTCCGGCGTGAACCCTTCCTGCGCGTGTCCGGCATGGGCCGCGCCATGGTGCTGACCTTCGACGACGGCCCCGACCGCCGCTACACCCCCGACATCCTGCGCACCCTGCGCAAGTACGACGTCCGCGCCATGTTCTTCGTCTGCGGCGTGATGGCCGCGGCCAACAAGGAGCTACTGCGGCAGATGACCGACGAAGGGCACATCGTGGGCAACCACACCTGGTCCCACCCGCTGCTGCCCGGCATGTCGCGCTCCGCGATCCGCTCCCAGATGGAACGCACCAGCGAGGTCGTCGAAGAGGCGAACGGCGAGGCGCCCCGGTGGTTCCGCGCACCCTACGGCGCCTGGAACAGCACGGTCTTCCGGATCGGCGCCGAGCTGGGCATGGAACCGCTGGGCTGGACGCTCGACACCCTCGACTGGACGCGCCCGGGCTCCAGCACCATCGCCCGCCGGGTCGAGCGCCAGGCCGGCTCGGGTGTCGTGGTCCTCTCCCACGACGCGGGCGGCAACCGCTCCCAGAGCGTACGGGCGCTGCGCACCTATCTGCCCGAGCTGCTGGACGCGGGCTATCACATCACCGTGCCGCGACGGAAACTGGCCTAGGCCCTGCCACCGGAGCCCCGCCCTCCGCCCGGGAGTCCCGCCCTCCGCCCGGAGGGCGGGTCCTGCGGTGGTACGCCGCTCCAGGAATCGCTCCAGGAATTCAGGAATCCAGGAATTTTCGCCCACGCGCGTTCTCCAGGGCTGAGCGAAGAATTCCAGAAATCCAGGACCCACGGAAACTCGCCCGGGACGAGGCCGCGCCGCCCGGTCGGGACGCTCAGCGGACCTCGACCATACGGGCGAACACCACGACGTTCCCGTCGTAACCGTTCTGCTTGGAGAAACCGCCGCCGCACGTGATGACCCGGATTTCCGGAACGCCGCTGTTCCCGTAGACGCGGTCCCCGGGGAAGTTGTTCTTCGCGAACACCTCGACACCGTAGATCTCGAAGACGGCCGTCTTCCCGTCGTTGCGCAGGACCTCGATCCGGTACCCCTTCCGGAGCGCCCCGAGTCCGTAGAACACGGCAGGGCCCTGCTGGTTGTCGACGTGGCCCACGAGGACGGCCGTGCCGTTCTCACCCGGGGACACCGCGCCGGTGAACCAGCCGGCGAGGTTCGGGTCGTCGGGCGGTGGCGCGTCGACCCAGCCCTGCAGGTCCAGGCCGACGGGCATCACGGGGGCGTCGACCTGGATCCCCGGGATCCTGATCCGGCTGACCGCGGAGTACGGCAGCGCCGGCGGCGCATTGGCGAACAGCCCCTGGGGGGTGGCGCCCGCGTCGGCGGCCGCTGCCGACGCCGGCTGCGGCGGACCCTCGTCGAACTCCCCGGAGCCATTCCGCATGAGGGCGAGGCCGGTCAGCAGAACAAGCGCTATCACGCCCCACGGGGCGCGCTTCCTCCGCCGCTCCTCCTCTTCGGCCAGTTCGGACGAAGACATTCGCCATCCCCTCTCGCCCCGGCCGTTGTCGCGTCCGTCACGCATGACACAACGCTAAGCGCAATATGGGAACTCGGCGACGGGGCAGGTGCGAACGGGTGGGGGGCGCCCGCGGGGCGTGCGCCATCCGGGTCGCCGTCCTCAGGAACTATCTGACGGTCAATGACCTGCGGCGACTTCCGGCTGCCGGGCATTCCCCGGCGTTTCCTTTCACCAGGACGGACCATCCCGAAATGCGGCCCACCCCATGGCAACTGAGGGTCTGACTAGGAGGCGCTTTCCAGCCGATCGACCGGGGACGGGTCCCGGGGCGCCTTCCCCGGAGGATCACATGCGTACTACTCGTGCCCTGGCGGCGTCCGCCGCCGCGGTGGCCGTCCTCGGGCTCGCCGCGCCTACGGCCGCCGCGTGGAACGACCCGACCTCGGTCACGGCCCAGCCCAGCGTCATCTCCCCGGGCGGCCAACTGGTCATCACCGTCAAGGGTGATGCCTGCACGGTGCAGAACAGCACGGTGAGCTCAAACGCCTTCCCGACGACGAGACTGAGGTCGATGGGTGGCGACACGTCGACAGCCACCGTGACCGTCAGTTCGAACGCCTCCCCCGGTGCGCAGAGCGTCACCACCAACTGCGCCGGACGGCAAAAAATGTTCAACAACGTCTTCACCGTCCTCGGCGGGGTCCGCGGCGGTATCGGCGGCAGCAGCACCACCGGGGCGACCCCGGCCGACATCGCGATCGGCGGCGGACTGGTCGCCGTCGCGCTGATCGGAGGTGGGGTGTTCTGGATGCGTCGCCGGTCCGAGAACAAGATCTGAGCCACGAGCGCGAGCGCGGGCAGACGGAGACGTGCGGAGACCGGCGGAGAGCGACATGTTGGTCTGAGCGCCGCTTCCCCCGGAGGACGCTTCCCCCCGGAGACCGGATCGCCCTCGGAGACCGGATCGCACGTCGACGGCCTTTCGCCCCGGACCCTCTCGGGTACCGGGGCGAAGGCTGTGCCGCGACGGCGAGGTCTGCGTGGCCGGTCCCGTCGCCGCCCTGGAAGGTCAGCCGCGTGCGTGGGGGAACAGCTTGAGCAGCGGCTCCGTCGACGCCGCGAGCCCCCGGGCGTACGGCGCGTCGAAGTCCCAGACCAGGAACAGCAGGAAGGCGATGAGCGCGGAGAACAGACCGGCGAGGATCAACTCGCGCGGGGTGCGCCGGATCTGGAGGGCGAAGACCATGCCGATGGTGACGACGGCGCCGGTGATGAGCCCGAACCACACGACACCCGGCATGGTCGCGCCCGTCGAGTCCGCGCGGGCGTTGCGCGCGGCGTCGGCGGCGGCCACCTCGTCAACGAGCGGCTGGTAGGCCTGCGCCTCGAAGTCCGAACGGGGCTCGTAGTCGGTGACGCCGTGGCGGATGCGGTCGAAGAGCCGGGCGCCGCGCTCGGTCATCTCACCGTTGTCGGCCATCGACTTCCACTCCTTGGTCACGACATGGTCCACATAGGTGTTGACGTCGTCCCGGATGCGGTCGCGCACGTCCACCGGGTAGACGCGCACCCGTTCCGTGATCTCGTGCAGGGCCTGTGCCTCCGCCTGCACGTGGTCCTCGGCGACGCTGCGGGCCTCCCAGACACCGGCCATGGCCAGACCCAGCACGATGGCGTACACGACGCCGATCATCATCGTGATGTACTCGATCACGTCGGGGGTCTCCGACGGGTCGTCGTCCTCGGGCGCCGTGTGATGCCGTACGACGGTCACGATGAGCACGACGACGCAGGCGGCGGCCATCGCGAGGGTGAGAACAAGCCATTCCGACAAGTGGTTCCTCCAGAGGTCAGCGCGGACGCAGCGCGGCGGCGGCGAACAGCGCGGGCACGGTGACGAGCAGGGCGAACGAGACCAGGGACGGACCTTCGCGCTTCTCCTGCCCGCGCGAAGACGGCCGGTAGGGCGGATAGCTCACCGGGGACGGCGGTGGCTTGGGCCGCGCCTTCCGGGTGGGTTCCGGGGGC
>NZ_VMNX01000437.1 GCF_009377235.1 Streptomyces acidicola
CCCCCTTAGGAGCCCCCGTGTCCCCCGTCATGGAAACCGACGAACACAAGGCCCTACGAGCCGCCGTAGCCACCCTCGGCAAGCGCTACGGCCGCGAGTACCTCATGACCGTCCACCAGGAGGGCCGCTACCCCGACGAACTCTGGTCCGAGGCAGCGGGGCTCGGCTACCTCAGCGTCAACCTGCCGGAGGAATACGGCGGCGGAGGCGGCGGCATAGCCGAACTCTCCATCGTCCTCGAAGAACTCGGCGCCGCAGGCTGCCCCCTCCTCATGCTGATCGTCTCGCCGGCCATCTGCGGCACGGTCGTCGCCCGCTTCGGAACCGAGCAACAAAAGCAGGAGTGGCTGCCCGCCCTGGCGAACGGCACCCGCACCATGGCCTTCGGCATCACCGAACCCGACGCCGGTTCCAACTCCCACCGCATCACCACCACCGCCCGCCGCGACGGCGCCGACTACCTGCTCACGGGCCGCAAGGTCTTCGTCTCCGGCGTCGACATCGCGGACGCGACCCTCATCGTCGGCCGCACCGCGGACGCCCGTACCGGCACCCTCAAGCCCTGCCTGTTCATCGTCCCCAGGGACGCCCCCGGCTTCGAACGACGGCCGATCGACATGGAGATCCAGTCCGCCGAGAAGCAGTTCGAGCTCACGCTGGACGGCGTACGGCTGCCCGCGGACGCGCTCGTCGGAGACGAGGACGCGGGCCTGCTGCAACTCTTCGCGGGACTCAATCCCGAGCGCATCATGACGGCCGCGTTCGCGATCGGCATGGGGCGCCATGCCGTCGCCAAGGCCGTCGAGTACGCCCGCGACCGCACCGTGTGGAAGACACCCATCGGCGCCCACCAGGCCATCGCCCACCCCCTCGCGCAGGCCCACATCGACCTCGAACTGGCCCGCCTGATGATGCAGAAGGCCGCCTTCCTGTACGACTCCGGGGACGACATGGCCGCCGGGGAGGCCGCCAACATGGCCAAGTACTCCGCCGGAGAGGCCTGCGTGAAGGCCGTCGACCAGGCGGTGCACACCCTCGGCGGCAACGGCCTCACCCGCGAGTTCGGGCTCGGCTCCCTCATCACGGCCGCGCGCGTGTCTCGTATCGCACCGGTGAGCCGGGAGATGATTCTCAACTACGTCTCCCACCAGACCCTGGGCCTGCCCAAGTCGTACTGAGAGCGGGACCCCACCGGGCCGTGTCCCGCAGGACACCGTCGTGGCACCGTCGTGCGAGGAGGAACCGTGTTCCGCAGCGAGTACGAAGAAGTCCCGGCCGTCGAACTCCCCATCCACGAGGCCGTCCTGGGCCGGGCCGCCGAGTTCGGCGACACACCCGCGCTGATCGACGGCGTCGACGGCACCACGATCACGTACGAGCAACTGGACCGCTTCCACCGGCGGCTGGCCGCCGCGTTCGCCGACACGGGCGTCGAGAAGGGCGACGTGCTCGCCCTGCACAGCCCGAACACGATCGCCTTCCCGACGGCCTTCTTCGCCGCCACGCGCGCGGGAGCCTCGGTCACCACCGTGCACCCGCTCGCCACGCCCGACGAACTGGCCAAACAGCTCACCGACTCCGGAGCCCGCTGGATCGTGACGGTCTCGCCCCTCCTGGAGACGGCCCGTACGGCCGCCGAACGCGCAGGCGGCATAAGGGAGATCTTCGTCTGCGACAGGGCCCCCGGACACCGTTCGCTGACCGACATGCTCGCCACCGCCGCGCCCGAACCACAGATCGCCATCGACCCTGTCGAGGACATCGCCGCCCTGCCGTACTCCTCCGGCACGACCGGCATCCCCAAGGGCGTCATGCTCACCCACCGGTCCATCGCCACCAACCTCGCGCAGCTCGAACCCGTCATGACGGCGAGGCCCGGCGACCGCGTCCTGGCCGTCCTCCCGTTCTTCCACATCTACGGGCTGACGGCCCTCATGAACGCACCCCTCAGACAGGGCGCCACCGCCGTCGTCCTGCCGCGCTTCGACCTCGACACGTTCCTCGCCGCGATCGAGACGCACCGCATCACCCACCTGTACGTGGCCCCGCCGATCGTCCTCGCCCTCGCCAAGCACCCGGCGGTCGCCCAGTACGACCTGTCGTCCCTGAAGCACATCATCTCCGCCGCCGCACCCCTCGACGCCGACCTCGCCCGGACCTGCGCCCGCCGCCTCGGCCTGCCACCCATAGCCCAGGGCTACGGCATGACGGAACTCTCGCCCTGCACCCACATCGTCCCCTCCGACCGCACCGAGGACGCACCCCCCGGAACGGTCGGCAAGCTCCTCCCCGGCACCGAGATGCGGATCGTCTCCCTGGACGACCCCTCCACTGACGTCGGCGCCGGCGAACGCGGCGAGATACTCATCCGGGGCCCCCAGGTCATGAAGGGCTACCTGGGCCGCCCCGACGCCACCGCCGCCATGATCGACGAGGACGGCTGGCTGCACACCGGAGACGTCGGCCACGCCGACGCCGGCGGCTGGCTCCACATCGTCGACCGCGTCAAGGAACTGATCAAATACAAGGGCTTCCAGGTCGCCCCCGCCGAACTGGAGGCCCTCCTCCTCACCCACCCGGGCATCGCGGACGCCGCCGTGATCGGCTTCTACAACGACGACAACAACGAGGTCCCGCACGCCTATGTGGTCCGCCAGCCCACCGCGACGGACCTCTCCGAAGGAGAGGTCATGACGTACGTCGCCGAACGCGTCGCCCCCTACAAACGCGTCCGCCGCGTCACCTTCGTCGCCGGCGTACCCCGCGCCGCCTCCGGCAAGATCCTCCGCCGCGAACTGCGCGACCTCCAGGAACAGCGCAGGGTTCTGGAACAGCGCAGGGCCCAGGAACTACGGGAGAAGCCGTGACGGAAACGGGACTCGTCCACCGCGCAGACCACCGCGGCATCACCACCCTCACCCTCGACTCACCCGCCAACCGCAACGCCCTGTCGGCCACGCTCGTCGGCGAACTCTCCGACGCGCTGACCGGGTGCGGCAAGGACCGCGACGTCCGCGCCGTCGTCCTCACCCACACCGGGAACACCTTCAGTGCGGGCGCCGACCTGCGCGACCCCCCGCACCCGGACGCCCTGGTCGACCTGATGCGCCAGATCGTCGAACTCCGCAAACCGGTCCTGGCCCGGGTCACCGGACACGTACGGGCCGGCGGCCTCGGCCTGCTCGGCGCGTGCGACATCGCGGTGGCCTCGACCGCGGCCACCTTCGCCTTCACGGAGGTACGCATCGGCGTCGCGCCCGCCGTCATCTCCCTGCCCCTCCTGCCCCGCACGGACCCGCGTGCCCTCGCCCGTTACTCCCTCACCGGCGAACGCTTCGACGCGCCCGAGGCGGCCCGCATCGGACTGGTCACGGCGACCGGCGACGACGTGGACGACGTCCTCGCCCCCGTGCTCGACGGCCTCCGCCGCGCCTCGCCCCAGGGCCTGGCCGAGACGAAACAGCTGTTCACGGCTAGGGTGCTGGAGGCATTCGACCGGGACGCGGCCGACCTCACGGCGCTCTCGGCCCGGCTGTTCTCCTCCCCGCAGGCCCGCGAGGGAATGGCGGCCTTCCTCGAACGACGGGATCCCACATGGGTGGAGTGAGCACCATCGACCGCGTTCCCG
>NZ_VMNX01000438.1 GCF_009377235.1 Streptomyces acidicola
CGCGGCATTGCCACCCGCTATGACAAGACCCCCGAGAGCTACCTTGCCGGACTCCACCTACGAGGCGCCGTCATCTGGATCCGCAGCCTTCAGCCAAGTCGCTGATCACGACTCCGTACAGGCCCTAAGTCCGGGGCCATCCCCTGCACCGCGAAGCGCGGGGCCGCGCCCCCGGGTCCGCGCTTCGGGGCTCTTTCCTTGCTCACTCTTCCGGGCGCCGCCCCGGACCCCGCTTTTCGGGGGCCGGCCCCCGGACCCCCGCTCCCCAAACGCCGGAGGGGCTGGAATGTGCGGGGCAGGGCTGAATGTGGCGGGTCGGCCTGCCCCGGCGAATGGCCTACCTGCCCAGGCAGCCCACAGGGACAGTGGATGTCCAGGTCAGCGGGGGGCCGCGGCGCCCTCTCGGGAGATCAGGAGCAGGGCGCGGTCGTCGTTCACGTCTTTGGCCACGGCTTCGATGAGGTGCCAGGCGGCGCCGTGGAAACCGCCGGCGACATAGCGGTCGGCCTCGCCCGTGAGCCGGTCGATGCCTTCGACGATGTCGCGGTCGGAGGTCTCGACGAGGCCGTCCGTGAAGAGCATGAGGACGTCGCCGGGGCGGAGAGAACCCTTGACGGGGTCGAACTGGGCGCCGTCGTAGACCCCGAGGAGAGGGCCCTCCGCGACCTTCTCCTCCCAGCGGCCGCTGCCCGCGCTGAGCTGGAGCCCCGGCGGGTGCCCGGCGGAGAAGAGTTCGTAGTCGCCCGAGTCCAGGTCCAGGACGAGGTGGATCGAGGTCGCGAAGCCCTCGTCCCAGTCCTGGCGGAGGAGGTAGCCGTTCGCGGCGGGGAGGAAGGCATGGGGTGGGAGCGATCCCAGGAGGCCGCCGAAGGCACCGGAGAGGAGTAGCGCGCGTGAGCCCGCGTCCATGCCCTTGCCCGAGACGTCCGTGAGGACGACCTCCAGCGTGCGGCCGCCGTTCGTGCGGGCAGCGACCACGAAGTCGCCCGAGAAGGACTGCCCTCCCGCGGGCCGCAGCGCCATCTCCCGGTGCCAGCCGAACGGCAGCTGCGGCAGCTTGCTCTGTACCCGGATCCGTTCCCGCAGGTCGAAGAGCATCGTGCCGCCCCGCCGCCAGGGCACACCGACCCGGCTGCGGAACTGGGCGATGAGGAGGCCGAAGAAGCCGCAGGCCGCGACGACCAGCACGATGCCCGGGGTCACCCGGGACGGGCCCTCCGTATACGGTCCGAGCTGCACGGACTCGACTATCAGCGCGGTCGCGGCAGCCGCGTACAGCGCCAGCAGGCTGGCCGGGCGCAGCAGCAGGCCGCCCGCGACGATCGGGAGGACGAGGACCGCCGGGGACACCCACACCGAGTTGGCCATCGTGCACGCGGCGATCAGGGGGATCGTCAGCATCAGACCGGCGAGCGCGACCCAGTCGGAGCCGTCCCCCCGGAAGTAGTCGACGGCGGATTTACGCACGCCGGTGCGGACCCGGTGAGCCATTTTCCTCAACCGGGCCGTGAACGTCTCGGCCTCCGCGCGCCGCTCTCGTCCTGCTGCCATTGTTCGGGACCCTATCGATCGGACCAGCTCTTGTGCACAGGAGGTCCTACTTGTCCCCCTTCCGAGGGCCG
Organism: Streptomyces acidicola; assembly: GCF_009377235.1. Lineage (GTDB taxonomy): Bacteria > Actinomycetota > Actinomycetes > Streptomycetales > Streptomycetaceae > Streptomyces > Streptomyces acidicola. The sequence goes on from NZ_VMNX01000438.1 coordinate 1,623, forward strand.
GTTCACGACGAATCTCACACAGATCCCACACGAGGAGACACCACGGACCGGGCCGTGGCGCCCCCGACAGCCGGGCGAAAATGGTTCGACCGGCCCGGATTGTCCTGGTAGGCATGGCGTATGGCGACTGACTTGCGGGTGCTGCGGAAGGCCGACTGGAACACCTGGTACGGCAACTTCATCCGGGCCTTCGGTGGTGTGGCCGAGTCGCCCGAGGAGCGTGAGCTGTGGCACGACCTCACGGAACACGACCGCGCCATCGGCGCCTGGGACGATGACCAATGCGTGGGCACGGCGGGCGCCTTCACCTTCCGGATAACGGTCCCGGGAGGCGCCTCCGTACCGGCCGCGGGCATCACGATGGTGGGCGTCGCGGCCACCCATCGGCGGCGCGGACTGCTACGGGCCATGATGCGGCGGCAGTTGGACGACATCCGCTCCTGGGGTGAGCCCCTCGCCGTGCTGACCGCCTCGGAGCCCGTGATCTACGGCCGGTTCGGCTACGGGGCCGCCACGTACCAGTCCAACGTCGAGGTGGACACCACCCGCGTACGGCTGTTCGTGCCGCCCGGCACCGACGAGGTGCGCCTGCTGTATGTGCCGCCGGCCGAGGTGGTCGACGCGTGCGAGGCGGTGTACGCACGGCGGGTGCCGGAACGGCCGGGCATGCTGGCGCGGCAGCCCGGCTGGGAGCGGTTGGGGCTGCTGGACCCGGAGAGCGACCGGAACGGGCAGTCGCCCCTGCAGTGCGTGGTGGCCGAGCGGGGTGGGGAGGTCGTGGGCTACACCCGCTTCCGTATCAAGGGCGACTGGGACCAGTCGGGTGCCCGGAACGTCGTACACCTGCGGGACTTGGAGGCCCTCGACCCGGCCGCGCACGCGGCCCTGTGGCGGTTCCTCTTCGACATCGACCTGACGTCGAAGGTCATCGCGTACGGGCGGCCGGTCGACGAGGCGTGGCTGCACATGGTGTCCGACATCCGGCGCTGTCAGGTGCGGATACGGGACACGCTGCACCTGCGGCTCGTGGACGTGGGCGCGGCGCTTCAGGCGCGGACGTACCAGGCGCCGGTGGACGTGGTGTTCGAGGTCGAGGACGCGTTCTGCCCCTGGAACGAGGGACGTTGGCGGCTCATCGGTGACACGAAGGGCGCGAGCTGTCTGCGGACGGACGACCCCGCTGACCTCGCCCTGTCCGTACGGGAGTTGGGGGAGGCGTATCTGGGCGGGGTGAGCCTGGCGTCGCTGGCGGCGGCCGGGCGGGTGCGGGAGCTCCGGCAGGGTGCGCTGGCGGAGGCGTCGGTGGGTTTCTCTTCGGCCGTGGCGCCCTGGCTGCCGCACGGGTTCTGAGGGACGCGGATTCGGGATTCTGGTACGTGGTCGCGGTGGATTCGGGTCTGCCCGCTTGTCAGTTCTGTTGGCAGGTCGGGCACCAGAAGAGGTTGCGGGCGGCGAGATCGACGGTGCGGATCTCGCCGCCACAGATGTGGCAGGGCAGCGTGGCCCTGCGGTACACGTACACCTCGCCACCGTGGTCGTCGACGCGGGGCGGTCGGCCCATGGCTTCCGGGGTGTGTTCCGGGCGGACGGTGTCGATGCGGTTGTTGCGCACGCCCTCGCGCATGAGCTCGAGCAGGTCGGCCCACATCGCTTCCCATTCGCCCGGGGTGATGTGCTTTCCGGGGCGGTACGGGTCGATGTTGTGCCGGAAGAGGACCTCGGCGCGGTAGACGTTGCCGACGCCCGCGATGACCTTCTGGTCCATGAGGAGGGCCGCGATCGTCGTACGGCTGCGGGAGACGCGGCGGTACGCGGCTGACGGGTCGGCGTCCGGGCGGAGGGGGTCGGGGCCGAGGCGGTCGTGTACGGCCTGCTTCTCGGGGTTGGTGATCAGTGCGCAGGTGGTGGGACCGCGGAGGTCTACGTACGTCGTGTCGTTCGCGAGGCGGAGGCGGACCGTGTCGGTGGGTGGGGG
>NZ_VMNX01000439.1 GCF_009377235.1 Streptomyces acidicola
GGCGAAGGCGTGGGCCGCCTCGTCGACCGTGCAGGACCAGGGGGTCAGGTCGGCCAGCGTGTGCAGCTCGGGAGCGGTGGCGGCCGGGGCGCGGACGAGCCACTCGTTCCATACCGCGCCGTTCGGGGCCACCATCACCTCGAAGCGGAGGTCCGGCCAGAGGGGGACGGGCCAGCGCAGGGCCTCGCACTCCAGGTCGCCGATCTTCCGGAGTGCCACCGACTCGGGTTCGCCCAGGATCGAGCGGTATCGGGACGCGGCCGCGCGGGGGCGCGGAGAGCGGAGCATCGCCTGCCAGCGCTTGTTGGCCTCGCGCATGTCGGTGATCGAGACGCCCAGCTCACGACGGGCTTCCGCCACCAGGTCCGGATTGTGGTCGGCCATGCGGCGCAGCAGGACGAGCTGGAAGTCGAGCGGGGTGAAGGGGCCGGTGGGCCTACCGGGGGGCTTTGCGGAGGGCATGCGTCCCATGGTGGCGTACGCGGTGGTGTACGGCCTGTGCGCCCGGGCTGCGGCCGTCCGGGAGGAACAGGACCGAGTTCACGTACCGGGGGCCCCGGAAGAAGGGCAGGACGCGGCGCAGCAGGCCCTGCGACACCACATGTGACGTCCTTGCCTGGTGGGCCTCCAGCGCCGCCGGGTCCAGGGGCAGCCAGGTGCGGCCGGGGAGGACCCAGCCCGTGTAGCCGAGGCCGGCGAGGAGGTCGACGACCGGGGCGATCGGCTGGATACGGGACTCCAGTTCGATGAAGAGGGCCGGACGGTCGCGGACCAGGATGCCCCTCGCGCCGCGCAGGACCGCCGGCTCGCTGCCGTCCACGTCGATCTTGATGAAGTCGACGTCCCGCAGGCCCAGACCGTCCAACGTGACGCAGGGGACGTCCAGCGCGCGGGCGTGGATGTCCCGGCGGACGAGGGACGACACGCCCCGTTCGCCCTCGTCGCCCGGCGGCAGCCACAGGCGGGCGGTGCCGGGGTGGTCCGAGGCGGCGGCCTGGACCACGCGGACGTTCGCGGGGGTCGTCGAGGTGAGCAGCCGGGCCAGGTGGGGGACCGGTTCGACGGTGACCACCTGGTGGGCGTGCCCGGCGAGGCGGCGCGTCCACGGGCCGTACCAGCCGCCGACGTCGACCGCCGTGCCGCAGCCTGGCGGGCAGAGGTCGCCGAGGCGCGCGAGCTCCGGCTCGAAGCGCGGGTAGACGAGTCCGGCCGCGGCGGCGATCAGCCGGGTGGGCAGGTGAGGGGCGAGGCGGGCGGCGAGGGTCATGGCGATATCCGTTCGATCAGTTCCTCGTGTTCGTCCTCGGTGACCTGTTCGCCCGAGGACGGCAGCAGCTGCGGGATGCCGTCCACGATCGGGTAGCGGCGGCGCAGACGCGGGTTGTACAGCGCCTCGGGCGACCGGGGGGCTTCCCGCTGGACCACGAGGTGCAGCGGGCCCTTGTCCAGCGGGCACGCCAGGATCTTCAGGAGCGGGTCTTCGGGGTTCACGGTGGGGTCAACTCCTTGGCACCCACGGGTGGTTGGGGTGCGGGTCGGGGCGCGTCGTGTTTCGGCATCGACAGCAGTACGGTCACCGCGAGCGCCGTGCCCGCCACGCGCAGCGCCAACCGCAGCGGGTCGTCGGGCAGTGCCTCGCCGAACGACAGCGTGCCGAGCACCGCGGTGAACAGGGAGGTCACGGTGGTGCACACCGGCACGATCAGCGAGGCCCGGGAGCGCTGCAGCGCCGCCTGCGACATGACCAGCCCGAACGCGCCGGTGAAGAGAAGGAGGTACGGGTACGGGGAGCGCAGCAGGGCGAGGAGGGCCTCGACGGGCGCGCTCGTCGTGAGATGGCTCGACACGCCCTTGATGGCCAGCGAGCTCACCCCGTACAGCAGGCCCACCGCCACGCCGTAGTCCACGCCCGTGGTGGGCAGCCGGTGGCGGTGCCGGGCGCGCCGCTCGGCCGAGGCGTACAGCCACACACCGAGGGCGAGGGAGGGCACGCAGACCGTGAGGACAAGGGCGTGCGGAGCGCTGCGGCTCACCGTGTCGGAGGCCTCGTCCAGCGACAGGACCACCATCAGCAGCGCGGTCAGGATCGCGCCGAGCGCGTACCGTTCCCGTCCCGTCGTCTCTTCGCCGAGCAGCCGCGCGGACAGCAGGACCAGCAGCACGAGCCCGGAGACGAAGATGCCCTGCGCGGCGGCGATCGGCAGGGTGCGGTAGACGGCGAGCTGGGCGGCGAAGCCGGCGGCCAGGGCCAGCGAGCCGCCGATCCACAGCGGGCTGCCGAGCACCAGGCGCAGCAGCCGGAACGGCTGCCGGACCGTCACCTCGGGCAGGGAACCCAACGCCCGCTTCTCCAGGACGAATCCGGTGCTGTACAGCGCGTTCGCCAGCAGGGCCGCGGCCACTCCCCACCACATGGGCTACGTCCTGCGCGCGTGCAGCAGCAGGATCGACGCGGCCGAGGGCACCGCACAGGCCAGCCGGTCCAGTGGTCGCAGCGGACGCGGTACGCCGTGGAAGGGCGCCCCGCGCAAGCCCACGATCTCGAAGCCGGACGCCGCCACGAACTCCCGTAGCGCGCGGGCGGTGTAGAGCCGTAGATGGCCCACGACCTCCTTGCCGGGGCGGCCGTGGATCGCGCGCAGGCTCACCTCCGAGAACACGGGCTGCACTCCGGCGAGGAGCAGGGCACGGTTGTACCAGGCGGCGAGGTTGGGGGTGGAGAGCATCAGATGGCCTCCGGGGCGCAGGACCCGGCGGATCTCGTCCAGGGCCGCGTCCGGGTCGACCAGGTGCTCGACCACCTCGCTGAACAGGACGGCGTCGGCGACGGCCGACGCGAACGGCAGCCCGCCGTCGGTGAGTTCACCGCGCACCGGGTACGACAGCCGGGTGCGGGCGCGTCTGAGGGCGTCCTGGGACCAGTCGACGCCGACGATCCGGTGACCGGCGAGGAAGGGCACGGCGGTGGCGGCCGCCGTGCCGTCGCCGCAGCCGACGTCCAGGACCGTCTTCGGACCGTCGGTGGTGGCCGGTCCGAGCGCGGCGGCCAGCATGCGGGCCTGACGCTCGCTGCGGGCGGTGCCGGAGGCCACGGGGACGGAAGGGTTCTCGTAGAAGTCGCTCAGGCCGCGTCGCGGGGGTGCGGTGGCCGTCATGAGGTGCCCTCCGTGCTGGTGCCTTCCGTGCCAGTGGACTCCGTGCCAGTGAACTCCGTGATGGCGACTTCCGTGCTGTTGACCTCCGTGGTGCGCAGGTAGTGCTCGAAGAGGTCGCGCAGGCGGTCGCCGTCGCCGTGACCGAGGAGGGCGCGCGACCAGCGCAGGGCGAGGTGGAGGCGGCCCGCCGTCGAGGCGGTGGTGACGGTGAGGCCGCGCGGCATACGGGCCGGAGCCGAGAACCACACGGCGTGCGCGCGGCCCGCCCCCTCGCCGAAGTCCAGCGGGTACGGGACCCGGCCGATGTTGCTGAGCAGCGTCGTGGACGTCCAGGGGGCCGCCGCCCTGCGCAGCCCCCGGGTGAGTGCGGCCCGCACACCGACCGGGGCCCAGGGGGCGGTCAGGAGCGTGGCGCCGTGACCCAGTTGGGGGCGGGGG
>NZ_VMNX01000043.1 GCF_009377235.1 Streptomyces acidicola
GAAGGGCGAGGGGTGGTGGGAGATGAAGGGCGAGGGGTGGCGAGGTCAGGCGAGGCTCAGAAGCCTTCCATTCGGTGCGGGACGTAGTGCGCTTCGAGCGAGCTCATCTCTTCGGCGTCGAGGGTGAGGTCGACGGCCGCCACGGCGTCGTCGAGGTGGTGGGGCTTGGTGGCGCCGACGATCGGTGAGGTGACGACCGGGCGGTGCATCACCCAGGCCAGGGCGATCTGGGCCCGGGTGACGCCTCGGGCCTCGGCGAGTGCCGCGACCTGGTCGCTGATCTTCCGGTCCTCGGCCTCGGCCTGCTGGTACAACGTCTTGCCGAGGGGGTCGGTCTTGATCCTTTCGGCGGCCTCGTCCCAGGCCCGGGTGAGCTTTCCTCGGGCCAGCGGGCTCCACGGAAGCAGCCCGACGCCCTGGTCCAGGCAGAACGGGTGCAGTTCGCGCTCGTCCTCCCGGGTCAGCAGGTTGTACTGGGTCTGCATGGAGACGAAGGTCGTCCAGCCGCCGAGCCGGGCGGTGTACTGGGCCTTGGCGAACTGCCAGGCGTACATCGACGAAGCGCCGATGTAGCGGGCCTTGCCCGCCTTGACGACATCGTGCAGGGCCTCCATCGTCTCCTCGATCGGGACGGTGTCGTCCCACCGGTGGATCTGGTAGAGGTCGACATGGTCGGTCCGCAGACGGCGAAGGCTGGCGTCGATCTGTTCCATGATGTGCCGGCGGGAGAGCCCGCCACCGTTCGGGCCGGGACGCATCACACCGTGGACCTTGGTGGCGATGACGACCTCCTCACGGCGTGCGAAGTCGCGTATGCAGCGGCCGAGGATCTCCTCGCTGTGGCCGAGGGAGTAGATGTTGGCCGTGTCGAAGGTGTTGATCCCGAGGTCGAGGGCGCGCTTGATGAACTCGCGGCTCTGCTCCTCGGGCAGGGTCCACCCGTGTGCGCCCCGCTCGGGGTCGCCGTAGCTCATGCAGCCGAGGGTGACGGCGGAGACTTCGAGCCCGCTGGCACCCAGCTTCAGGTACTTCATGTCAGTGCGGCTCCTTCTGGAACATGCGGATGACGCTGGAATCGTCGTCGCGGCCCAGCCCCTGGTGGCTGGCGCGGGAGAACAGTTCGGCGGCCTGCTCGGTCAAGGGAGTCACAGCACCCGCTTCCCGGGCAGCGGCGAGGACGAGGGACGAGTCCTTGACGAAGATGTCGATCGCGCTGCGGACCGGCGTGGTGCCGTCCTTGAGCATCCGCGGCCCGCGGTCGCTCAGCATGAACGAGGAGGCGGCACCGGACTCGATCGTGGCGAGCACCTGCTCCGGGTCGAGGCCGAGCGCACGCGCGAACTGCAGGGCCTCGCCCGCCGCCGCCAGGTGCACGGAACACAGCAGCTGGTTGACGAGTTTCACCGCCTGCCCGTCGCCGACCCGGTCACCGCAGTGGGCGATCCGCGCGGCCATGAGCTCCAACAGCGGCCGGACCTCGTCGAGTACCTCTGGCGCTGCGCCCGCGAGCACGGTCAGTTCGCCGGTCACGGCCCGGACGGCTCCCCCGGTGACCGGCGCGTCCACCACCCGGGCACCGAGGGCTTCGAGACGCAGGCCCGCGTCGACCACGCAGTCGACACCGACCGAGCTCATCAGTACCACGGTGGTATGCGCCGCGAGGCCGCCATGGACGCCGTCCGCACCGAACAGGGCCTGCTCCAGCTGGGCCGGCGTGGCCACCATCACGACGGCCGTGTCGGCGCCGCGGACCGCTTCGGCGGCGCTGCCGGCTACGCCGGCGCCCTCGGCGGCGAGCTCGGCTGTGCGGGCGGAGTCCGGGTCGAACACCGTCACGGGATGCCGGCGCATCACCAGCCTGGCCATCGGCATCCCCATGGCCCCGACTCCGACGAACGCGACCCTCACGCGGCCTCCCCGTTCTTCGGGGCGAGTGCGGCTGCCAGGTGGTTCAGGGCGGATCCCACTTCTTCTTCCTTCGAGGAGAACGGGCTGTTGTGTGTCTCCAACTCCAGGACTAGCGGCCCCTGGTAGCCGACCGCTGCCGCCCCGGTCAGGACGCGGGCGAAGTCGATGTCGCCCAGGCCCATCGGCCGTCTGATGTCCCCGGGGACGGCATCGCGCAGATGGATCGTGGACACCCGGTCGGCGAACCGGGGGAGCAACTCGGCGGGGTCCTCGCCGGCGGCACGGACATGGGAGACGTCCCAGGCCTGGGTGATGCCGGGCGCCAGTGCGGCCAGCAGTTCGTCCGTGCGCGTCATCGTGTTGACCAGCCGCAGGTAGTGGGGCGCCTCGACGGTCAGCTCCACGGCCACCTCGCGGGCCCGGTCGAGCACGGGCTCCAGCCCGGCAGCCACCCGTTTCAGCTGCTCCTCGGCCGGTACTCCGGAGTCCTCCGGCTCGCCGCAGGTGAGCACCAGACGTTGACTTCGCGCGTCGGCACAGAAGTCGAGCAGCCGGTACATCGCCTCGCGTACCGCCGTGTGGTCGGCACCGCTGTTGAAGGACCCGGGATCGGCGTTGACGCCGGTGACGGTCAGGGACGCCGCCCGGACCCGGGCCGCGACGGCGGACAGCTCGACGGCGGTGCCGGTGGGCGGAACATGCTCGCACAGTCCGGCCAGGGCGCCCAGGTCGACCTGATGGAAGCCGAGGCCGGCGATGGTGTCGAGTGCCCGCGGCAGTTCACGGTCGCGGAAGGTGATGGTGGAACAGGACAAGGGGGGCAACGTCGGCATGACTCATCCGGTCTCTCAGGTGCGGGGGGAAGGAAGCTGTTCCGGTGCCGGCGGAGTGGGCTGGGCGTCGCCCTCGTAGCGGCGGGAGAAGTCAGCCATGTGCGCCGAGACGACCGTGGCCACGTGTACGGGATCTCCGGTCTCGATCGCGTCGACGATCGCGACGTGGTCCGCGTAGCGCATCCGGTCCGTCGCCCGGGCAGGGCCGGCCGCAATGATGATCATCTCGATCTGGCCGATCAGACGGCCCCACACGGCGCTGAGGGTGTCGTTACCCGTCAGCTCGCAGAGCCTTGAGTGAAAGGCCAGGTCCAGTTCGATCTGCGCGCCGAACGACAGTCCCGGGCCCTTCAGCGGCTCAAGCAGCCCGCGCAGTTCGGCGGCGCTCTCGGCACGGTCCGCACGCTGCGCCAGCTTGGTCGCGGCCAGCACCTCCAGCGCCTCGCGGACCTCGAAGACCTCGCAGATCTCCTGCCGGGAGAGCTCCCGGACGTGCATGTGTCCACGGCCGTCGCTGATGATCAGGCCTTCGACCTCCAGCGGGCGCAGAGACTCCCGCAGGGTTCCGCGGCTCACCCCCAACTCGCCGCTGAGCGTCACCTCCACGATGTGTTCGCCGGGGCGCAGAACGCCCGAAATGATCTGTTCTCGCACATAAGCGGTACAGCGCTCCCGCAGTGTGCCGCGGCCGAGTGTGGCCTGAACACCGTTGGTCATGGCGAGAACCGTAACTGTTGACATTTTTTTGTCAACAGTTACGGTGACGAAACATCAACGCCGAGGAACGGACGGAGATGAGGGGTACGTGACGCGTCTGTGGAATGCGCCGGACGACTTTCCCGACGAGATGCTCGCCGGTTTCACCGCAGCGAGTGGCCGGTGGGTACGGCAGGTGCCAGGTGGTGTGGTGCGCTCGACGCGGGACCCGCGGCCGACGGTGTCGGTGGTCGTCGGCGGGGGATCGGGCCACTACCCGGCCTTCGCGGGGCTCGTCGGTCCCGGTCTGGCACACGGTGCCGCCGTGGGGAATCCGTTCTCCTCGCCGTCCGCCCGCCAGGTCGAGTCGGTGGCGCGGGCCGCCGACCAGGGCCGGGGAGTCCTGATGTGCTACGGGAACTACGCCGGCGACGTCCTGCATTTTGGGGAGGCGGAGGCCGCGGTCCGAGCCGACGGCATCGACTGCCGTACGGTGCGGGTCACCGACGACATCTTCAGCGCCCCGGCCGGCCGAGCGGAACAACGGCGCGGCATCGCGGGCGACTTCACCGTCTTCAAGATCGCCGGGGCCGCCGCGGCGGCCGGACACGACATGGACACGGTGGAGGCCCTGGCCCGGCGGGCGAACGCACGCACCCGGTCGATGGGTGTGGCGTTCTCCGGTTGCAGGCTGCCGGGCGCCACCGAGCCGCTGTTCACCGTCCCCGAGGGACGGATGGCCATCGGTCTGGGAATTCACGGAGAACCGGGCATCGCCGAGGTGGACATGCCGACCGCGGACGGCCTCGCCGAGCTGTTCGTCGAGCGCCTGCTCTCCGCGGAAGAGGTGCCGCTGCCGGACGGACCGCGCGGTGCCCGGGTGGTCGCCCTGCTCAACGGCCTCGGTTCGGTGAAGTACGAGGAGCTGTACGTCGTCTACCGACGCGTCGCCGAACTTCTCGATGCCGCCGGGGTGACCGTGGCCGACCCCCATGTCGGTGAGTACTGCACCAGCTTCGACATGGCGGGGGTCTCCTTGACCCTGCTGTGGCTCGACGGCGAACTGGAGCGACTGTGGTCCGCGCCGGCCGACACACCGGCGTTCCGGACCGGGAGCGTGGACACTTCCCTGCTGCTACCCGCCCAGATCGCACCGGACGCCGAGAGCGGGAGTGAGCCACTGCCGGAGTCGAGCCGAGCCTCCCGTCGGCTCGCGGCCAGGATCGTCACGACCCTCGACGCCTCCCATGCCGCCATCGACGCCGCGGCCGAGGAACTCGGCCGCATCGACGCGGTGGCCGGTGACGGCGACCACGGCGTCGGCATGCGGCGCGGCACCCGCGCGGCGGCCCGCGCCGCGACGGAGGTGGCCGCGCGGGGCGCGGGCGCTCTGACGACGCTGCACGCCGCTGCCGACGCCTGGTCGGACAAGGCCGGTGGCACGTCGGGCGCGATCTGGGCGGTCATCCTGCGTGCCGTCGGACGCGAACTGGGCGACGACCGGGAGCCCACCCGGGAGGACCTCGTCCGCGGACTGAACCGCGCAGTCGAAGACGTCACCTCCTACGGCAAGGCCGCAGTGGGCGACAAGACGCTGGTCGACGCGCTCGTACCCCTCGCGGACACCTTCGCCGCGGCCGTGGGAGCCGGCACGGACCCGACCGCCGCGTGGTCACAGGCGGCCGCCGCCGCGGAGACCGCCGCCCAGGCGACCGCCGACCTGCTTCCTCACCGCGGCCGGGCCAGAACCCACGGCGAACGATCCCTGGGCACCCCCGATCCCGGAGCTGTCTCCCTCGCGGCCCTCGCCCGGGTCGTCGAGCAGTCGTTCTCCACCGTCGGCTGACCGCCGTACCGACCAGCCCTTCAACGAACGGACTTCGCACCATGACCGCCTGGCGTCTCGTCGTCGGCTCGGACGACGCAGGATACGAGTACAAGCAGCGCATCAAAGCCGATCTCCAGAACAACCCTGACGTGGCCGAGGTCGTGGACGTCGGTGTCGACGCCGATGGGCACACCCACTATCCGACCGTGGCCATCCGGGCCGCCGAGATGATCGCGAGCGGGGAGGCCGAACGGGCGATCCTGGTCTGCGGGACGGGGCTCGGAGTGGCCATCGCCGCGAACAAGGTGAAGGGCGTGCGCGCGGTCACCGCCCACGACAGCTATTCCGTCGAGCGGTCGGTGCTCTCCAACAACGCGCAGATCCTGTGCATGGGACAACGCGTGGTCGGTATCGAACTCGCCCGGAAACTGGCCCGGGAGTGGCTCGCTCTCCGGTTCGACGAGTCCAGCCCGTCGATGGCGAAAGTCGCCGAGATCCACAACTACGAAGCCCCATAGCCCGGTCGAGGCTTGCCCCAAGGCCGGGTGGCGAACCACCCCGGGGTTGTCGGAGCTCTCAGTCGCCGGCTGTGAGCCGGGACCTCCGGGGTGCCCTCCCTCATCCGGCGGGGCCGATCAGCTGAAGTCCTGCCGTACCCGTTCCCGATGCCCCTCCACCGCGTCGGCGTAGGCGCGGGCTTGAGGGATCTGCCAGTAGGGCCCGCCGTTGTAGCGCGACGCGAGCTCTGCTTTCTGGGCATCGGTCATCTGCTCAGGGGGAACGTCGGCGAACGAACTCTGAGCCTTGAGATCCGCCATGTACTTGGTGGCAATCAGCAGGTTCTGGGTGGGGTCCTCGAGCGCTCCGCGGATCTCGTCGCGCTGGTCGGTGGTGAGGTTGGCGGGCTCGTAGCCGAGCGTCTCGGCTGCGCGACGGATCTGGACCGCCATGGGCCCGTAGGAGGTGTTGTCCCGATCTCCGCCCAGGGGGCCGGGCAGGTTCTCCGGAACGAGAGGACTGAGGACGTTCTCCGCCACGACGCGGGACATTTCCACCTGCCGGTCGATGGCGTAGGGCGTGCCCCCTACCTCCTGCATCGCGATCGCCGCGACCACGTCCGGCGGCAGACCGTACACCTTGGCCGTCTCGTTGATCGCCGCCCGGTTCTCCAGGACCCACTCCCTTTTGTCGCCGATCGCGTCCGTGAGCCACGAACTCCTCACCTCCGGCATGCCCTTGGCATGGGTGCGCAGATCCTGGAGCAGGGCGGAGACCGTGGCATCCGGCCCCGTCAAGGTGCTGCCCTTGCCCCAAGGACTGCCCGGAAGACTGGTGAGCGGGTTGTCCGCGGCTTCCGCACGCTCCGCCGACAGTGCCTTCACCTTGGACAGCAGCGCCGCCGCGTCCTTGTGCGTGGTGCGGAAATCGGGGATGAGCGCCGTCGCCGCCTTCAGCGCCGCCACACAGGCCTCACGGGCAGACCGCTCGGTGTTCAAGGCTTGGGCGAAGGCGGCCTCGGCCTGGGCGTAATAGCGCTCGGCGTCCTCCCTGATCGCGTCACGATCGACGCCGAGTTCACTGATCCAGTCGAGAAAACCGGTGGTTTGCCGCATGTCCTCCCAGCGCCGCATCGGCTCCGCTGACTGCTGGGCGCGGGTGAGCGCGAAGCCCTCACCGCGCAGCACTCCGTTCAGCCGCTCCTGCGCCTCCTTGCCGTCGCGCAGGTGGGGCTTCGCGTCCGCCACCGCGTCCGCGTACTTCAACAGCGCCGACTGCGCCGCGTCGTAGCCGTCGTAGAGACCCCGGGCCAGGCCCCGCACATCGCGCAGACGGGCCTCGTACGATGTCCGGGCCACGCTCTCCCACTGCACCTGCTCCGCCTTGCGCACGGACGGCTCGATGGAGTCGAGCAGATCGCGCATCCGCCGGTACTCCTGGGCGTTGCGCTCGATGAGGACCGGATCGCAGTCCTCCAGGAACTTCACGTCCGCGTAGTACACCACCATGCTCAACCCCGCTTCCCGGGTGCGTAGGTGGACGAGTCCACGAAACTCCTGAGTTCCGCCGCCGTGGCCGCCTCCGTGGACGTGTACGCGTTGCCCGTGCTCCTGAGCAGGGTGGAAAGAGCGGTCAGCAGCGCCGCCAAGTCGGTCCCTTGATCCGCAGCGAACCCGGCGAAGTCGTGGACCGCTTCCGACACGTCCTGGTGCGAACGCGGTGCCCGGGCCATCGTGCCGGCATCCCCGTCGAGACGGCCCTGCTCCAGCAGACCAGCGATCTCCAGCAGGATGTGCGCGCTGCCGTCAATCGAATCGGGCGCAGCTCTGTAGCCGCCGAACGTCATGGTTCCAGCTCCCCCTGTACTGCCCCATGGCGGTACGGCTCGGTTGAATGTACGCCACCGAAACCTCAGTGCCATCGCAGGATAAGAGCAGTTGGGGAGCACAAGGACGGGTTCGCAGGGCGTGCGCCGCAGTCCCTCACGACTCCCACAAGCGGGATGAGGGGTTCCCCGCGCTCTGTCCTGGTAGGGCTCGTTTGGGTCGGTCTTGATCTTGGGGTCGACATCGTCATGCACCGGATCCGCGAGGCACTGGAGCCCAGCGGGGTCGAGGTCGACCTGTCCTCGAAGTCGGATCGCGACCGGGAGGAACGCTTTGTCGCCGTCTCCGAATAGGCGGTCTTCGAATAAGCCGTCTTCGCACAGGCCGGGCGAGCCGCGCTTCGCGGTGGTCGGCAATCCGCGGAACCGCCGGGTGGAGATGTTCGTCGCCGCCGTACGGGCGGCCGGACTGCCCGCGCCCCGGCTGCCGGCCTGGCGTGACATGCTGCGCCACGGCGCGCGGATCGAGGCCGGCGAGACCGTGGGGATCGATTCACCCGGTGAGGACGAGGAGGTGGAGCGGCTGCTCCGGGGGCCCGGCGACCCCAGGCGCGTGGAGGGCATGGCCCGCTGGCACGCCCGGTTCACCGGCGCCGTCCGGGAGGTCGCGACGACTGCGCGGGAGGCCCGCGCGGCCCTGCTGGACGATCCGGTCGAACTGGCCGAGGTGTTCGACAAGCGGCTGTGCCACGGCGTGCTGAGTGCGGCCGGGGTAGCGGTCCCGTCCTCGCCGACCTCGGGGCCCGACGCCCCGTCGGTCGACGGCTGGGACGACGTACGGGCGGCCCTGGTCGGCACCGCCGGGCTGCGGCGCGCGTTCGTGAAGCTCGCGCACGGCTCGTCGGCGCCCGGCGTGCCGGCCATCTCGGCCGTGGCCCCGGGCCGGTTCCGTGCGGCCACCTCCGTCGAACTCACACCGGACGGCGCGCTGTTCAACTCCCTGCGGGTGCGCCGGTACGACAAGGAGGCGGACATCGCCACGATCGTGGACGCCCTTGCCCCGGACGGGCTGCACATCGAGAGCCGGCTGCCCAAGGCGGCGCAGGCCGGCCGGGCGGGGGCGGCCGACCTGCGTGTCGTCGTGATCGGTGGCCGCGCCACGTATGTGTTGTCCGCACCAGCCGCTCCCCGATGACGAACCTCCACCTCGGGGGCCTCCGCGGCGACCTGGCCGCCGCCCGGGCCGCCACTGAGGCCGCGGGTGTGGACTGGGCCGACGTGCTCGGCCTCGCCGAGCGGGCGGCGGGCTGCTTCCCGGCGACCCTGTGCGTCGGCGTCGACCTGCTGCCCGTCACCCGATGGCGGCAGTTCGCGATCGGCGAGGTCAACGCCTTCGGCGATGTGCTGCCGCGCCCACCGGCCTGGAGGGCAGTGGCGCCGAGGGAATGGACACCTACGCCGCCCAGGTCGCGGCCGTGACGCGCGACGCCGCGCACGGGGAGGACCCGCACGAATCCGCTGCCTGAACCGGACAGGAACAAGGCAGTCGGCAGCCACGACCTGCTGCTCGTCACCCTCTACTGGCGTCAGACAGGCAGGGCGGCGAGCCACTCGGTCAGGAGTCGGTTGACCTCGGCGGGGCGTTCTTGCTGGATCCAGTGGCCGCCGCCGTCGAGGACGTGGGAGGAGACCAGGCCCGGGAGCGTGACCGGGTACGCCTTGATCGCGTCGGCCAGCCATGTCGTGGAAGCGTCCAGACTGCCCCCGATGAACAGGGACGGCTGGGTGATGGGGGCACCGTCGAAGTCGGCGAGATCCTCCCAGTCGCGGTCCATGTTCCGGTAGCGGTTGAGCGCTCCGGTCATGCCGGTGCGTTCGAACTCCCCGGCGTAGACGTCGAGGTCCTTCTCGCTGAGCCAGGCGGGCAGCCGGCCGAGGGGGAAGCGGTCACGCAGCGTTCCGGCCCTGCCGACGAAGTGCGGATCGGGAGCGCCAGGTGCGGACATGGTGTCGGCGGACAGGGCCGCGTAGAAGCCCGCGAGCCAGCCGCGTACATCGGGTTCGATCTCGGCCTCGGCGCGGCCCGGCTCCTGAAAGTACGAGACGTAGAACTCCTCGTCCCCTCCCATCTGAGCGAAGATGTCGCTGGGGCGGGGCCCGCCGCGCGGGCTGTAGGGAACGCTCAGCAGTCCCACTGCGCGGAAGACCTCCGGCCGGAGCAGGGCGGAGTTCGCGGCGATGTTCGCGCCCCAGTCGTGGCCGATGACGACCGCCGACTCCTCGCCCAGGGCATGCACCACCGAGACGTTGTCCTCCACCAGGTCGAGCATCCGGTACGCATCCGTCGCGGCCGGTTTGGAGGAGCGGCCGTAGCCCCGGACGTCGACGGCGACCGCGCGGTACCCAGCCGCCGCGAGTACCGGCAGCTGCCGGCGCCAGGAGTACCAGGACTCCGGGAAGCCGTGTACGAGCAGCACCAGCGGCCCGGTTCCCTGCTCCACGAGATGAATCCGGCCTCCTGGCGAGGAAACCAACCGGTGCGTGACCTCCGCGACGTGCTGCGACATACGACTCCTCCAGAACTGCTGGTCCGTTGTGCGCCAGGACGGCTCCCTGCCGCCGTTCCGCCTGCTCAATGCCGAGCATGCGGAAGACTCGGCCGAAAGGATGAGTTCGTTTGCCGATTCAGCAAGCCCGCGCCGAGTCACCAGGGAATGATGGCGAGGGCTTCCACTTCCAGCACGAGTTCCGGTCGGAAGAGCGCGGCCACCTGTACGGCCGTACTCGCCGGCGGACGCGCGGTGTCGATGTGGGCGTCGCGGACGGCCCGTACCTCCGGCAGTATGGCGACGTCGGTGACGTAGAAGGTGAGCTTGGCGACCTCGGCGAACGTCGCGCCGCCTGCCGCGAGGCAGCGCCGTAGGTTCTCGAAGACCTGACGGGCCTGGGCAGCGGCGTCGCCCTCCCCGACCACGTTTCCCTTTTCGTCCAGTGCCACCTGTCCGGAGACAACGACCAGCCGGCCTTCGCCCACCACCACATGGCTGTAGCCGTTACCCGGGGCGACCCCGTCAGGCGGAATGTGGGTGAGCATGGTCCCGTCCGACTCATCTGACACGGGCGTTCTCCTCAATGAGCTTGTAGGGGTCGGGATTCACGCCGGGATCGTTTCACGAGGGTGTCTCAGGCATCGAGTCATTTGCAGAGCTCACGAAACACAGATTCCGCAGGAGGGTCGCCGCCAGACGGGCCGTATCACGAGAGGCGACTGTTGTCGCGGCGCCGACGGCTCGTCGGGCTCCAGTTGCGGCCCGTCGGTGCGCATCGCAGGCTGCTTCCATGGACCGCACATCGGAAGACAGAGTGCTGCCCATCCTGGTGACGGGCGCGGCGGGCAGCGTTGGCGGCGTCGGACGATCCGTGGTCGAGGGCCTTCGGCGGCGGGGCCTGCCCGTCCGGGCCATGGTGCATCGCGATGACGAGCGGGCGGATGCGCTGCGTGCGACGGGCGCCGAGGTCGTCGTCGGGGACCTGACGCGCGCGGGCGACGTCGACGAGGCTCTGGCCGGTTGTGGACGTATGTACTTCGGTATGGGCGTGTCGGCGCAGTATTTGGAGGCTGCCTTGACGACGGCGGCCGTCGCACGCGCGTACGGACGCCTGGAAGTGTTCGTGAACATGTCGCAGCTGACTGTCGCCGAGATGGACCTCACCAGCACCTCCGAGTCGGTGCAGCAGCGGCAGCAGTGGCTGGTGGAGCAGGTGCTCAGCTGGTCAGGTCTGCCCACCGTCCAGATCAGGCCCACTGTGTTCATGGAGAACCCGCTGTTCCGTGTCGGTTTCTCCTCGATCGCGAAGTCCGGAAGCATCAGACTGCCCTTCGCCCGGGCGAAAACCTCCCCTGTGGCGGCCGGGGACGTCGCCGCGGTCGTGGAGGAGATCCTGGCCGATCCCGCATCGCACATCGGCAGGATCTACGAGCTGACCGGCCGGCGCTCGGAGGACGTCGCCGGTATGGCGTCGGAGGTATCCGAAGCTCTCGGCCGACCGGTCAGTTACACCGACGTCCCCCTGCAGGAATGGATCGACGACGACCTCAGGCCGCTGGGGCTGCCGGACCACGTCTTCCAGCACATCTCCACCATGGCTCGCCTTCATTCGGAGAATCGCTACGACCGCAAGGCGGAAGGGGTCGAGCAGGTCATCGGTCGACCTCCTACCGGGGTGGCCGACTACGTCCGTCAGAACGCCAGCGTGTTCAGCTCCTGAAGCGGGGTCGAAACTCAGTACGAAACCCTCGTTTCCGCAGTGCACTCGGCTGAGAGCAACCGGGGCTGCAGGACGTCGGCTGCCGCCTGGGGTCCCCCTGCCAGGACCCGCACAGACCAGCACGCACGAGGAGAATCATGAACCGTCGTGTCGTCTACACCCGGGGCGGGTTGCCCGCCGACGTCCTGACCGTCATCGAGGAGCCGGAGCCGGCGGGGCCCGAGCGAGGCCAGGTCCTCGTCCGCACCACGGCATTCACGGTGCATCCCGGTGATCTCCAGGCCGTCGAGGCCCACCCGGGGAAGGCCGCACAGCCGGTTCCGGCCGGCCTGGAGGCCACCGGCGTGGTCGAGGCGATCGGCCCGGGAGCGCGCGTCGCGCCGGGTGTCGAGGTCGGTGGCCGCGTAACGGTCTTCCCCCAGCCGGGAGCGTGGTCCCAGTGGATCGTGACGGACGCCGAAGCCGTCTTCGCCGTACCGGACGAGTTGTCGGACGAGGTCGCCGCGCAGATGCTGGCGAACCCGCTCACCGCGGTGATGCTGCGCCGTGAGGCGCAGGAGCACATGGCCGTCGGATATGACGGTCTTCTCGTGCAGACCGCCGCGGGCTCCTCGGTCGGGCGGCTGCTGACGGGCGTGTGCCAGTTTCACAACCTGGCGCTCGTCAACGTCGTCCGCAGCGACCGTGGTGCCGCCGAGCTGCGCAAGCGGTTCCCCGACGTGCCGGTCGTGTCGACAGCACACCCGGGCTGGGCCGACGAGGTCCTCAAGGCAGCCGGCGGCCGACCGGTGAGTGTGGCCTTCGACCCGATCGGCGGCAAGCTGGCGGAAAGCCTTCTCGACCTGTTGGCGCCGGGCGGGAAACTGGTCAGTTACGGGCTGATCGCCGAGGAGCCGATCTCGCTGCACGCGTCGACGCTGCTGAACAAGTCGCTGACGCTCCGGGGCAGGAGCATTGGCCGGTGGCTGTCCGAGGCCTCCGCCGAGAGGCGGGCATCCGACGTGGCCACCGCGAAGCAGATCGCGCTGGCGCTCAAGGACCAGTTCGAGGTGGCCGCCACCTACGGTCTCGGCGAGCTGGCCGACGCCGTGGAGCACGCGGTACGGCCCGGCAAGGTCGGCCTCGTTCTCGTCCGCCCCTGACAGCCGGCGGAAGGCCGGGGCTTGACGCGACCGTCGACTGCGTGGGCGGGGAGCCGGTCACCGGATGCGCGGAGCCCTGCCTGGGCGGGGCGTTGCGGCGGCCGCTGTTGAGGACCGTGCCGATGGCGCGGACCACGGCAGTTCGCGCACGCACTCCGAGCGGCGACGCTCTGACACTTCCCCCGGCGGTGGCCGCCTCGCCCCGATATGGCCCGGCGTGCCGTAAGTGAACGTTGGGTTCCCCTGTCGTCCCGACTTCTACGTTCGTATACCGGTCTGTCGACGCGATGGACGGGAGCCCGACGGCCGCCTGCAGTACGGCCATTGGCGTGCCCGGGTGTCGCCGGGCTTGTGCCTGTGTTCCCATCCGGCAGGGCGGACGGCGGGGTTACTTCTGGCGAACGGTTGGGAAACGGTTGCCGGATGGCACGCTCAACGTCTTGCTGTGGGTGTGTCTACGCGCGTATCTTTCCAGCCGACTTCCGGGTTGTCCCACTCCTCCCACATATCAGCCACACCCCCTTTACAACACCTTCTGCAAGAGAGAGCTCCACGTGTCCTCACGCATACCCCCGGCCCTACGTGGCAGGAGCGCCAAGGCCGTCCTCATCGCGCTTCCCGTCGGCCTCACCGGTTCGCTCATCGCCCTGCCCTTCGCCGCCGAGGCGGCCCCGTCCTCCGACGCCGTGATCTCCGAGGTCTACGGCGGTGGCGGCAACTCCGGTGCGTCCCTCACCCATGACTTCATCGAGCTGGGCAATGCCGGGAACGCGTCGTTCGACCTCAGCGGCTGGTCCGTGCAGTACCTCAGCGGCTCGCCCACCTCCACCTCCAAGTGGCAGGTCACCCCGCTCTCCGGCGCCGTCCCCGCGGGCGGCAAGTACCTGATCCAGGAGGCCAAGGGCGCCGGCGGCGACACCGCCCTGCCGACCCCCGACGCCACCGGCACCATCGCCATGTCGGCGGCCAGCGGCACCGTGGCGCTGGTCCACTCGACCACCGCGCTCACCTGCCTGACCGCCGCCGACTGCGCGGCCGACGGCACCGTCAAGGACGTGGTCGGCTTCGGCACCGCCGTGGTCCGCGAGGGCAGCCCCGCCACCGGCGCCGGCAACACCACCTCCGTCTCCCGTGACGCCAAGTTCACGGACACCGACGACAACTCGACGGACTTCACCGGCTCCGCTCCGAGCCCCAGCAACAGCACGGGTGAGAGCGGTGGCGGCGACCCGTCGCCCACGCCCACCCCGACGCCCACCGACACCACCCCGGGCCCGCTGCGCATCCACGACATCCAGGGCGCGACCCGGCTCTCCCCGGAGAACGGCAAGACCGTCACCAACGTCCCCGGCGTGGTGACCGCCGTCCGCAGCACCGGCTCGAAGGGCTACTGGATCCAGGACCCCGACGCCGACAACAACCCGGCCACCAGCGAGGCCATCTTCGTCTTCACCGGCTCCGCCACCCCCCTGGTCAAGGTCGGCGACTCGGTGGTCGTCTCCGGCAAGATCAGCGAGTACTACCCCGGCGGCAAGAGCAGCGGCACGCAGTCCGTCACCGAGCTGACCGCCCCGACGGCGAGCGTGCTGTCCTCCGGCAACAAGCTGCCGGCGGCCGAGGTCATCGACGCGGCCACGATCCCCGACGCCTACGCGCCGAAGGTCGAGGGCGGCAACATCGAGTCCCAGCAGCTGGAGCCCGGCACGTATGCGCTGGACTGGCTGGAGGCCCACGAGGGCATGCTGGTGGAGATCCGCGACACCCGTGTGGTCGGTGCGTCCAACCAGTACAACGAGACCTGGATCACCACCAAGCCCCAGCAGAACCCGACGCCGCGCGGCGGCACGGTCATGACGGGCTACGACAACCCCAACTCGGGCCGCCTGCTGATCGCCTCACTCACCGGTGACCAGCTCAAGGCCGATGTCGGCGACACCCTCACCGGCACCACCGCGGGCCCGCTGGACTACGCCAACTACGGCGGCTACAACGTCCAGGCGACCACGCTCGGCACGGTCAAGTCCGGTGGGCTGAAGCCGGAGGTGGCGCAGAAGGGCAAGTCGGACGAGCTCTCCGTCGCGACGTACAACGTCGAGAACCTCGACCCGACCGACCCGCAGAGCAAGTTCGACCGGCTCGCCGAGGGTGTCGTCAAGAACCTCGCGTCGCCGGACATCATCAGCCTGGAGGAGATCCAGGACAACAACGGCGCCAAGGACGACGGCACGGTCGCGGCCGACAAGACGATGGCCCAGTTCATCGACGCCATCAAGGCGGCCGGCGGCCCGGCGTACGACTGGCGTTCCGTCGACCCGGTCAACGACCAGGACGGTGGCGAGCCGGGCGGCAACATCCGGAACGTCCTCCTCTTCAACCCCCAGCGCGTCAGCTTCGTCGACCGGCCGGGCGGTGACTCCACTACCGCCGTGGAGGCCGTCAACGCCGGCAAGAAGGGCGTGCAGCTCTCGGTCTCGCCGGGCAGGATCAACCCCACCTCCGACGCCTGGAAGAGCAGCCGCAAGCCGCTCGTCGGTGAGTTCGTCTTCCGTGGCGAGCAGGTCTTCGTCGTCGGCAACCACTTCAACTCGAAGGGTGGCGACAAGCCGCTGCACGGCGCCGACCAGCCGCCGGTGCTCGGCTCCGAGACCCAGCGCCTGGCCCAGGCCAAGGAGGTCAACGCCTTCGTCTCCGGCATCCTGGCCAAGGACAAGAAGGCCAAGGTGGTCGTCCTCGGCGACATGAACGACTACCAGTTCTCCAAGCCGCTTCAGACGCTGACCGCGGGCGGTGTCCTCACCGACCTGATCAACACCCTGCCGGTGGGCGAGCGGTACAGCTACGTGTACGACGGCAACTCGCAGACGCTGGACCACATCCTCGTCTCGCCCGCCATCAAGAAGCCGGTGTACGACGTCGTCCACATCAACTCGGAGTTCTCCGACCAGACGAGCGACCACGACCCGCAGGTCGTCCGCATCAAGTGAGCACACCTGCCCACTGATCGACACGCTGGGCGTGCACGTGACCACGTGCACGCCCAACGTGCTTTCGTCACCCGGCGGTCAGCGCAGCGGGTCCGCCCTGACCAGGTCGGTGGCGCGCTCCGCGACCACAACGAGCGGATCGTCGTTGGCGCCGATCCGTGGCGTCGATCTGTGGCGCCGATCCGTCAAGCGCGACCTGCCCCTTCGACGTTGCGGTCAGCCCTTGACGGTAGTGCTCTCGACGCCGGGAAACCCCTTGTCCCACCAATGCCCGTAGCGCCGGTAGACGGCTGGATCGCGAAGCAGTGCGGACAGCCTCTCCGCCTCTTCGGTCAGACCCTGCCAGGCAGCCTTGCCGAGCCTGTGGAAGGCGGTCAGTTCCAGCCCGTCGTCGCCTGCACGCCATACTCCGGCGACCTGCCCGTCGACCAGCAGGCACGGCAGCGTGTCGCCGTTGCGCCGGACGACCAGAGGTCTGTATTCCTCGGGGACGAGCCGACCGGGGCCGCCGTGGGCCAGCAGCGTGCTGTCCCACATCGGCAGCAGCCGCGGCGGCGCCGGGGTGTCCTCGGCCGGCACGGTGGCGTCCGCCAGGTCGAACAGGGCGGCGCGGCCCGGGCCTGTCACCCGCGCCAACTGGTCGCCGAGTTCCTGCAGCGCCCGCGTGATCACGGGACGTGTGAGCAGGGTGAACCGGGCGAAGTCCTGGGCCGACGCGGGCCCGAACGCCCGTAGGTAGGCGAGCAGCAGCCGCCGCACACCGGCGGCCGCTTCCTGCGGCCCGGCCTCCGCGGCAGCCGAGGAGGCGAGATAGGCGTTCGGCTGCGTGAACGACCACGGGCCGCCGGTCGGCGCGTGATGCGTCGGCGCGTAGGTGCGCAGCGCCCACCACACGCGGTGCGCGTGCTCGCCGAACCGCCCGGTTATCTCGTCCTGCACCTCGGCGCCGGTGCGGGGGCGCGCCAGGAACCGCGCGAGTGCCGGGAGCAGCGCGTCGGCGTCTGCGTGCGTCAGCCCGGTCGCGGTGAAGCGGCGGTCGTACAGCCGCGCCGCCCGCAAAGTGCTCAACATGGCAGCCCGGTAGGGCTCGTAGTCCTCGGCGTGCACGGTGTGCAGCGTGATCCGCATGAGGCTCGCCTTCACGATCAGGCGGTTCGCGAACGCCGCGTCGAGATCTTCGGGCACGAAGTCCTGCACACGGTTCCACAGAGCCAGGTACGGCGATGCCGGTGTCTGCGCCTGCAGAGCGCACACCCGGCGGACCGCTTCGGCCACATCGAGGCGCCGGCGTTCGAGCAGGAACTGGCGGTCCAGGGTGGCCAGGGCGAGTTGTCGCGCGGTAAGGATCACGCCCGGATTATGGCGCCGTCGACGACCTCCTCACCTACCTGACCGCCGCAGCACACGCGATGCAGAAGAGCCGCGACTGGCGCAGGACTGATGTGCGGCACCGCCGGATACCCAGTCCATGTCACAGGGTGTCGGGCTGTCTCGTCTCAGGGGGTGTAACCACCGACAACCACGGAGGAGCACACCATGGACGCGCGACTGAACTACTTCGCCAGCCCGACCGCCGGCAAGGTCCTCAAGTACTTCATGTCGGCGGGCAAGGCCCTCAAGGACTCGCCGCTGCCGGCCGTGACACAGGAGCTGGTGGCGCTGCGCGTGAGCCAGATCAACGGCTGCGCCGCCTGCATCGACATGCACACCAAGGAGGCCGCCGCTGCCGGCGAGACCGCGGTACGGCTGAACCTGGTGGCGGCGTGGCGGGAGGCCACAGTCTTCACCGAGGCCGAGCGCGCCGCGCTGGAGCTGGCGGAGGAGGGGACCCGGGTCGCGGATGCGGCCAGGGGCGTCAGCGACGAGGTGTGGGCGTGCGCCGCCAAGTACTACGACGAGGAACAGCTCACTGCCCTGGTGATCCTGGTCTCCTTCATGAACTTGGCGAACCGGCTGAACATCATCACCCAGCAGCCGGCCGGCAACTACGAGGCCGGACAGTTCCACTGAACGGCATCAGTAACTGACTCGGGGCGCTGCTGCGAGTGCTGCGGGTGCTGCGGGTGCTGCGGGCGCTGCGCCCCGAGCCCGGTATAGCCAGGTGAGAGGGTGCCAAGTAGAGGAGATTCCACGTGAACAAGGTTGACGAGTTCTTGGAGTTGCGGCCGCTGCTGTTCTCGATCGCCTACCGGATTCTGGGCAGCGTGAGTGAGGCCGAGGACGCGGTGCAGGAGACATGGCTGCGCTTCGACGGCTCGACGACCCCACCCACGTCGCCCAAGGCCTTTCTGTCCGCCACGGTCACGCGGATCTCGATCGACGTGCTGCGCTCCGCGCGCGTGCGGCGAGAAGAGTACGTGGGCCCGTGGTTCCCCGAGCCGTTGCTGAGTGATCCGTATCAGGATCCGGCGCGGTCGGCGGAGCTGGCCGACTCGGTGTCGATGGCGGCGCTGTTGTTGCTGGAGCGGCTCAGTCCCCTGGAGCGGTCGGTGTTTGTGCTGCGGGAGGTGTTCGCCTTCGGATTTGACGAGGTCGCCGCGGCGGTAGGGCGTTCAGAGGGGGCGTGCAGGCAACTGCTGGTGCGCGCACGGCGGCACATGGAGACCGGGCGGCCACGGTTCGAAGCGAACCGTCAGGAGCGTCAGGAGCTGGCGGCACGGTTCTTCTCCGCATTGAAAGACGGCGACGTTGGCGCGCTGCAGAATCTGCTGGCGGCTGATGTCCAACTGGTCGGGGACGGCGGCGGCAAGGCCCCGCAGCTGGCCAAGGCCGTCATCGGGGCCGAGAAGGTGGCCCGGCTGCTTGGCTCCGTCTTCCCTCGGATGGCACGGATCGACGTGACGTTCGAGCCGCACGAGGTCAACGGCGAACCCGGCGCGATCTTCCGCGACCGGGACGGCAAAATCCTGCACACCCTGGCCCTCGAAATGCTCGACGGGCAGATCCAGACCATCCGCTCGGTGATCAATCCCGACAAGCTCGGCCACCTCGGACCGGTCGCCGACGCCTGGGCCGTCGACCGCGAGGTGAAGCAGACCCGCCGGCAGA
Source organism: Streptomyces acidicola (assembly GCF_009377235.1). Taxonomy (GTDB): domain Bacteria; phylum Actinomycetota; class Actinomycetes; order Streptomycetales; family Streptomycetaceae; genus Streptomyces; species Streptomyces acidicola. The sequence goes on from NZ_VMNX01000043.1 coordinate 19,032, forward strand.
TGAACTGACCTGAGCCGTGGTGTGGGGACAGCCCTCAACGGTCAGCCCTTATCCGGGGTAGACGGTGCCGTCCTCCACGAAGCAGAGTGGGTTGCCCCAGGGGTCCTCGACGTAGAACGATCGCTCGCCCCAGGGGCGGACGACGATGGCGCCTGCCGGAGCATCGTGGACCAGTTCCGTGGACAGGCAGTCGAGTGCCTGGGCCCGTACGAAGACGGCGTCGAGGTCCGTGACGGTGAAGTACAGGGACTTCGCCGCCGGATGCGGCGCGGCCAGGGCGGACACGTCCTGGACGGAGAGGGTGACCGGTCCGCACTGGAAGTAGCAGCGTGCCCCGGCCTGTCTGCGCCCCTCCAGGCCCAGCAGCCTGCCGTAGAAGGCGATGGCCTCGTCGAGATCACCGACTTCCACGCTCAGTCTGAACATCTGCGGAACGTCCGCGCGGTCTGTTCGTCCGGTGGTCGAGCTGGTCATGTCAGGGGTTCTCCTTGGTTGCGATCGGGTGGCCCATGCTGCTGGGAAAAGTGGGCGAGCCACTGAGTGACCAGGTCCAGCCGGCTTCGCTGGAGCCGGTAGACGCGCGAGCGGCCTTGGCGCTCGCTGCTGAGCAGGCCGGCGGCTTCCAGGACCTGCAGGTGTCTGGTGGTCGTCTGCCAGGAGTGGGCGAACACAGCGGCGATCTCGCCGGCTGTCATGGATCCACCGTTGAAGTAGACAGTTAGCAGGACACGCCGCCGTGCCGGGTGTGCCAACGCGCTGAACACCGCCTCGTAGACGTCGACCCGGCCCGTGGGCTCGTCGGTCGTGGGTTTCTCTTTTGCCGGGAATACAGACACAACATTCAGCCTACGGGCTGAATGTTGTCGCTGCAAGTACAGTTGGCCGCTCGTGCTCTCGTGCGCTCGTGCCGCACTGGCACGCGCCGACACCCCGAACGTCGCGACGAAGACCGTCGGCGGCGCGCCGCGCTGGGGAACGTACGATCAGGCTCCCTCAGCGCTGGAAGGCGGTCGGTCCATGCCCGTGCCGAGCTTGCTCGCGGTTTTCGCTCACCCGGACGACGAGTCGTTGTCTGCAGGCGGAGTGCTCGCACGTCACGCGGCAGCGGGCGCGCGTACCGCAGTTGTCACGGCGACCTGGGCCTCGGACACCCTGCGGGCCGCGGAGTTGGCCGAGGCGCTGCACATTCTCGGGGCCGGCAAGCCGCGGATGCTCGGTTACGCCGATGCGCGTGTACCGGAGTCGGCCCGGGGTCGCGTACGGTTCTGCGATGCGCCGCTGGGCGAGGCGGTGCGGCGGTTGGTGGAGCACATCCGTGAATTCCGCCCGGACATCATGGTCACCCACGACGCCTACGGCGGGCTGCCCGGTCACCCGGATCACGTGCACACCCACCGGGTGACCATGCTCGCTGCCCAAGCGGCCGGACTTGGGCAGCTCTACCCGGACGCCGGTGCCCCCTGGCAGCCGCGTGCCCTCTACCTGGCCACGCACCCGCGCTCCGCAGTGCCGGCGCTGAGAGAGGTGATCGGTGCGCGCAAGGCGGTGTACAGCGTTCCGGACGAACAGGTCACCGCAACTGTCGATGTCGGGCCTTGGATGGAGCAGAAGATCGCCGCGGTGCTGGCGCATCGCTCCGAGGTGGAGCGCGGGGCCCTACCGGGAGTGATCGCCGGCCTTCCGGCGGATGCAAGGGAGCGGCTGTTCGCAACCGAGTGGTACATCCGTCACGCCCCCATGACTGCGGCCTCGGCCCAGACGGAACTGACCGTCTGACCACGGGGCCCGGTCCCCGGTGAAGGCGATGTGCTGTGCAGGAGGGGCGGAGAAAAGGGGGGGGCGGTTGAGCCGCCCGGTGCAAGCGAACCGTGAGGTCGCTATCGCCTGCCTGAAATCGCCACGATGCACGGCACCGGTGGGGATCGACCAGTGCATGAAGCCGTGTCGCCCCTCGATGAACCACACGCGGTCATCGGACAGTTGGAGCAGGTGGTGATAGCGGTTCGCGTCTTCGCCCTGCGGCAGCCGCGGCCGGCAGCCTTCCAGGAGCATCGGTCGACCGAAGGGCGATCACCCACCTCGGACAGGCAGGACAAGGCCATTTCCCCCGGGCCGCACCCAGCCGGTGGACGTCGAGCGCACTCACGCCGAGCAGAACGCCTATGCGACCGAAACGCCGACCATGAGCAGCCGCCTACTGGGCACGCCAAAGTCCCGTACCCCCAGGAGGGCCTGTTGCGAAAGTCCTGGTCGCGGCCGTCGTCGGGTGGCCGCGGGACGTGCGCTTGGCGCTGTTTTGAGTACGCCCATTGGTCATAGAATCGGCGCGTGACTGCTGAAGATTCCGCATTCGCGGTGCTGGGTGTGTTGGGTGATTCCGTGCGTCGTCGGGTCTATCGGCACGTCGCCGCCGCCCCGGGTGAGGTAGGGCGTGATGCGGTGGCGGAAGCGGTCGGGATTTCCCGATCGCTGGCCGCCTTCCACTTGGACAAGCTGGTCGAGGCAGGGCTGCTGGCCGTGTCGTTTCGGCGACTGTCCGGGCGCACCGGCCCCGGGGCCGGGCGGCCGGCGAAGGTCTACCGGCGTGCCGAGGGTGAGCACGCCGTGTCCGTCCCGCCTCGGTCGTATGACGCGGCCGGTCGGCTGCTCGCGGAGGCGGTGGAGAACGCCGGCTTGGACCGGGAGTTGCAGGCCGCGGCGCAGGCCGCGGGTGCGGCACACCCGGATGCGGCTGCCGGTGACCTGGTCGAGGTGCTGCGGGCCCGCGGCTACCAGCCCTTCTGGGATGGGGAGACGCTGCGGCTGCATAACTGTCCCTTCCGCGCGCTGGCCGAGGAGTTCCCCGCCCTGATCTGCGGGATGAATCTCGCGCTGCTCAAGGGCCTGGCACTTGAGCAGTGGTCGCCGACGATGGATCCGTGTCCTGGCGGGTGTTGCGTGGCACTTTCTAAAAACAAGGATCATTGACTATAGAGGCAGGGTCGGGCCATGCTGGGCCCATGACTGGCTTTCACCTTGCGCAGGTCAACATCGGCCGCATCCTCGCCCCGCTGGACAGCCCCGAGTTGGCCGACTTCGTCGCCCAACTGCCCGAGATCAACGCGCTTGCCGAGCGCAGCCCGGGGTTCGTGTGGCGCATGGTCGACGATGAGGGCGAGGACGCGACCGGCGCCCGTCCCGACGAGAGCGACGACCTCCTCCTGATCAACTGTTCGGTCTGGGAGTCTGTTGAAGCCCTGCGGAACTTCACCTACCGCACTGATCACCTGCGCGTACTGAGCCGCCGCCGCGAGTGGTTCCAGCGCCTGGCCGAGGCGTACCAGGCCCTGTGGTGGATCCCGGCTGGTCACCGCCCGAGCATCGCCGAGGCGATGGAGCGGGTCGCGTTGGTACGCGAACACGGTCCTGGACCAACCGCGTTCACCTTCCGCGACACCTACCCGGCACCAGCCAGGTCCGCGCAGGTCTAGGGTCTGGTGCGAAGGCTGATCAAGGTGCTGGATGATCTGGCACCGTAGGGCGTGCAGATCTGACGAACCGTCAGTGGTGGTGTGGCTGGAGCCGTTGCTGCCGCGAGGTAAGAAGCAGGGCAGACCGCGGACGTGGACCCGTCGGCGGCTGATCGACGGGATGCGGTGGCGACCAGGGCGCCGGTGCGTGTGGCGCCTCATCTCACTGTGCCCAGGCCGTTGACACGCCCCACCGCCTTGCCTGTTCTCGCGTGACCTGGCAACGCTCGGCGTGCGCCGGCCCGGCCCGGGGGTCAGGCTGGGAGAGAAGGCAGCCCCACGCGCCCGTGACGGCCCTGTCCTGACCGGGTACAGGCACGATCCGCACGTGAAGGCAGGGGAACCACCATGACTGCACCCGTTCTCGAAGCGGCAGCCCAGGAGATCGCCGACGCGACGTCGAAGCCACCCTTCCTTTACGAGCTCGGTGTGGAGCGTGCCCGAAAGGTGCTGGACGACATCCAGGCGGCTCCCGTCGACAAGCCGGACGTGGCGGAGACATGGGTCACGGTGCCTGCAGAGGTCGGCGACGTTCGAGTCCGCATCGTCAAACCGGTGGGTGCCGGCGGCGACCTGCCAGTGATCCTGTACATACATGGTGGTGGCTGGATCCTGGGTAGTGCCGCCACTCACGACCGGCTCGTACGGGAGTTGGCCACCGGAGTCGACGCCGCCGTCGCGTTCGTCGAGTACGACCGCTCGCCCGAGGCCCGTTACCCCGTGGCGATCGAGCAGGCCTATGCGACCGCACGCCGGCTCACCGCCGACGGCGCCGCACAAGGCTTGGACGTCTCCCGCATGGCCGTGGCCGGCGATTCCGTCGGCGGCGGCATGACCGCCGCACTGGCCCTCATGGCCAAGCAGCGCGGCGACGTCAGCTTCATCCACCAGTCGCTGTACTACCCAGTGACCGACGCCGCCCAGGACACCGACAGCTACCGGCAGTTCGCCGACGGTCCGTACCTGACAGCCAAGGCCATGGGCTGGTTCTGGGACGCCTACACCACCGACCCCGCGCAGCGCGCCGAGACCACCGCCTCACCTCTGCGCGCGAATCTGGAAGAACTCGCCGGGCTGCCGCCCGCACTGGTCATCGTCGACGAGAACGACGTGCTGCGCGATGAGGGCGAGGCCTACGCGCGCAACCTGACTCGGGCCGACGTACCCACCACCAGTGTCCGCTACAACGGCATCATCCACGACTTCATGATGCTCAACCCCGTGCGCGGCACCCACGCGGCCACCGCCGCCGTCGAGCAGGCCATCCGCACACTCCGCAAGGCCTTCGGCACCCACGCCGCACCAGTGGGTTGATGAACATGGACCGTGTGGTGATGGCACGGAGGTCAGTTCCGGGCCGTGCTCTCCCGGGGCTGACGTCAAGTCGGGGACCTGTTTCACCACAACCGCAGGCGGAGGAACCCATGCAGATGTTCCCTCCCATTCCTCTTGCCGAGTGGCGTGACACCAAGGAGACCGTTCACCGGTTCGCGCAGGTCATCGGCAAAATCCGCCTCGCTGCGAGTCCGCGGCGCAACCACTGGTGGAACGTCCCCTACCACCTCACGGGACGTGGCATCACGACGCGCCCGATGGGCCAGATGGACGGAACACCGATCTTCACCATCGACTTCGACTTCGTAAATCACCAACTGGTGGTCACCACGTTGGAGGGCCGCACAGTCGCCTTCTCCTTGCTGAACCAGTCGGTCGCCTCCTTCCACCGCCTGACCCTGGAAGCTCTCACCGCGCTCGGCGTCGATGTCGACATCGCACTTCCTCATCCGTACGATCTGCCGGATGCGGCACGGCCGTCCGCCGAGGACGTCGAGCACGCCGCATACGACCCCGTCTGGGCGAACCGCTACTGGCAGGTGCTGAGCCAAGTGGCTCTGGTGCTTGAAGAGTCCGCAGCCGGATTCTCGGGCAAGGTCAGCCCGGTGCACCATTTCTGGCACACGTTCGACATCGCCTACACCCGGTTCTCCGACAAGCATGTCAACCAGCCGCCGCAGGTCGATCAGGTCACCCGCGAGGCCTACTCACGCGAGGTCATCAGCTTCGGCTTCTGGTTCGGCGACGCCGGCTTCGCCGAGCCTGCCTTCTACTCCTACACCGCGCCCGAGCCACCGCACCTGACCGACGAGCCGCTCACACCGGCCGCAGCCGAGTGGGCCTCCCGCGCAGGCAGTCACCTGGCTGTGCTGGGCTACGACGACGCACGCGGTCAGGCCGATCCGAAGAGGGCCGTCCTCGCCTTCTTCGAAAGCGCCTATCTCGCCGGCGCCCGCCGAGCCGGATGGGGCATCGAAGCCGTGGCCTGCCCGCACGGCATCACAGACCCGCGCCTGACCGACGCATCGCCGTGGGTATTGCGCGGGAAGAGCCGGGCATGACCTTGTGCAGCCCCCGCGAGAGCGTTGGCGGCCTGGGGGCGTTCTGGATCGCCTTGCGAACCGACGTCAGCGTGTCATCTTGCTGCTAAGAGCCCAGGCCGATGCTGACAGACGGCACGGGGTCCGTCGTCGGCGTAAGGGAGCGAACTTAGGAGAGTGGGTGTCATGCGTGTAGTGGTGCTGGGAGCTACCGGTGGTCAGGGGAGTGCCGTGGTAGGCAGTCTGCTCGACGCCGGACAGGACGTTCGCGGCGTGGTTCGCAACCCGGGTGGAACCCGCGCTCATGCCCTTGAAAAGGTGGGTGTGGAGGTGGTCCGTGGCGATCTGCGGGATGTCTCCTCGCTGGTTGCCGCACTTGACGGCGTGGACGCCGCATTCGCAGTGACCACGCCGTTCGAGGAAGGCCCGCAGGCCGAGGTCGAGCAGGGGCTCACCATCATCGCGGCGGCCCGACAGGTGGAACTGCCGCACCTGGTGCTCTCCTCGGTGGCCTCCGCCGACAGGTCTACCGGAGTTCCCCACTTCGACAGCAAGTACCGGATCGAGCAGGCCCTGCGGCAGGAGAGCGACGACTGGACAATCGTCGCCCCGACGTACTTCTACGACAACATGCTGGGGGACGCGGAGAATCTACGGGCCGGGAGGCTCGTCCTGCCGTTTCCCATCGACCGTCCGCTTCAGCAGGTGGCCCGCCAGGACCTCGGGGCCGTCGTCGCAGCAGCAGTCAACAGCCGTGCCGCGCACCTGAGGCGGCGAATCGAGGTGGCCTCCGACGCACCCTCGCCCACCCGCATGGCCGCAGTCCTCACCCGCTCGCTGGGTTTGCCGGTCGAGGCAGTGCAAACTCCACTCGACCTACGGCAGCGGTCCAGCGACGACATGGTTGCCATGTGGGCCTTTCTCAATGAGGAGGGCTATGCCGTCGACATCGCGGCACTGCACGAGGCATACCCTGAGATCTCCTGGACCACGTTCGACGACTGGGCTCAGCAGCTCGGCTGAGCCATGCACCGGTCACTCAGACGGAGCAATGCGTGCATGGTTCGCACGGTTGCACCGTAACTCCGGCGGGTGTTCCATGACCGGAGAAACTCCAGCCCGGGTCCAGCAAATGAGGGCCCCGACCGTGAACATCAGGCAAATTCGCTTGCCGCACCATTTTCTTGCAGCATCATTCTCTCGATGTCACGGCATCGGTGCCTTGCCGGCGCTGTCTCGAACAAGGAGATTCACCGATGGAAATGCCCGGCCCCACGCACAGCCGTCGCCGCCTTCTTGGCGCCGCAGCCGCGGCTGCCGTGGCGGCCCAGTTCGGTATGAGGGGTAGTTCGCCGGCGCAGTCAGAACCGGGCGAACCGCTGGCTTATCCCACGGTTGGCCCTGCGATACGTGCATCCTTTGGTCCCGTGAAGCAGATCAATGCCGGGGATCTGAACGTGGGGTATGTTGAAGCCGGACCTGCGAACGGGCGGCCGGTCATTCTCCTGCACGGCTGGCCCTACGACATTCACAGCTATGTCGCGGTCACACCTTTGCTCGCAGCGAAGGGATACAGGGTGATCGTCCCTTATCTGCGCGGGCATGGGACCACGCGATTCCTTTCAAGTAAAACACCCAGGAACGCCCAGCAGTCGGCTTTCGCTGTCGACATCATCGCCCTGATGGATGCCCTCAAGATTGATAAGGCCATCCTCGGCGGCTATGACTGGGGATCGCGGACGGGCGACATCATAGCGGCTCTCTGGCCGAAGCGCTGCAAGGCGCTGATCTCTGTCACCGGCTATCTGATCGTGAATGTCGAAGCCAATAAGATGCCGACGCCACCGAAGACTGAATGGGCATGGTGGTATCAGTACTATTTCGCCACCGAAAGGGGCGTGCGTGGCCTTGAGAAGTATCGACACGATTTGGCCGAACTGGTGTGGCGGTTCAACTCGCCGACATGGAAGTTCACCTCGGCGACTTTCGATCGCACGGCAGCGGCTTTCAATAACCCGGATTACGTCAGTATTGTGATCGATAACTATCGCTGGCGGCTCGGCCTCGCAAAGGGCGAGCGCCGATACGACGCTCTGGAAAAGCGCCTCGCCGCGGCGCCGGTCATCACGGTGCCGACGATCACGATTGACGGAGCTCACGATCCATTCACGCCTCCGGGAAATGGCTCGACTTATCGTAAGAAGTTCACAGGCAAATACGCGCACCGGACCCTGGACGTAGGACACAATGTTCCGCAGGAGGCCCCGAAGGCCTTCGCGGCGGCTGTCGTAGAGGTCGATGGATTCTGACCGGGTTCGATACGGAGGGCGCATCAGCATGTACGACGACCGCTGCGGCCGGGGTCACCTGCGCCCGAGGTAGACCCCCAACGCCTGCTGCAGCACCTTGCCCTGGCTGCCCACCGGCAGTTCCCACTCCCCGAGGTACTCCACGGCCCGGCCGCCGGTCCCCGTCTTGAAGCTGAGTCGGCCGAGCAGGCGGTCCTCAGTGAGGGCAGGGGTGATGGAGCGCAGATCGTACGTCTCGGCGCCCGCAGCCCGTGCGTCACACAGCATGCGCCACAACAGCGCGCTGCTGGGCCGCAGTTGGCGCCCTCGGGGGCCGGAGGCGGCGTAAGAGTGCCAGACCCGGGAGCCGACGCTGAGCATGAGGGCCGCGGAGAGCACCTCGCCGTTGTACTCGGCGAGGTAGAGGCGGAGGCGGTCGTTGTCCTCGGCGTTGAGGGCCTTCCACATGCGCCGGAAGTAGTTCAACGGGCGGGCCTTGAAGCCGTCGTGGGCAGCGGTCGCGGTGTACAGGCGGTGGAACTCGGGCAGGTCGGAGGCCGAGCCCCACGCGACACGGACGCCTGCCGTCTCGGCCGTGCGCAAGGACTGTTCCCAATGCGGTGCGAGGGCGCCGCGAAGGTCGTCCTCCGAGCGCCCCGCCAACGGGATGTGGCAGCCGTAGCGCGGCTGACCGAGGCCGAAACCGCTTCCGTCGTCCTCCGCGCACGGCCGCCACCCGAGTCGCCGCAGCCGCTCTGCGGCGTCGAGCGCGTATCCGTCGATGCCGGCCGCAGGCAGATCGTGCAGATGACGTACGTCGGGTGCAGCGATACCCGCCGCCACGGTGGCCGCGTCCCAGTGGCGTACGACCAGGGGCGGCCCGATCCGCACCGAGAACGCCCCGATCCGCTTCAGATGGGCGACGAGCGGGTCCAGCCATCTCTCCAGGCGAGGGGTCCGCCAGTCGATCGCGGGCCCGTCGGGAAGGTACGCGAGGTAGCGTCGTATACCGGGCAGCGGGCGGTACAGGACGAGCGCCGCCGCGACCATCGCCTCGCCCTCGAACCAGCCGACGCTCTCCGGCAGCCAGTCGGGCTTCACCTCGCCCCACTCGGGGATCTGGAGATGGCTCGCGTCGGGAGACAGCCGCAGGTGGGCCAGATGTTCCTTGCGCGTGAGCTCCCGCACGTACAGGCTGGTCATGGGTTGGGTACTCCTGTTCGGGGCGGCCGCCCTGGGCCCGGGATCACCGGACGGGTCAAGAGTTCACGGCAGTGAACTGCGCCCACACCCGCTTGCCGCCATTCCTGGGCGTGACGCCAGGTCCGCCACAGACGCGATGGAAGATGCCCCGCTCGCTCTGCGTATCCCAGTCGGGCTCGGTGTACCGGGCCGGCAGTACAGGCGAACTGTCGCTGACGGACATCTGAACTCCGCCTTACGGCAGCTTTCGCAGTCTGGGCTCGACGTGGTTGTCGTCGAGGCCGGCGAGGAAGGCGGGCGAAGCGGATTCCCGGACGCCATGTCGGCGCCGGTGGGCAGACGGCGGGGCCGCCGGGGACGGCTGCGGCGGTTACGGTGGTGTCCAGGTCCTCCACTGCGGGCACAGCTTTTTGATGACGATGTGGCGGTGCTGGTCATCCGACGCGTCGACGAGTGAAGTCGCGCGGCCCATCGGCTGGTAGTTAGCCTGAATTCATGCCGGGCACCGATTAGGCGCCTGTCGCGTTGGGCGTGACGGGCCCGTCGAGCGGCTGAGTGGTTCCTTTGCGAGCGACCGCCCACACTGGGACGCCAGCCTCACACCTCCATAGTTCAGCCGGGCCTCGTGGCCGCCCCCACCTTCACGGGTTCCGATCAAGGCCGCACTCTCGCTGACCTTTCCGACTTTTCCGTCCTTTGCGGCGATGTTCACAGCTGCTGTGTGCATGGTCGGCATCGCACGACCGCGTCCCCGGCACCCTTCGACACTTTCCGACTTGCCGGCGGTCGTGGCTTGGAGCGAGTCCCCGCAGTCACCCCGGCCAGAGCCCGCACGGCACTCGCACAGAGGGAGATCCTCATGACCGAGAGCCACGCGCGAACCCCGGCAACCCCCAGCGCCCTCGTCGATCCGCTGCGTAACCGCGGCGTGGCCTTCACACCGGAGGAACGGGAAGCCTTCGGCCTTACCGGGCGTCTGCCTTCCGGAGTGCTCACGCTTGAGCGGCAGGCCCAGCGTGCCTATCAGCAGATGGAGGTTCAGGGCAGCGACCTGGCCAAGAACGTGTATCTGGAACAGCTGCATGACCGCAACGAAACCCTGTACTTCAAGGTTGTCGCCGAGCACCTCGCCGAGCTGCTGCCGATCATCTACGACCCCACCGTGGGCGAGGCGATCGAGAAGTACTCCCATGAGTACCGGCGCCCGCGCGGCATCTTCCTGTCCATCGACCGGCCCGACGACATGGAGAAGGCCTTTGCCACGCTTCGACTCGGACCCGAGGACGTCGACTTGATCGTGTGCACCGACGCGGAGCAGATCCTGGGCATCGGCGACTGGGGCGTGGGAGGGATCCAGATCTCGGTGGGGAAGCTCGCGGTGTACACGGCGGCCGCAGGCATCGACCCGCGCCGCGTCGTTCCCGTGTCGCTGGACGTGGGCACGGACCGCGCAACGCTGCAGGACGACCCGCTGTACCTGGGCAACCGGCACCCTCGCGTCCGCGGCGCCGACTACGACGCTTTCATCGAGAAATACCTGGAGACGGCGTCGTCCGCGTTCCCCAACGCGCTCCTGCACTTCGAGGACTTCGGCCCCAGCAACGCACGGCGGATCCTGGAGCAGTACGGCGGCCGCTACCGGATCTTCAACGACGACATGCAGGGCACCGGAGCCATCACGCTGGCCGCCGCCCTGTCCGCCGTCAAAGTCAGCGGTGTACGGATGCGGGACCAGAAGCTGGTCGTCTTCGGCGCCGGGACCGCCGGGGTGGGCATCGCCGACCAGCTGCGCGACGCGATGATCCGTGACGGCGCGGCTCCGGAACGGGCCGCCGCCCAGGTATGGCTCGTCGACAAGCAGGGGCTGCTCACCAGGGACATGACCGACCTGCGCGACTTCCAGCAGCCCTATGCGCGCGATCCGGCCGAGGTCGCGGACTGGGCGAGGCACGATGACGCGATCGCACTGCTGGAAACGGTGCGTCGGGTCAAGCCGACGATCCTGCTGGGCACTTCCACCGTGCAGGGCGCGTTCACACGCGAGGTCGTCGAAGCCATGTCCGAGGGCACCGAGCAGCCGGTCATCTTCCCGATCTCCAACCCCACCTCCCGGATCGAGGCCATGCCCGCCGACGTCATCGCCTGGTCCAGGGGGAAGGCGCTCGTCGCGACCGGCATACCGGTCCCGCCCGTGGAGTACGGCGGTGTGACCTACCAGATCGGGCAGGCCAACAACGCGCTCCTGTACCCGGGACTGGGCCTGGGCACGATCGTCTCCGGTGCGTCCCAGGTGACAGCGGGCATGCTGCTCGCCGCCGCACAGGCTGTCGCGGACCAGGCCGACCCGTCGGGGCCGGGCGCCTCTCTGCTGCCGCCCGTGGACAACCTTCGGGAGTCCTCGGCGATCACTGCGACCGCGGTGGTCAAGGCGGCGCTCGACGACGGCGTGGCCACCTCCAAGCCGATCGACACCGCAGAGGCTGTCCGGGAGGCCATGTGGCAGCCGGACTACGCCGACGGAGCCGCAGCATGAACACGCAACACTCCGCCGCCAACCGGTCCGGTTCGGCCGGTCAGGACGAAGCCCCGAAGATCCTCGACCTCCCCATCGGACTGCATGCGACCGGCACCCGGCGGGAGACCGACTCCATGGGAGCCATCGACGTGCCCGCGGACCGCTACTGGGGCGCTCAGACACAACGGTCCCTGATCCACTTCTCCATCGGGGACGACCGGATGCCCAAAGCGGTCTACCACTCCTACGGCCACGTAAAGAAGGCTGCCGCCTCCGTCAACGGCCGCGCCGGGCGGCTCCCGGCCTGGAAGGCCGATCTGATCCAGCGGGTGGCCGACGAAGTCATCGCGGGCGAACTGGACGATCACTTCCCGCTGTACGTGTGGCAGACAGGCTCTGGTACGCAGTCCAACATGAACACCAACGAGGTGATCAGCAACCGCGCCATCCAACTGGTCGGCGGTGAACTGGGCAGCAAATCCCCGATCCACCCCAACGACCACGTCAACCTCGGGCAGTCCTCCAACGACACCTTCCCCACCGCCATGCACATCGCCGCGGTCAAGGAGATCCAGGAGCATCTGCTGCCCAGCGTGCGGGCGCTGCAGCGCGCCATCGAGACCAAAGCACGGCTGTGGCACGGCGTGGTGAAGATCGGCCGCACCCACCTGGAGGACGCCGTCCCGCTCACGGTGGGGCAGGAATGGTCCGGCTACACCCACCAGTTGCAGCAAGCCGTCGACCGGGTCTCCGGGTCCGCCGAGGGCCTGTACGAGCTCGCGATGGGTGGCACCGCGGTCGGGACCGGGCTCAATGCCCCACCCGGATTCGGAGAGCAGGTCGCAGCCGAAATCGAAAACGCGACCGGCTACCCGTTCACCACCGCGCAGAACAAATTCGCCGCGCAGGGCGGCCTGGACGCCATGGTCGGCGCCTCTGCCGGACTGCGGGCCCTGGCCGTGCCACTGATGAAGATCGCCAATGACATCCGCTGGCTGGCCTCCGGACCTCGCTGCGGACTCGACGAACTCATCCTCCCGGCGAACGAGCCCGGTTCCTCGATCATGCCGGGCAAGGTCAACCCGACCCAGTGCGAGGCGATGGTCATGGTCTGCATACAAGTACTGTCCGAGGACGAGGCCATCGCCTTCGCGGGCACACAGGGCAACTTCGAGCTCAACGCCATGCGCCCGGTCATCATCAACAATTTCCTGCACGCGGCGACCATCCTCGGCGACGCCTGCACCAAGTTGCGCGAGTACTGCGTCGAAGGCATCCAGCTCAACCAGGACCAGATCGACAGCTACGTCGACCGGTCCCTCATGCTGGTCACCGCACTCTCGCCCGTGATCGGCTACGACAAGGCCTCCGCGATCGCCCACAAGGCCGACGACGAGGACACCACCTTGCGCGCGGCAGCGCTGGCCTCCGGTTACATCAGCGCCGAAGACTTCGACCGCATCGTCCGACCCGCCGCCATGGTCGGTCAAACGTAAAACAAGCCCAGGCCCCGACCCCGACGACCTGAGCCGAGGTTCTCGGCACTCTCGGCGCGGACGACAGCGCGGGCGTGCGCTGTGCGGTCACACGATGTCTTGTTCCTCCGGGACGACAACTTGGTCGATCATGCGTTGAATCTGTTCGGCTGGGAGGGCGACTGCCATGGCCCAGTAGTAGATGGCGAGGCTGAAGGCGGCCGTGACGCCCATGTCCCACCACAGAGGGAACCACGGGTGCTTGAGGGGCCCGAAGTCGCTGAGGTAGACGATCAGGCCCATTCCGACCAGATACACGGGCAGCCACTGGGCGGCGCGCAGGTCGAGCTGGGGTGCGATGGGGTTCATTTTGAACACCCGGTTGGCGACCAGGATGCCGTAGCCGATGAGGATGGCGACGCCGAGCTTCCAGTCGGTGGTCCACCCGGACCACAGGATCAGCAGGTTGGCGACGATGAAGGCCAGTGGCGACATCCAGCTGCCTCCGGGCAGCCGGAAGGGACGGTGGGCGTCGGGCAGTCGATTGCGGAACACGCCGAAGGAGAGCGGGGCGCCCGCGTACATGAGCACGCTGGCGCTGGTGATCAGCCCGACGAGGGAGCGCCAGCTGGGGAAGGGCAGGAAGCAGACGCAGCCGATCACGAAGGCGGTGAGGAGGCCGACCCACGGAACGCCGCGACGGTTGGTGGTCTCGAACGCGGAGGGCACGTAGCCGTTGCGGCTCAGGCCGTAGGAGACCCGGGAGGAGGCGGTGATGTAGATCAGGCCGGTGCCTGCGGGGGAGACCACGGCGTCGAGGTAGAGGATCGCGGCCAGCCAGCCCAGGCTGATGAGCGTGGCGACCTGGGCGAACGGTCCGGTCAGAACGTTGAACGCGGAGGTGGCCCAGTGGCTGCCGATCTGGGAGGCGGGCAGCGCGGCCAGGAAGGCGATCTGGAGGAGGATGTAGATGGCGATGCCGATGACGATCGATCCGATCACCGCTCGCGGGATGTCACGCTTGGGGTTGGAGCTCTCGCCTGCGAGCTGGTCGGCCTGCTCGAAGCCGAGCAGCGCGAAGATGATGCCGCTGGTGGAGACCGCGGACAGGATGCCTTTGGCCCCGTAGGGATTGAATCCGTCGGCCGCGGTGAAGTTGCTGCTGTGGAACTGGGCGATGGCGAACACGAAGATCGTCAGCAGGGGGACGCCGACCTTCCACCAGGTCGCCGTGCTGTTGGTGCGGGCCAGCAGGCGGATGCTGAGGAAGTTGACGGCCGTGATGACCGCCATCAGTCCGACCGCGACGGCGATGCCGGGGCCGGTCAGGATGTGCTCGCCCCCCTCGGTCTTCTCCCAGCCGCTCGCCCAGGAGTAGTGCTGGGCGTACGTGATCATTGCCAGCACCTCGATGGGTGCCACCGTGGCCGCCTGCAGCCAGGAGAACCAGCCGAAGGACGCGCCGGCGGCCCCGCCGTATGCGTAGTGGGGGAAGCGGGCGGTGCCGCCGGAGACCGGATACATTCCGCCGAGCTCGGCGTGCACCAGCGCAAGGATCAGGATCGCGAGGCCGCCGATGGCCCAGGAGATGATCGCCGCGGGCCCGGCCGCGGCCAAGGCCCCCTGGGCACCGAACAGCCACCCGGAACCGATGATCGACCCCTCTGACGCCCAGATGAGCCCGATGAAGCCGATCTCGCGTCTCAGTCCCGGCCGGTGGGTTCCTGAGGCAGGTGCCTTGTCCGATGTGGCCATGCCCCACACCCCCTCAGCAGGGTGATGCTCATGAACCATCGTGCCACGGCGACGCGGACCCGGCCTTTGAAGCGGCTCCGTCCCGGGGCTCATCACTGGCGCGCCGGGCGGCGAGACCGGCCGTGTCCCGTTCCAGCGACGCACGAACCTCGTACACCTTCAGCAGCTCACGGTGGCGGAGCGTGCGTGCGAGAGCGGCACCGACACCGCTGCGGGAACGGACATAGGTGCCGTCTCCCTGCCGGGCTTCCAGCTTCCCCATCCGCACCAGGGACCGCACCGCTTCACGGACCGTGTTGCGCCCCACCCCGAGTTGCTGGACATGTGGTCATCCCATGTTTGATTGGTGGCCGCAGGGGTCCAAGCACCGGAGCCCGTTCTCGAATCCCTGCGGCAGGCCGGTCAGTCCGTCACCGGCCAGTTGAGCTCGGTACGCAGGTCACGCGGGTCCATGTTCGGGGAGGGCTGCGTGACGTAGGTCTCCCACCTTTCCTCTCCGACGGAAAGTCCCCGTGCCCCCATCCAGGAGCGCAGTCGTTCCCAGGAGGACCCGAGACCGTCGAACGACCCGCGGTGCGTCAGCCGCGCCACCCGGCCTCCGGGCAGCGAACCGACCACGACCCCTGCCTCCGGCCGCACCGCCCGGTCCGTGACGAACCCGACCTCCAGGTCCACGGTCTCGCCCGGCGACCCGCGGTACAGACCGAAGGCGGGGCTCAGCACGGTGATCCGCTGCACCTCGATCGTCCGGGCCAGCGCGCCGAAGGAAGCGTCGAAGAAGTCCCGCAGGTCGGCCATCGGGACGACAGCACGGACGACCGCTGTCGTCGCCGGTTCCAGATGCACAAGCTCCGGCTCCGAGGCACTGGCCTCGTTGTCAGATCCACGATTGCCCATGTCGCTCCCATCCACTTTCACGGCTGCTGAGGAGGTGTAGACCTGGCGCGCGTCGAGAACTCATCGTTCGGTCACCGGCGGTTGCATCAGGAAGGCACGGTCCCCGAGACCTGCCGAGGGTGACGCCCTCGATGCGGTGCAGCGGCTGGACGATCTGGTTGGCGTGCGCGGTGGAGGTGGCCGCGATGGTCACGTCGAGGCTGAGGTGTTCGGTGTCGGAGGAGATGACGTCGAGGGCGGTCACTGAGCCGCCCAGGGCCTCCATGGTGGCTGTCAGTTCTGAGAGGGCGGTGCCGCTCGCGGGGACTTCGAGCCGAATGGTGATCGAGTAGGAGACGCTGGGCGCGCACATGCGGACTGTCCTCATCCATCTGTCTGTTGTCTGGAGCGATCTGTCTGTTCGGAGCGGCGGCAGAACGTGGGGCACGCAGCTACCGCCGCTGGGATGTGGAAACGCGGGAGGCAGGCAGGTCAGGTGTCGGCGCCTACCTTGGCGGTGCCGACGTCGGCTGACGGCGGCGGTGTGCTGCCGGGATGAAGCACGGAGCGGGCCTGGTCGGCGTCGAAGTCGTTCTCCCACTTGCCGATCACGATGGTGGCGACGGCGTTGCCCAGGACGTTGATGAAGACCCGGCCCTCGTTGAGGATGCGGTCGATGCCGACGATCAGGGAGAGGGCGGCCAGGGGGATGTCGCCGACCGCGGTGACGGTGCTGGCGAGCACGATGAACGCGCCGCCGGCGATGCCCGCGGTGCCCTTGCTGGTGAGCATCATGACGCCGACCATCACGAGTTGCTGTTGCCAGGACAGGTCGATGCCGAGGGCCTGGGCCAGGAACAGGGAGGCCATCGTGAGGTAGACCGCGGAGCCGTCCAGGTTGAAGGAGAACCCCGAGGGGATGACGATGCCGACCACGGGCCGGCCGATGCCGAGGATCTCCAGCTTGCGCACGAGCTGAGGCAGGACAGCCTCACTGGAGCAGGTGCTCACGGCGACGAGCAGCTCGGCCTTGAGGAACCGCATCAGAGCGAACAGGCTCAAGCGGCAGGCGCGCATGATGGCGCCGAGCACGACCAGGACGTAGACGACGCAGGTCGCGGTGAACAGGATGATCAGGTAGGCGAGTTGTTTGAGGCTGTCGGCGCCGTAGGTGGCGACCACCGTGGCCAGAGCCCCGAAGGTGCCCAGTGGTGCCAGACGCATGACCCAGCCCACGATCCTGAACACGACGTCCGACAGCGCCCGGATGCCGCGCTGCAGCGGTGCACCGTCCTCGCCGGCCATGTTCAGCGCCACGCCGAAGACGATGGAGACCATGAGCGCGGCCAGGATCGCGTCACCGGTGATCGCCCCCAGCAGGGAGGAGGGGATCAGCGACGAGATGAAGCCGGTGAAGGTGACGTGCTCCTGGGCGGTTGAGGGCACGTCGTCCGAGTTCAGGGTCGAGGGATCGACGTTCAGGCCGGTTCCGGGGTGGAAGATGTTGGCGACCACCAGCCCGATCAGCATGGACGCCAGGGACAGCACCAGGAAGTAGCCGATCGCCTTCACGCCGATCCGGCCCGCCCTGCGCAGGTTGTCCATGGAGGCGATTCCGGTCGTCACCACGCAGAAGACGACCGGAACCACGATCATCTTGACCAGAGCGATGAACCAGTCATTGAGCGGCTTGAGTTCCTCGCCGAACCCCGGCGCGGCGATTCCGACGGCTATGCCGAGGAGGGCGGCCAGGACGACCTGGAACCACAGTTCGCGTATCAGACGGTTCAGCCGTGACCGCTGCGGGCGGCCAGCGGCGGCGGTAGTGGATGTCATCGTTGGTGCTCCCTTGCACGACGATCGTGTGTAGCCCTGTCCCGTGGGGGGTGTGTCCGGGGACGCGGCGCGACGCGGCCCGCGTCCCCGGTGACGTACGTGGCGCATGGACGCAGCTGTGTCGGTCGGCGGCAGGAGCCCGCTGCTGTGCGGAGCCGTCCTGCCGGCCGTGCTGCCGGTCAGCTGTGCAGGTCGCGCAGCACCTTGTAGAAGGCGGCTTTGCCCTCGAACCCGATGCCGGGGATGTCGGTCAGGCCGACGTGGCTGTTCTCGACGACGGCGTCGTCGGCGAAGCCGCCGGTGGGCTGGAACTCGCCCGGATAGGACTCGTTGCCGCCGAGCTTGAGGGCGGCCGCGATGTGCAGGGAGAACTGGTGTCCGCCGTGCGGGACGCAGCGCCTCGAGGACCAGCCGTGCCGGCGCAGCATGTCCTGGATGCGCAGGTACTCGACCAGGCCGTAGGAGAGTGCCGGGTCGACCTGGATGGTGTCGCGGTCCGGGCGCAGGCCGCCGTAGCGGATCAGGTTGCGGGCGTCCTGGAGCGAGAAGAGGTTCTCGCCAGTGGCGATGGGGCCGGTGTAGTGCTCGGCGACCGTGGCGTTGAGGTGGTAGTCGAGGGGGTCGCCGATCTCCTCGTACCAGAACAGTCCGTACGGCTCGATGGCCCGCCCGTATTCCAGGGCGGTGGCCAGGTCGAAGCGGCCGTTGACATCGACGGCCAGCCGGGAGCCGTCGCCTCCCAGAACGTCGATGACGGCCTCGATGCGGCGCAGGTCCTCGGCCAGGTCGGCGCCGCCGATCTTCATCTTGACGACGTCGTAGCCCAGGTCGAGGAAGCCGCGCATCTCGTCCTGGAGGTCGGCGATGGTCTTGCCGGGGGCGTAGTAGCCGCCGGCAGCGTAGACGAACACCGAGTCGTCGGGCTCGCCGTCGCCGTAGCGCTCGGACAGGTACCGGTACAGCGGCCTGCCCGCGATCTTCGACGCGAGATCGAACAGCGCCATGTCGACGACCCCGACCGCGACCGAGCGCTCGCCGTGCCCGCCGGGCTTCTCGTTGCGCATCATGACGTCCCACGCCCTGGCCGGGTCCAGTTCGCCCTGCTCGTTCAGCAGACCTGCCGGTTCCGCGTCCAGCAGGCGGGGGAGGACGCGGCGGCGCAGGATCTCGCCGGCGCTGTAGCGGCCGTTGGAGTTGAAGCCGTACCCCACGACCGGCTTGCCGTCACGGATGACGTCGCTCTCGATCGCGACGATCGAGCAGTCCATCGAGCTGAAGTCGATCCACGCGTTCCGGATCGAGGAGCTGATCGGGACGGTCCCCTCGTAGACGTTAGTGATCTTCACACCGATGGCCTCTTTCTTATATCTTATAAGATGTATCGGGTGTTAGGCTGAACCGACGAGACGGGAGCTGTCAAGGGGCGTGAGCACCCGGAAAGGGATCACAGGGGGCGATGAGCAGTCCGAGTCAGTTCCTGAGCAAGAGCGATCTCGCCTACGCGGAGCTGCGCGGTCAGATCCTCTCCGGCAGCCTGCCCGCCGGCTCACGGCTCGCGCAGTACGACCTCGCCGAGTCCCTCAACATGAGCATCACACCGCTGCGCGAGGCGATCCGGCGCCTCAGCAGTGAGGGGCTGGTCACCGTCGAGACCCACCGGGACGTCCGCGTCTCCGCCATGAACTCCGACGAGGCGCGGCAGCTCTTCGAAGTCCGCCTCTCCCTGGACCCCACCGCGGCCGAACTCGCCGCCACCCGCCGCACGGATGCGGACATTGCCGCCATGCGGGCAGCCGTCCGCAACCTGCTGCCCGTCACGCGTCAGTGGGGCGAGGAAGCGCTCACCGCGCACCGGGCCTTCCACCAGACGGTCTACCGCGCGTCAGGTAACGACGTCCTCATCCGTCTGCTGGACGACCTCTGGGACAAATCCGACCGTTACCGCCGCCTCGGCCTCGAACTGCCGCCCGGGGACGAGCCCCGTACCCGCGACCTGGAAGAACATCACCAGCTGGTCGAACTCATCGTCAATCGCCAAGCGGCCGAGGCCGCACAGCTCATGCGTGACCACATCACGCACAGCCTCACCGCAACCGCCATCAGCGCCCTCGAAGACCGTGAAGGCACGTCGGCGTAGGGGCGGTTGGAAGGCGGCGTGCTGGATGCCGAGGCGCCGCTCGATGGCGGTGACGGTCGGCCGCCGTCCGCCGGCGCTCGCTTCCTCAAGGACGGTGTGCCGGGCCCCGCGCGGCGGGTCAGCCTCGTCATGGCGGACGGCCGCGCCGTCACCCCTCTCGGCGGATCGGGGATGCGGCAGTGGGTTGGCCGGCCTCGAAGACCGGCCAACCCCGCCCTGAAACTCAGGCCAGTGGCTCTATCCGAATGTTGCGGAATCTGACCTTGTTGCCGTGGTCCTGGAGGCGGATCGCTCCCGCGGCGGGGGTCTCGGCTCTGCCTGATGCGGTGGGTCCGTCGAGGGTCACGTCGTCGTGGACCTTCTTTCCGTTCCACACCACGGTGGCCCGGGCGTCCGCGACCTTGCGGCCGTCCTCGTAGCGAGCCGCGCGGAAGACGATGTCGTAGGTCTGCCAGGTCTCGGGCGCCGTCGCCTCGTTCGTGTCGGGTGCCCGTTTCAGATAGAACGCCCCTGCCTCGTTGGTGGCCGGCGAGGTGTCACCGTAGGAGTCGAGGATCTGTAGTTCGTAGCGGTCCTGGAGGAAGATTCCGCTGTTCCCGCGGTCCTGCCCGGTGACGTCGTCCGGGAGGAGCGGCACCCGGAACTCCACGTGCAGCCGGAAGTCCTGGTAGGCGTCCTTGGTGCGGATGTCGCCGCAGCACACCTCCATCGACTTCTCGTCCGTGAGGGGCCACTTCAGGCGTCTGCCGTCCGTGTGCTGCCACTGGGCCTGCGAGGCCGCCGTGCCGTCGAAGAGGTCGACTTCGGTTCCGCGCGGATGGACGGTGATCAGGTCGAGGTTGACATGGCCGGTGTCGCCGGAGCCGAACCGGTAGGAGATGGCGTTGTGTCCGGCGCGCAAGTCCAGGCTCTCGGTCTGTGTCGACCAGGTGTCCCAGTCGCCGGTGGAGGCGAGCTTGGTCTGCCGGTCCTTGGCCCCATTGACGTACAGGGAAAGGGACTTGGTCCCCTGGAACGGGTTCGGCCCGTTGGAGTAGCGCAGGTTGACGTCGTAGGTGCCGGCCTTCGGGACCGTCACGTCGAAGGTCGTGGCCGCCTTGCCCTCGGTGGAGTAGCGGTCGACGAAGCCGCTGCCGGAGTAGGCCGCGTGGTCGGTGTCGATGCCCGCCGTGCCGGTGAGGCGTGCCTCCTCGGCCTCGTACCGGGTGGCGGGAGGCGGCTGCTTTCCGGGTATCCGGTTGAGTGTGTACCAGGCCTCGGTGCTCCACAGCTGGTCACCGGAGGCTGAGGTGAAGGGACGCGGGGAGCGGACATGCACCACGCGTCCCGGTTTCAGATCGTCCAGCCGGAGCCTGACGGTCCGGCCGTCCTCCGAGAGCGTGGCCGAGCGCACGGGAAGGCTTTCCTCGGCGATCTTTGGGCCGCCGTAGTCCTCGGTCGGTGTGTAGCGCCACTGCTCGGCGCGGTAGTGCTTGGCCAGTTCTTCGGCGGTGGTGGCGGACACCGGCTGGGTGTACGTCAGGTCGAAGCCGCCGGGCACGGCGCGCATGCTCTGTATGTCGAAGGTGTTCTTGCCGTTCGGGGTCAGCTTCTGGAGGCCGAACTTGAGCTTGCCCTCCTGGCCCCAGTTGCCGTCGGCGCCCAGTCCGCCGGCGTAGATCGCTCCGTCGGGACCCATGGTGATGCGGTTGACGCCGGCTTCGAGGCCTTGGGTGTAACGGAAGACGGCTCCCTGGTACTGGCCGTTGACCTTCTCCAGGTAGGCGCGTTGGAGGCCGCCGTAGGTGACATCGCCGAACAGCATCTGGCCGGCGAACCTGCCCTTGTTCAGGAGCAGCGGAGTGGAGGGCGAGTTGGCGATCTCGTTCTGCGGCAGCCACAGCACCGGCTCGGTGACGGGGGAGTCGTCGAAGGGACCCGAGGGCTCGGTGTAGTGGTTGAAGAAGCGGTCCTGCTTGATCTGGACGAGCTTCGACGAGGGAAGCCAGCCGCCCTGATTGTCGGTGGCGAAGATGCTGCCGTCGGGTCCCCAGCCGATGCCGTTGGGAGTGCGCAGACCGCCCGCGACGGGACTGATCCGCCCGGTCTTCTTGCTGACCCTGTACGTCACTCCGCGACCGGGCGCGGGCTGCGGAACCGTGGTGGCGCCGCCCAGGTTGATGGCGACGGAAAGGTTCACGTAGAAGTGGCCGTCCCGGTAGAGCAGACCGAAGGCGAACTCGTGGAAGTTCTTGCCGTACGGCCAGGTGGCGACCGTGCGGTATTCGTCGGTCACATCGTCGTCGTCCTTGTCGACGAGCCGGGTCAGCTCATGCTTCTGCGACACATAGAGCGAACCGTCGACGTACTTGATCCCCATGGGTTCGCGGAGGCCGCTCGCCACCTTCTTGACGGTGACCTCGTCCCGGCTGGTCCGGCCGGTGACGTTGTCCAGCAGGTACACCTCTCCGGCAACGTTGTCGCTGCCGCCCCACGTGGTGATCGCGAGGCGTCCGTCGGGCAGCCAGTCCATGCCGCTGACCTGTGGTTCGAAGCCGTCCGGGCGCAGGTCGGTGAGTGTCAGGTCGGGTCGTACGGAGGTGAGGGGCAGACCGTCGCCGGGGGAGTCGCCGCTGGCCTCGCACTCCTTGCGGCCGGGAGCGGTGACCCGGACGACACCGGCGTCGGTGCTCAGTGCCTCACGAGGTACGACCGAGAAGTCGTCCTCGCCGGGCGGCTTCCAGGCCAGCCGCAGTTGCTGCTCGCCGTCGCGCTCGAAGTGGTCGATGCGCAGGGGGTGCAGGCCGGCGGAGAGATGGACCGTGCCGTCCTTGGGCTCCGCACCGTGGAGCCCGTCGTGGTCGATCACCGTCTCGTCGTCGATGGCCAGCCGTGAGCCGTCGTCGCTGGTGAGGCGGAACGTGTAGCTGCCGTCGCGGGGCACGTCCAGGTATCCCGACGCCTCGCTGACGAAGTTGTCGCTGAACCCGCCGAAGTCGGCGGCCGAGGACCAGTCGACCGTCGGCATGAGCTTGTCGTGGTTGGGGGTCTGACCGGGCTTCAGGGTGCACAGCTTGCTCAGGGGCGTCTGAACGTCGAACACGCGCAGGGTTATGCCGGGTTCCTGCGGCGGGATGTCGGAGGGAGCGGCGGAAGCCGTCGGCGCGGCCCCGAGGCCGCCGCCGACCAGGATGCCTCCGGCCACGATGGGGATGAGGTGTCTTCGGGCACGCTGGAACAGACGTGGGCGCAATGGTCCTCCATCAGGCGGGGACCGGACCGTGCCGGATATCGCTCCGGTCTGCTGCGGGTGCGCGGAACTTGTGCCGTCAAGGTAAGGACTTTCGTTTGACATGTCCACACTTTGTCATCGGAGAGTTCAAAGTGGCGGGGATGCCTCCATGCCGCCGGCGAATACCGCATGTGGGTGGTCCTCGGCGCCCGGCATCGTGGCAGCGCTCCGTGAGCACATCACCGATCTTGAGGCTCGCTGTTCAGCGCACTCGCTCTTTCGGGTCAACCAGCCTGGGGCTGGCCCACCTCCTGACCCGGGGCGGCGGGAAGCTGGAAGCCGACGGGTACGCGGCAAGAGACGTGGAGCGACTTCTGGTGGCAGCGGAGGAGCTGCACCAGCGGCTCAACGCTGAGTTCAACCCGGGCGCCACGGCTGATCCCGAACCGACGGTGTGACCCAGACCCGGGTCCCTGCCGACCGCAGTTCAGCGGCCCGCCAGTTCAGCGGCCCGCCAGATCAGCGGCCCGCCAGTTCGGGCGGGCCTGCTGAGCTGGCGAGAAAGCCACGACCATGAGGCTGCGCGGTCGTGCCATTGGCCTGAAACGGCGAAAGAGTCGCTGGTCGGCGAGCACGCCTGTGCCACGAGCCGCGAGATCCTCCAGCGCCTTCCGTTGATCTGTGCTTCGCATGGACCGGTGGCCGGTCGGGTGATCGCCCCCGGCCATCGGCGACTTGTCGTGCGCTACGGGGTGACCGGGGTGACCTGGAATGTGTTGGAGCACACCTTCCAGGCGGCCGGCACCAGAACCGCGGTGCGGGAGGCCGGTGGATAGACCCGCAGATAGGTTCCGGTGGCCTGGCAGGGCCCGCCGATGGGGCCGTTGGTGGTGCGAATGACCGCGGACACCGAGTGTGCGGGGGTGAGCGTCACGGTCGACACGGCCCCTCCGTTGCGGGTGGCGGCCGCGCCGATCTGGTGATGGGCGGTGTCGAGGACGCTGACGCCCGGGTAGCCGCGCAGGGCGCAGCTGGTGGTGCTGGTGTTGGTGAACCGGATCGGCCAGTACAGCGAGCCCGCGGCGCCCTCCTTGCGTCCCATGGACACATACAGGTCGCTCACCGTGCAGGTACGCGGACCGGCCGAGGTCGATGCCGGGGTTGTGGCCCAGGCGGCGCCGGCCGCCGCGCCGCCCGTGAGAAGTGCCGTCGCCGAAGCGATTGCGACGCGCCGGGAGAGGTATCGAGAGTGGAGAAACATGCCATACCACCCCTGTCGGGTGAATGGGTGGATGTGTGTCACTTTGTTGGATGCACGTAGTCGGCGGAAGGTTGCACTGCTTGGCGGTTCAACAGTCAGAACTTGCTGCCCGCGCCGAAGCCGGTGCTCGCGCCACGGCTGTGCGGTCGCTCGGCGAACCAGCCGTTCCGGCGAGGTGTTCCACCAGCACGTTCCGTTCAGGCCGCGTCGCCCAGGCGGTGTTTTAGAACGTGTCAGGGGCGGCTCGGGGCTGCGGGCTCAGCACAGCACCGCGAGGTCGCCGGGCCGCACCCTGGCCGTGACGGGAAGGGTGGCCTCGACCTCTCCGTCGGCGCCGTAGGGCATGGGCCGGTCGGCCTCGATACGGATCTCCCGGCCGCGCAGCACCCGCACCTCGGGCCGGTCGACGTGGGCGCCGGTCGACAGTTCGTTCATGAGGGCGAAGAAGAGCCGGCGCGGGGCCTCGCGGATCATCACGATGTCGAGCAGCCCGTCGTCCACCCGGGCGGCGGGGGCGATGGCCCGACCGGAGCCGTAGTAGGCGGAGTTGGCGGCCACCACGGTGTAGCCGCGATGGGTGTGGTGCTGCCCGTCCACGGTGACCCGGTAGGCCGCGGGGCGCCACGTGGTCACCGCGCGCAGTCCGCCGGCGTAGTAGGAGGCGGCGCCGCGCAGCAGCCGCGCGTTGTTGGCGTGGCGGTTGGCGAGCGCGTCGACGCCCGCGTACACGCTGCCCAGCACCACGGTGCCGCGGTGGACGGCCGACTCCACCTCGATGGTGTCGACAAGCCGCGGGGCGTTGTGAAGCAGCACCCCGGCCAGCGTGGCAGGGTCGGTGGGCAGGCCCAGGGTGCGGGCGAAGTCGTTGCCGCGGCCCGCGGGGACCAGCCCGAGCACGGCGCCGGTCCCGCCGAGTGCGCCACCGACGCACCCGGCGATGCCGTCGCCACCCACCGCGAGCACCACCCGGCCGCGCTCGCCGGCCCGACGGGCGAGGTCCTGGGCGTGGGCCAGACCGCGGCTGTGCTCGATCTCCAACTCCGCCCCGGCCTCGCGCAGCAGCCGGCCCACGTGCAGCAGCGCCGCCGCTGCGGTGGAGCCGCCCGCGGTGGGGTTGACGACGGCCGTGAACTGTCGCATCGGTGAACCTCCGGGCGGTGGCAGGTGGTGCGGGGCGACGGGGCCGGGCTGGTCGGTCGCCGGGGCGGTCGCGGTGCCGTCTCGGCCGCTGAGGTCAATGTTGATCGGGCACATCCAAGCAGACGGCACCGACGCCATGAGGTTCCGGATGCGCCACGGCTACTACGGTGCCGAACGATCCGTGTGACAGCACCCTGCCGCGACGGTCGGCCGGGCCCCCACCAACACCTTCGTCGGCATCGCCCGCCTCCGTGCTACCAGTCATCGCAGCCCGCCTTTGACTGACCGGCACACCTACCACTCGCTCTCGTCCTAGCCAACCGACGGTTCGGGGCTTGAGGAACATCCGCGCCAGATCGTGCGCTGAGCCCTGGTCGTTCTGAAGAGCGCGGTGACCTGGGCGGATCGTATGGCGGAGCTGTCGCGGGTCGAGTTGTCGATCTTCGGCGGGCTGTGGTGGCGGTTGAGGACCCTGTGATGTCTGGGCTGGACAGCCTGCTGACGGAGGTGAAGAAGCCGCAGCGAGTGCGGAAGCTGGACTAGAAGGACAAGCTGGTCACGATCGACCTCGACTCCTGAGTAGCGAGCCAACCCGCCCCGAGGTGAGCCATGAACGTGGAAGCTGACACCCCGAGCCTCGCCGGCGTCCACCACCTGAAGCTGCCGGTACGCGATCTCGCCCGCTCCGAGGCATGGTACGGGCGCACGCTTGGCTACCGGCGGGCAGCCGAGTTCGTCGAGCACGGGGTGCTGATGGGCATCGTGCTGAGCCATCCGGCTGGCGGACCCGACCTGGCGCTGCGGCTCGACCCGGGCCGGGCCGAGGCAGCCGCCGGCTTCGACTACTTCGCGATCGCGGTGCCCGACAGCGCCGCGATCGAGGCGCTCGCCGCTCGCATGGAGGCCCTTGGTGAGCCGCACGGCGGCGTCTGGCGCGGCCTGCGTGGATGGGTGCTGCCGATGCTCCATGACCCCGACGGCCACGAGGTGCGTTTCTACACCACCGAGGAACACACCTCGCGCGAGCCCGGCGAGATCATGCGCATGGTGGACGCGCAGGAGACTGCCGAACAGGTGCGGCCCGCCGCGCCGTAGGCAGCCCGACCGGAGGTTCTGCCGACCCGACGGAGTGTCAGGTCAATCGTGCCTACTCAGGGGGTCCTCACCTTCTCCTTCGAGCCCGTCCGCCTCACCGAGACCGGCGCGAGGCTCTTCGCCGTGGCCAACATCGCTCGGATGGACCGGGCCCACTGCCGAGGTAGCCGGCACGACCCAGAGTGTACGTTCGTACATTCTGTGGGTAGGGTGCCGTGCATGCCGACGAACTACTTCGCCCAGGACCCGCGCACCAACCTGGAACGTATGCAGGCGGGCGACCTCTACATCGCCGACGACCCCGAGATCGCCCGACGCCTGCAGCGGGCCGTGAGCCTGGCTGCCCGCTACCAGGCCGCCTTCGCCGGGGACGCCGAGGAGGCGCGGCCGCTGCTGGAGGAGCTGCTGGGCTCCCTGGGGGAACAGGCGCACGTGCGTCCCCCGCTGTACGTCGACTACGGCAGCAACATCACGATCGGTGCGCGGACCTTCGTCAACTACAACCTCACGGCCCTGGACGTCGCGCCCATCACGATCGGCGAGGACTGCCAGATCGGCCCCAGTGTCCAGTTGCTGACCCCGACTCATCCGCTGGAGCCGCAGCCGCGGCGCGACAAGCTGGAGGCGGCACAGCCGATCGTCATCGGTGACAACGTGTGGATCGGCGGCGGGGCCATCATCCTGCCGGGCGTCACCATCGGCGACAGCTCCGTCATCGGCGCCGGCGCGGTCGTCACCAAGGACGTACCCGCGAACGTCGTCGCCGTCGGCAACCCCGCCCGCGTGGTGCGGAGTCTGTGAAGCCGCGCTCATGGCCACCGGACACACCGACCCCCAGCGCCGGGCACGCATCCTCGACGCCGCCCTCGACCTCATCGCCGAGGAAGGAATCGGCCACCTCTCCCACCGGAAGATCGCCGCGCGGGCCGGTGTCCCGCTCGGCTCGATGACCTACCACTTCAGCGGTATGGACGACGTGCTGCGCGCGGCCTTCGGCCGGTTCACCGACCACATCGTCGCCGTCTTCGACGCCCACCTGTCAGCCCCGGCCGAGCCCGGCCAGGCCCGGCAAGCGGTCGCCGATCTCGTCCATGCGCTTTCCGAGGGTGACGCTCGTGACCTGGTGCTCGCGCAGGAGCTGTACACCCTCGCTGCCCGCAGGCCCGACTACCGGGAACTCACGGACGAGTGGATGCGCCACAGCCGTATCCACCTGGAGAAGCACTTCGACCGCGACACCGCCCGCCAGCTCGACGCGCTCATCGAGGGACTGACGCTGCACCGCGCCCTCTCACGTCAGCCCCACGACCGTTCCCTGACGCTCGAAGCGATCACCCGCATCACCGCCCCCGGTGAACCGTCCCGATGACCGCCCGCGCGGCATGGCGTCGCTGCGCGGCTCGACCGCCACGGGCTTCCCCCACTGGATGACGATCACCGGCCCCGACACCGGGCTCGGGAACTCCTCGATGATCCTGATCATCGAGGCCCCAGCTGAACTACATGGCCGACCACCCGCCACCCCGGCCTCAAGTCAGCAAACCACCGCTCATCAACGTCGCTCCGGCATGCAGGTCGATGTCGCGCCGCGGCCGGAACGTCGTCCAGTCGCTGGTGAAGAGCACGGTAAGCAACTGCGGGACATAGCGACCGTGAGGCGTAACTCTGTCCACTGCAGCGACAGTTACTTCCCCATGCGACCACTCGAACGCACAGACCCGGCACCCGGACAGGTGGTTGGCGCCTTACCGCACGCTTGGTCAGTCGCCCCCTCCGCCCCCGCCGTCGCCTCCACCGGAGTCCCCGCTGTCGCCGCCGTCCGAGCCCCAGCCGTCGCCGCCACCGGGCTCGTTGTCGTCGCTGCCGGTGCCGAGGTTGCTGAACCACGGGCGGTCCCAGTCCGCGTCAGTGGCGACCGGCTCACCCCCGTCCGCCCTCGGGCGCCGTTCCGGTCGGAACCTCGCCAGGCCTGTGGCGTCCCCGAGCCCGAAGGCGACGGCGAAGACGTGTGCCATGACGGCATCGAGCGGGTCGGGGCTCTCGTACCGCACATCGGCCAGTGGCAGCAGTACCGTGCCCGGCGCGAGATGCGGCCGACGCGGGGGACGCGTCAGCAGGGCGACACGCCGCTCACCGCACAGCAGCCACGAACGGATCGCACTCTCCCGCCGCAGCACCCAGTGCCGTTCGGACAGCCGCACCTCCACGGAACTCTTGGACTTGCGCAGCTTCTTCCTCAGGCTGAGCCCCGCCGGAACGTCGCCGACGGTCAGATGCAGGCCCTTGGACGGTTCGGCGGCATCGCGGTGGAAGCCGTGCGGGGCCCGGATGCGTACGACGGGAGCGTGCGGCCCCCACACATCCACGCGCACCAGACGCCGGTCGACGGTGACGGCGACCGGCCCGGCGGGCCCCGGCACGAACCGCCGCGCGATCCACAGCGGCACGCCCTCGGCCTGTGCCTGGGCTGCCAGGGCGGCCACCCGCTGGGGCCCGCCACACTGCCGTACCGCCAACTCCCCCAGCGCGCGGGCGAACTGGGCTGCCTGCCGCACCGTCACCGGCTTGGCGGTCCCGGTGACGCGGGTCACCGGGACGATCCCGGCCCCGTCCGCCAGCCGCCCCAGC
>NZ_VMNX01000440.1 GCF_009377235.1 Streptomyces acidicola
CACCCACACAGGCCCACCCACACAGCAAGAATGCGCCACCGTGGCCCGTCGGCGCATCCGGACACATTCCGCAGCCGCGAGAACAACGCCGGCCGCCTCTCCGGTAGCGCCCCGGCAGCGTCACCGCACGCGGCGGAACACGTCGTCCGTGTCGTCCCAGCTCATCGATGTGTCCACCGCGGGCAGGCCCCTGCGGACGGCGCGCGCCGACTGGTACATGGCGTCGATCTCGACCTCGTACCGCTGCGCGATGGCGTCCCTGCGCAGCTTCATCGACGGGGTCAGCAGTCCGCCCGCCACGGTGAACGGCTCCGGCAGGATGCGGAACACCCGGATCGACTCCGGGCGTGACACCCTGCTGTTGGCCGCCGTGATGGCGCGCTGCACCTCCTCCCGTAGGGCGTTCTCCTCCCGCGCACTCAGGTCTGACGCGTCACCCTGGTCGAACCGGCCCCGGCGCCAGTGCCGCACGAAGTCGGGGTCGAGCGTGATCAGAGCCCCGACGCAGGGCCGGTTGTCGCCGACGACCACCGCCTGCTGGATCAGCGGATGCACTCGCAGGAGTTCCTCGAGCGCTGCCGGGGCGACGATCTTCCCGCCGTTGGTGACGAAGATTTCTTTCCTGCGGCCCGTGATCCACAGATAGCCCTCGGTGTCGAGCCGCCCGATGTCGCCGGTGGCCAGCCAGCCGTCGCGCAGAGCCGTCCGCGTGCCGAGCTCGTCGTTGACGTACCCCTGGAACACCGACGGACCGCGCACCAGGATCTCCCCGTCGTCCGCGACCCGTACGTCCACACCCGGCAGCGGACGCCCCACGGTGCCGGACTTCTCCCGCCCCACGGGCTGTGCCGTGATGCCGCCACCGGTCTCCGTGAGCCCATACCCGTCGTGGACGAGAATTCCGATTCCCGCATAGAAAAGGGCGAGGTCACGATGCAGCGGAGAACCGCCGGACACTGCCCCGCACACCCGGCCACCCAGCGAGGCCCGCAGTTTCCGGTACACGGCCTTCTCGAAGAAGGCGTGCCGCAGCCGCAGATCCACTCCCGGGCCGTGACCCCGCTCCAGGCGGTGCCGCTCGACCGCCAGGGCGTACTCCCGAGCCGTACGCACCGCACGCTCGAACAGAGCGCCCTGGCCCGCCTCCTGGGCGCGGATCAGGAAGTTCTTGTAGATCTTCTCGAAGACGGACGGGACACCGTAGAGAAACGTCGGCCGGAACGACAGGAAATCGTCGCCGAGAATCTCCTCCCGCAGTTCGGGTTCGTGCGCCATCAGCATCCCGCCCCGCAGACACAGGCCCTGGATCATCAGGCCGTACACATGGGAGAAGGGCAGGAAGACGAGAACCGCAGGCTGGACACCCTCGGGCGCGGTGGTGTGCGCCCAGCCGGCCAGCAGCGTGTCGCAGGGGCTCGCCAGACCGTGGTGCGACAGGGCGCACCCCCGGGGACGCCCGCTCGTACCGGACGTGTAGGCGATGACCGCGGTCGAGTCCGGCAGAACGATCCGGCGCAACGAGTCGACGGTCGCCTCCGGCACCGACGAGCCCTGCTCGGCCAGCTGCTCCAGCCCTCCGTCGTCCAGCTGCCAGACGTGCCGCAGCCGGGGCAGCCCGGCGCACACCGAGCCGACCGTCATCGCCCCCTGCCCGTCCTCGACCACGACCCCGGCACAGTCCGCGTCACTGAGGATCCATCGCACCTGCTCGCGCGACGACGTCGGATAGATCGGTACGACCTCGGCGCCCACCGACCACAGGGCGAGGCTGAGCGCGGTCCACTCATACCGGGTGCGCGCCATGATGGCCACCCGGTTGCCCGGCTGTATCCCGCTCGCGACGAACCCCTTGGCCAGACCGGTCACTTCGTCCCGTAACTCGCCCGCGCTGACCTGGGTCCATGTGTCGGTGGCCCCGTCGGGACGGCGCGCGATCAGCGGGAGGCCGGGATCACGGCTCGCTGTCTCGAAGAGACTGTCGGCGAGCCCTCCCGTCAGAAGGGGCGCGACCGGTGGGGCGGCGGTCCGGATGGTCTGCATGCGCCCTTCATGTGTCGTTCCTGCGTGTCGCCGGTGATGAACTGGCAGTGATCGAAACGTAGCGCATGTGGTTCCCGCCCGTGGGGCGAATGGGCAAGGAGCCGACGGTCAGGGCCGGGCGTACTCCTGGCGCACGACGCCGGCGAGCTGGGCCAGTGTCTCCTCCGAGCGTGTGCGGTCGGCCTCGTCGAGCGCGGCGAGCGCGTCGGCCGCGGCCTCCCTGACCCTGCGGGGCACCTCCTCCAGCGCCGCCATGCGGTAGGCGATCGTGCGCCGCGCGAGGCGCTCCTCAGGGGTGACGCCCACAGGTCCGGACCGGGGGAAGACGGCGGCCTCGTACACGCTGATGTGCAACAGCACCCCGTGCGCGATCCCCTCCCCGTATCCCCGCAGTCCGGCCTCCCGCTGCGCCAGGGCGAAACCGGTGAGCGCCCGCCTCCGGACGAGGACCGAGCCGACGAGACCGGCCGCCCCCGCGCTCGTCGCCGCGATCAGCGCGAGAAACGCGCCGCCGAGGAGGGCGCCGACGATCGCCCCGGTGGCGGTCATGAGGCAGATCAGTCCCGTGGTGAGCAGGAGCAGGGCGCGTGCGGGAGCGATGGAAGCCATGCGGTGCAGTCTGCCAGCAACCGGTTTCTCCGTACCTGATCACGCAGGAACAGTGTGCGCACGGAGTGCCGTGGTGCTGCCGGGGTTACTTCCGGAGTGTGATGTGTGGCACGTGGGGAAGCGGGGCCGGAGTCCTGGCGCCGTGAATCGTGGCTGGGCACGGCTTGATCGCTGATCACTCGGCGGAATTGCCCGGGCAAAGGGATCTCTGGCTCATTTGACAGTGTGTCCGGCGCGTGGATAAGAAGCGTTTCGCTGAGGTCGGGAGGTGGAGAGTGCG
Organism: Streptomyces acidicola; assembly: GCF_009377235.1. Lineage (GTDB taxonomy): Bacteria > Actinomycetota > Actinomycetes > Streptomycetales > Streptomycetaceae > Streptomyces > Streptomyces acidicola. The sequence continues at coordinate 2,930 of NZ_VMNX01000440.1, forward strand.
CGTGCCCAATGTGATCGGGGACTGGCAGGAGTGCGACGGTGGGCACGCGGGCCTGCGGGTACGCGTCCACGGTGTGGAGCAGGCGGAGCCTCCGCGGGGGCGTGACGACGCCGCCGAAGGACTCGTCTATTTCCGGTTCCGGGTGACGGTGGAGAACCGCGCCGGCACGCCCTTCGGCATCCATGTGGAGGACGGACAGTTCGACGTGCGGACCGGGCCCGAGGGCGAGAGCGCATTCCTCGACTGGCGCAATTCGCAATTCATCGAAGGCTTCGATCTTTATCCCCTGCGGCGAGCCACGGCCGTCGTCTATGCCGCGGCCGCCGATTCCTCCCTCGCACGTGTGGACATCCAGATCCAGCTGAGGACGGACGAGGAATGGGCCGACCGCTATCTGTGGGCGGGCGGTATCGGAGCGCATGGGGACGTTCTCGGCCGTGACTCCGCCCTGGACGGGACCGGAGAGGGCCTGGCCTGCCAGGTCAGCAGCTTCCTGCAACGGGAGGCCGAGCAGGGGCCGGCCTGACTCACAACGCCGGACGGGGTGACAATCAGCCCCTCCGGCGTTTGAGGAGCGGGGGTCCGGGGGCTGGCCCCCGAACGGGGTCCGGGGCGGAGCCCCGAAGAG
>NZ_VMNX01000441.1 GCF_009377235.1 Streptomyces acidicola
GCCCCTGGGGATGGGACGGGTAGGGGCGGCGGGGGCGAGAATCCGGGTTCAGGCGCTCGCGGCGGGGGCGAGAAGCCGGTCCTAGACGCCCGCCCCGGAACTGGCCAGCGCCTCGGACAACTCCGCGGCCACCTGCTGCAGCACGGGCACGATCCGCTCGGTCGCCGGATCCGTCACCCGGCCCGCAGGGCCCGAGATCGAGATCGCCGCGGCGGTCGGCGAGTCGGGCACGGAGACGGCCAGGCAACGGACCCCGATCTCCTGCTCGTTGTCATCGACGGCGTACCCGAGACGACGTACCTCCTCCAGCGCGGCCAGAAAGCCGTCCGGCGTGGTGATCGTCTTCTCGGTGGCGGCGGGCATGCCCGTACGGGTCAGCAGGGCGCGGACCTCCGCGTCCGGGAAGCCCGCGAGCAGTGCCTTGCCCACGCCCGTGGAGTGCGGCAGCACCCGGCGCCCCACCTCGGTGAACATGCGCATCGAGTGCTTGGACGGCACCTGCGCGACATACACGATCTCGTCGCCGTCCAGCAGCGCCATGTTCGCCGTCTCACCGGTCTCCTCGACCAGCCGGGCGAGGTAGGGGCGGGCCCAGGTGCCCAGCAGCCGGGACGCCGACTCGCCGAGGCGGATCAGCCGGGGGCCGAGCGCGTACCGCCGGTTGGGCTGCTGGCGGACGTAACCGCAGGCCACGAGCGTGCGCATCAGCCGGTGGATCGTGGGCAACGGCAGCCCGCTGCTCACGGAGAGCTCACTCAGCCCCACCTCGCCGCCCGCATCGGCCATCCGCTCCAGCAGGTCGAAGGCGCGCTCAAGGGACTGGACGCCGCCGGTCGCGGCGGACGGCTTGTCGGTGGTGCTGGCGCTCGACTTGTCGGTGGAGCTGGCGCTCGACGTCGGCACGGCGCGTTCCTTTCGGCTGGCAAGCAGGGCGACAGCCTACCCGCGAGTCGCATTCCGACCTCTTGGAAAGCTACGTTCTGCCTGCTGGAATGTTAATTCCATTTTGTGGAAACGTACAGAGCGCCGGAGATGGGTGCACAGTGGGCAAGGATGCTCTTGACGGTGGGGATGGGGGAGTGAAAACTCCCTCAACAGATCGTTGAAATCCCTGGTGTGGGAGCCGGCGCGAGAGAGGGGTCCGGGTGTCCGACGACAGAGGGAACGACGTCGAGCTGGTGCTGCGTTCGACGCGCGTGATCACCCCCGAGGGGACGCGCGCCGCATCGGTCGCGGTCGCCGGCGGCGGGATCACGGCCGTGCTGCCGTACGACACAGGGGTGCCGGCGGGAGCCCGGCTGGAGGACTTCGGCGACGACGTCCTGCTGCCCGGACTCGTCGACACCCACGTGCACGTCAACGACCCAGGCCGCACCGAGTGGGAGGGCTTCTGGACCGCGACCCGCGCGGCGGCGGCCGGCGGTATCACCACCCTCGTCGACATGCCCCTCAACTCCCTCCCGCCGACCACGACCGTCGACCACCTGCGTACCAAGCAAGAGGTCGCCGCGGCCAAGGCACACATCGACGTGGGCTTCTGGGGCGGCGCGCTCCCCGACAACGTCAAGGACCTGCGGCCGCTGCACGACGCGGGCGTCTTCGGCTTCAAGGCGTTCCTGTCGCCTTCGGGCGTGGACGAGTTCCCGGAGCTCGACAGGGAGCAACTGGACCGGTCGATGGCGGAGATCGCCGGTTTCGGCGGACTGCTGATCGTGCACGCCGAGGACCCGCAGCGCCTGGCCTCCGCCCGGCAACAGGGCGGCCCGAAGTACGCCGACTTCCTCGCCTCACGCCCGCGCGGCGCCGAGGACGCGGCCATCACGATCCTGATCGAGCAGGCGAGACGGCATGGCGCCCGTGTGCACGTGCTCCATCTGTCGTCGAGCGACGCGCTGCCGCTGATCGCCGAGGCCAGACGCGAGGGCGTACGCATCACCGTCGAGACCTGCCCGCACTATCTGACGCTGACGGCAGAGGAAGTCCCGGACGGCGCAAGCGAGTTCAAGTGCTGTCCGCCCATCCGCGAGGCCGCCAACCAGGACCTGCTCTGGCAGGCGCTGGCCGACGGCACGATCGACTGTGTGGTCACCGACCACTCCCCGTCCACGGCGGCCCTCAAGACCGACGACTTCGCCACCGCCTGGGGCGGTATCTCCGGCCTTCAGCTCAGCCTGCCGGCGGTGTGGACCGAGGCGCGCAAGCGGGGCCACGGTCTGGAGGACGTGGTCCGCTGGATGTCGACGCGTACGGCACGGCTCGTGGGCCTGGACGGACGCAAGGGCGCCATAGCGGTGGGCCGGGACGCCGACTTCGCCGTCCTCGCCCCCGACGAGACGTTCACCGTCGACCCCGCGGCCCTCCAGCACCGCAACCGCGTCACGGCGTACGCCGGCAGGACCCTGTACGGCGTGGTCAGGTCCACGTGGCTGCGCGGCGAACGCGTCGTCGCGGACGGCGAGTTCACCGACCCGAAGGGGCGACTCCTCACCCGGCCCTCCTGATCCCCGTCCCGCACCCGCGGCGCCCCACTCCGAAAGGCAGACCTGATCACAGTGACGGCGCAGTATCGATCCCCTTTGGCCCGTTTCACCGGCGACGCGAACCCCTACGGAGGCGGCGACCCCTACGCGGACTACCGCACCGCCGACTTCCCCTTCACCCACTACGCCAACCTCGCCGACCGTCGGCTCGGAGCCGGGGTCATCGCCGCCAACGACGAGTTCTTCGCCCAGCGCGAGAACCTCCTGGTGCCCGAGCGCGCCGAGTTCGACCCCGAGCACTTCGGGCACAAGGGCAAGATCATGGACGGCTGGGAGACACGTCGGCGCCGTGGCGTCTCGGCGGACCACCCGTGGCCGACGGCCGAGGACCACGACTGGGCGCTGGTCCGTCTCGGCGCGCCGGGTGTCGTCCGGGGCGTCGTGGTCGACACGGCCCACTTCCGCGGCAACTACCCCCAGGCCGTCTCGATCGAGGGCGTGTCGTTCCCCGGCGCCCCGTCCCCGGAGGAGCTCCTCGCGGACGACGTGAAGTGGACGACGCTCGTCCCCCGCACCCCGGTCGGCGGCCACGCGGCCAACGGCTTCACCGTGTCCGTCGAGCAGCGCTTCACACACCTGCGGGTGAACCAGCACCCCGACGGGGGCGTCGCGCGGCTGCGGGTCCACGGCGAGGTCGTCCCGGACCCCGCGTGGCTCGCGGCCCTCGGCACCTTCGACGTCGTGGCCCTGGAGAACGGCGGCCAGGCGGAGGACGCGTCGAACCTCTTCTACTCGCCCGCCACGAACTCCATCCAGCCGGGCCGGCCGCGGGCGATGCACGAGTGCTGGGAGACCCGTCGCCGCCGGGACCAGGGGCATGACTGGATCCGCTACCGGCTGGCCGCCCAGTCCGAGATCCGCGCGATCGAGATCGACACGGCGTATCTGAAGGGGAACGCGGCGGGGTGGGCGTCGGTGTCGGTACGGAACGGTGAGAAGGAGGGGGAGCCTCTATGTCTTTCGTCAAGCGAGGCGTGGGGTTCTGGGTTCGTA
>NZ_VMNX01000442.1 GCF_009377235.1 Streptomyces acidicola
CTCGTTGACTTCCTCCCCGCTCCCTCGCTCCCTCCCCCGCCCCGGGGAGGGACCAGGGCCACCGCACGGCCTTTCCCGCCCGCCTCACCGATTGGCCTGCCCATGACCGAAACAGTCCCCACGGGATCGCCGATATCCCAGACCGCCGACAGCGACGGCCGCATCGAACTCGCCCCCGGAGCCTTCCCCGCCGACAGCCCGTTCGCCAACGAGGACCTGCGTCCCGTCCCGGTCGCCGAGCGCAAGTGGACGACGTACAACTTCGCGGCCCTGTGGATCTCCATGGCCCACTGCATCCCCAGCTGGACCCTGGCCTCCGGCCTGGTCGCCCTCGGTATGGACTGGAAGCAGGCCGTCTTCACCATCGCCCTGGCCAACGTCATCGTGCTGCTGCCGATGCTGGCCACCGGGCACGCCGGACCCAAGTACGGCATCCCGTTCCCGGTGCTCGCCCGCGCCTCCTTCGGCCTGCGCGGCGCCAACATCCCCGCTCTGATCCGCGCGGCCGTGGCCTGCGGCTGGTTCGGCATCCAGACCTGGATCGGCGGCAGCGGCATCTTCGCCCTGGGCTCCAAGCTCACCGGAGGCGAGTGGGAGAACGCGGGCAGGATCGCGGGCAATCCATGGCCGCTGTGGCTCTGCTTCGTCTTCTTCTGGGCCGTGCAGATCGCCATCATCTACCGCGGCATGGACTTCCTGCGGCACTTCGAGAACTGGGCCGCGCCCTTCGTGATCGTCGGCGCGTTCGTGCTGCTGATCTGGATCGCGGTCAAGGCGGACGGCTTCGGCCAACTGCTGTCGCAGCCCTCGAAGCTGGGCTGGGGCCCCGACTTCTGGCCGGTCTTCTTCCCCTCCCTCATGGGAATGATCGGCTTCTGGGCCACCTTGTCCCTCAACATCCCCGACTTCACCCGCTTCGGGTCCAGCCAGAGGGCCCAGACGTGGGGTCAGTCGCTGGGCCTGCCCACGACGATGACGCTCTTCGCGGTTCTCGCCGTGCTGGTCACCTCCGGCTCCGAGGCCGTCTACGGCGAGGCGATCTGGGACCCGGTCGCCCTCGCGGCCAGGACGGACAACGCCTTCGGCCTGCTGTTCGCGCTCGTCATCGTGGTGGTCGCCACGGTCTCCGTGAACATCGCGGCGAACGTGGTCTCCCCCGCGTACGATCTGGCCAACCTGGCCCCGAAGCTCATCAACTTCCGTACGGGCGCCCTGATCACCGGTGTCATCGGTGTGCTGATCTTCCCGTGGAAGCTGATCTCCACGCCCGAGTTCTACATCTTCACCTGGCTCGGTGTGGTCGGCGGTCTGCTCGGCACGGTCGCGGGCATCCTGATCGCCGACTACTGGATCGTCCGCCGTACGGTCCTGCACCTCGCGGACCTGTACCGGCCGGGCGGCCGCTACTGGTACTCGTCCGGCTGGAACTTCAAGGCCGTGGCGGCCTTCGTGGTCGGCGGTGTGCTCGCCGTCGGCGGCTCGTACTCGGGCGTGGATGCCAAGGGCGCGAAGACAGGCCCGTTCCCGGCCGACGGACTGATCCCGTTCCTGAAGCCGCTCGCCGACTACGGCTGGGCCGTGGGCCTGGCCGCCTCGCTCGTGCTGTACGTGGCGCTGATGGGCGGAAGGGAGCGGCGGTCCGCCGAGGCCTGAGGCGGCTGCGGCGAAGGCCGCCCGACGGGGCGTGCGATGGTGAGGCCGCGCTGGAACGATTCCCCTACTGGGCGTCGTCCAGCGCGGCCACCGCCTCCTTCGCGGCCTTGATGGCGCCCTTGTTGATCTCGTCCGTGCCCGGCGCCTTCTTGCTCTCGAAGTCGCTGCCGTTGTACGTGACCACCACCAGGGCGTTGGAGACGCGGGCGATCACCGCGCCCTCGCGCGTCTGCTGCTTGTCCTCGGTGGTGAGGTTCACGACGGAGTACGCCGAGTCACCGAGACCCGGCACCGCCCCTCCGCCGCTCTTCTCCTTCACGCGCTGCTCGTAGGCGGTCAGGGCCTTGTCGTCGGAGTTCTTGATCTCGTACGAGACGTCGAGCCAGCGGTAGTCGAACCCTTTGAGGGCGTTCCAGGAGCAGGTGCGGCGCACGGCCTTGTCGGTGGACGTTATCTCCTGTCCGGCCGTCTTGGCGTCCGGGACAAGGGACTTGACGGTCTTCTCCGAGATGCCGGAACAGGGCGCGGGCGCCTGCGAGTAGGCCTTGGCGGCCGCGGAGGCCGAAGGAGCGGACTCGTCGGACCCGGACTCGGACCCGGACGCGGCAGCGTTCTTCCGGGCCGGGTCCTGCTCGCCGGCCGGAGTCGCGGCGAACGGACCGGACGACAACGCCCAGCCGGCCGAGGCGAGTACGGCGACCGGCAGCAGACGAGCGGTGAGAGCGAGCGGCAGTGGAAGTTCACGCACGGTGTGGTCTCGGGGGAGTCGGTGCGGCGTTCCGCACGGGGTGGGGGACGCCAGTGTCACATGCGTAGCTGTGGGGGCGGAAGTGCGAACTCGCTCCGTGGCCGTTCGATTACTGAGGCTCACAGCTGACGCGCGGCACCACGCCGCCCCCGGCCGGGCCGAAGTCCGGGAACGCCCTCTCGATCCGGTCGACGGCGGTGAACGCGCCATAAGCGACGAGGTGCACGAGACAGTGGTCGGTGTGGACCGGCGTGCGCCAGGCCGCCACGTCCTCGTCGGTGATGCGGTACGGAGCGAGCGCGGCCAGCAGCGCCAGGCGTGCTCCCGGGCGGTCGTGGCGGCTCGGCAGGGTGCCCCACGCGAGCGGTGGGTGCGTGCCGCGCCACGCCCGGACCACCTGGTGTACGAGGGCCCGATCGGCCTCGTCGAGGAGACCTGCGCCCGCCGAGGCCGCGGTGCGGAGGGCGGCGTAGGCCGGGCCGACCGTGGTGCCGGCGGCCCACTCCGGTCCGGGCCCGGGGTCGTCCAGGAGGGCCAGGCTCGCACCGGGTGCGGGGCGACGGCGGACCGTCTTCGCGAGCGAGCGGCCCATGAGGCTGCGGACCGGGCGGAGCCGCTGGGCGTTGCCGGGGAGGATCTTCTCGGTCAGCAGGGCCGACACGATCCGGTTGACGAAGTGGAACGCGAGGGCGGTGCCGATGTGGGCGGGGGCGTGCTTGCGGGAGAAGGGGAGCGGGGTGAGGCCCGGACCGCCGGGGACGCGGGTTGCCTTACCCCAGGCCAGCACGCGCGCGTGTGCCTCGTCGTCGGGTGTCCCGCCGCGGGCCACGCGTTGGGCGAGGGCATGATCCCCGGTGGCGTGCAGAAACATCGTGTGGGCGTCCGTGCAGAAGGGGCAACGATTGGCGATCGAGACCCCAAGAGCGGTCAGCTGCCTGCTGGTTCGGCTTCCCTCGCCCGCGATCAGCGACTCCCGCACCAGCGCCCACGTCGGAGCGAGGATCCCGGGCGCCGAGGAGAGAACCACGAAGGTGGTGGCCCGCTCGATGCCGAAGTCCTCGGCGAGTTGGGCGTACACGTCGGCGGTGACGCCGGTGGCGGACTCGGGCGGGGGAGGGGTGGTG
>NZ_VMNX01000443.1 GCF_009377235.1 Streptomyces acidicola
CCGCCACCCCGCCCGCCGACGACAACCCGCCCGGCGGACCCGGCCCGACCGTCACCGTCACCGTGACGAAGACCGTCTACTGCCAGTCACATCCCACCTGCTGGCCCGAGGGCAAGTGATCCAAACCCCTCCCAAGAACGCCATACGCTGCCTAGAGTGACCTGGTGACACTGCCTGCAGCCTCTGCCTCTCCCGCGTATTTCCGGTTTCCGCACCTGCACGGCGAATCGGTCGCCTTCACCGCCGAGGACGACGTCTGGGTCGCGCCTCTCGACGGTGGCCGCGCCTGGCGGGTCAGCGCCGACAACGTCCCCGTCAACCATCCGCGCATCTCCCCGGACGGCACCACCGTCGCCTGGACCTCCACCCGCGACGGAGCACCCGAGGTCCACGTCGCCCCCATCGACGGCGGGCCGTCCAAGCGCCTCACGTACTGGGGAAGCTGGCGCACCCAGGTGCGCGGCTGGACACCCGACGGAAAGGTCCTCGCGCTCAGCACGCAGGGCCAGGCCAGCCTCCGGCGCAGCTGGGCGCGTGCCGTCCCGCTCGACGGCGGACCGGCGACGACCCTGCCGTACGGGCCCGTCGGCGACGTCGTGTACGGACCGAGCACCGTACTGCTGTCCGCGCCCATGGGCCGCGAGGCCGCCTGGTGGAAGCGGTACCGCGGCGGCACGGCGGGCAAGCTGTGGATCGAGCGGGAGCAAGCCGACGCAGGGGACGGAGGAGACGGAGGGGATGGAGGCGACTCCGGTGCCGCCGGTGTCGGCAGTGTCGGTAGTGGGGAGTTCGTGCGGCTCCATGCCGAGATCGACGGGAACATCGAGTACCCCCTGTGGGTGGGGGACCGGATCGCCTTTCTGTCCGATCACGAAGGGGTCGGGGCGCTCTACTCGTCGTTGAGCGACGGCTCCGATCTGCGACGGCACACTCCTCTCGACGGGTTCTACGCCCGGCACGCCGCCACCGACGGCACGCGCGTCGTGTACGCGTCCGCCGGTGAACTGTGGCTCCTCGACGACCTCGACGGCGCGGAGCCCCGACGGCTCGACATCCGGCTCGGCGGGCAGCGCGTCGATCTCCAGCCGCATCCCGTGAACGCGAGCCACTGGTTCGGGACGGGCTCGCCCGACCACACCGGGCGCGGCAGCGCCGTCTCCGTGCGCGGTGCCGTCCACTGGGTCACCCACCGCTCCGGCCCCACCCGCTCGCTCGCCGTCGAGCACGGCGTACGGGCCCGGCTGCCCGTCACCTTCCGCGCGGACGGCGAGGAGTGGGTGGTGTGGGTGACGGACGCCGAGGGCGACGACGCCCTCGAGTTCGCGCCCGCCACCGGAGTCGCGCCGGGGGCCACCCCGCGACGGCTCGCCGCCGGACAGCTCGGGCGCGTGCTCGGGCTCGCCATGGCGCCCGACGGCAGCCGGGCCGCCGTCGCCTCGCACGACGGGCGCGTGCTGCTCGTCGAGCGGGAGAGCGGCGAGGTGCGCGAGGTCGACCGCAGTGAGGACGGCGAGGTCTCCGGGCTGGTCTTCTCGCCCGACTGCGCCTGGCTCGCCTGGTCCCACCCCGGCCCGAGCCCGCTGCGCCAGCTCAAACTCGCCAACACCACCGACCTGTCGGTGACGGAGGCGACGCCACTGCGGTTCCAGGACTACTCGCCCGCCTTCACGCTGGACGGCAAGCACCTGGCGTTCCTGTCCGCGCGGTCCTTCGACCCGGTCTACGACGAGCACGTCTTCGACCTGGCCTTCGTCGGCGGCTCGCGTCCGCATCTCATCACGCTCGCCGCGACGACCCCGTCCCCCTTCGGGCCGCAGCGTCACGGGCGCCCCTTCGAGGCGCCCGACAAGGACGAGACGCCGGACAGTGAGGGCGCCCCCGCGACCCGTATCGACCTCGAAGGGCTCGCCGACCGGATCGTGCCGTTCCCCGTCGAGGCCGCGCGCTACTCGGGGCTGCGGGCCGCCAAGGACGGCGTGCTGTGGCTGCGGCACCCGGTGCGCGGCGTACTCGGTCACGCGCGGGCCACGCCCGACGACCCGGACCCCAAGACCTCGCTGGAGCGGTACGACCTCGCCCAGCAGCGCGTCGAGTACCTCGCCTCGGACGCCGAGCGGTTCGCGGTCAGCGGCGACGGCAAGCGGGTGCTGCTGTGGACCGACGGCAAGCTCAAGGTCGTCCCCAGCGACCGGCGCGCCTCCAGCGACGAGGACAGCGACACCAACATCACCGTCGACCTGTCGCGCGTACGGCAGACCGTCGACCCGGCCGCCGAGTGGCGCCAGATGTACGACGAGGCCGGCCGCTTCATGCGGGACAACTTCTGGCGGCCGGATCTCGGGGGAGTCGACTGGGACGGGGTGCTGGACCGGTACCGGCCCGCGCTCGCCCGGGTCGCCACCCACGACGACCTGGTGGACCTGCTGTGGGAGGTGCAGGGCGAACTCGGTACGTCGCACGCGTACGTCACTCCGCGCGGCGGCGGGGGATGGGGCGAGCGGCGGCAGGGGTTGCTCGGCGCCGACATCTCCCGGCACGAGGACGGCCCCCAGGGAGCGGCGCGGTGGCGCATCGACCGCGTCCTGCCGTCGGAGACCTCCGACCCCGACGCCCACGCGCCGCTCGCCGCGCCCGGAGTGGCGGTACGGGCCGGGGACGCGATCATCGCGGTGGGCGGGCAGCCCGTGGATCAGGTGACCGGTCCGGGGCCGCTGCTCGTGGGTACGGCGGGCAAGCCCGTCGAACTGACCGTCCTGCCCGCCGGCGGCGGGGACCCCCGGCACACGGTCGTCGTGCCCATCGACGACGAGGAGCCGCTCCGCTACCACGCGTGGGTGGCGGACCGGCGGGCCTACGTGCACGAGAAGTCCGGGGGCCGGCTGGGCTACCTGCACGTGCCGGACATGCAGGCGCCGGGCTGGGCGCAGATCCACCGCGACCTGCGGATCGAGGTGGCGCGGGAGGGCCTCGTGGTCGACGTCCGCGAGAACCGTGGCGGGCACACCTCCCAGCTGGTCATCGAGAAGCTGGCCCGCCGGATCGTGGGCTGGGACGTGCCACGCGGAATGCGGCCGTACAGCTATCCCGGGGACGCCCCGCGCGGGCCCGTCGTCGCCGTCGCCAACGAGTTCTCCGGGTCCGACGGGGACATCGTGAACGCGGCGATCAAGGCGCTCGGGATCGGGCCGGTGGTCGGTACCCGGACGTGGGGCGGCGTCATCGGCATCGACAGCCGCTACCGCCTCGTCGACGGCACGCTCGTCACTCAGCCGAAGTACGCGTTCTGGCTGGAGGGGTACGGGTGGGGTGTCGAGAACCACGGGGTCGACCCCGACGTCGAGGTCGTCCAGGCCCCGCACGATTACGCGGCGGGGCGGGACGCACAGCTGGACGAGGCGATCCGCCTCGCGCTGGCCGCGCTGGAGGAGACACCGGCGAAGACGGCTCCGCCGCTGCCGGAGTTGTAGGGCGTGTGGGGGCGGGGTGGGTCCCACCGGGAGTCTTCGCCCCCGCCGCCCTTACC
>NZ_VMNX01000444.1 GCF_009377235.1 Streptomyces acidicola
CAGGGGCGCGGGGAACTGCGCGACCAGCCACAGACAACCCGCGCCCGCCCACACACCGAAGCCCCCACGACGCCCCCGCGCCCCCGCTGAACCGCCGGCGGCATCCCGCATCCACTAAACCCCCGCGCGCCTCTGCGCCTCCTCCACCAGCCCGATCGCCTCGGCCAGCTCAGCCTCGTTTCTCAGCACGACCGCAAGATCGTTCCCGGCGACCAGGATCTGATCGGCCGCGGCGAACATCCCCGCATCCGGCATCTCCCGGGGCTCCGAATCCGGGTCCTCCAGCCGCTGGGCACGCAGTGCCAAGTCCCTGGCCAGCGCCAGCGCCTCGGCCGCCGCACCCCGCTGCAGCCGGCTTTGCGGAGCGGCCCTCAAACGATCAGCGAAGTGATCCACCGCACGGGTCAGAGGCGTCGTATCAAGCACGTCGCGAGACTACGCGCCCGAACAGGAGTGTTGCCAATACCCGAACGCTCAGGCACGGTGACCTGAAGGACCGGCTTACATTCCATTGCGTCCGGAGGCGCCGATGTCCCAAGTCTTCTCCGAGGAGACCCATCGCAATCTGCTCGCCCGCATCCCCCATTGCACCGGTCGTGAAGTCTCCGACTGGCTTCGCGCTGTCGACGAAGGCCCGGCTCTCTTCAACTTCGAGGAGAAGGTCAGCTGGCTCCGGCACGAGCACGACCTCGCGTACGGCCACGCCAAGGCGATCATCCATGAGTACGACCTGAGGAGGGCCGCGCGCAAACTGCTCTGAGCGCGCTCCACCAGCACGCCGAGCATCGGACAAGACGAAGGGCCCCGGGAGCAACAGCTCCCCGGGGCCCTTCACCGTGTCAGGACCTCAGAGCGAGGTCGGACCACTGTGGGCGGATCAGTCGTCGCCGCTGAAGATGGCGACCAGCCGCAGCATCTCGACGTAGATCCACACGAGGGTCATGGTCAGGCCGAACGCGGCCAGCCAGGCCTCCTCCCGCGGGGCGCCGTAGGCGATGCCGTCCTCGATCTGCTTGAAGTCGAGGGTCAGGAAGAAGGCACCGAGCAGGATCGCGAGGATTCCGACGATCGCACCGAGCGGACCCATGCTGCGCAGACCGCCGTCCTCGGCGACGCCGAACACGACCAGCAGCAGGTTGACCGCCATGACCGCCACGAACGCGATGGCGATGGTCATACCGATGCGCGCGTACCGCGCGGTGACGCGGACCCAGCCGGCCTTGTAGACCAGCAGGGTGGCGCCGGAGACCGCCATCGTGCCGAGCACCGCCTGGAAGGGCGCACCGCTCCAGGCCGTGTTGTACATCTCGCTGAGCACGCCCAGGAAGACGCCCTCGAAGGCGGCGTACGACAGGATCAGCGCGGGCGAGGCCTTGCGCTTGAAGCTCTGCACGAGGGCGAGGACCATCGCGATGAGCGCGGCGCCGATGGCCAGGCCGAAGCTGCTGGGCGACACCGGCAGGAGGGCCCACGCCAGGATGGCGCCGACGACGACCGTGCCGAGCGTCATGGCGGAACGGACGACGACGTCGTCCATCGTCATGCCGCCGGTGCGGACCGGGGCCTGCGGCGGAGCGCCGTGCTCCGGGGCCTGCTGGGCGTACGGGTTCGTCGCGTACGGGTTACCGCCCTGCTGGGCGTAGGGGTTGCCCTGGGTACCGACGGCTGCTCCCCCGGCCTGCGGCGCGGTGTTGAAGCCCGCGTAGCCGTTGTCGCGGCTGAACCCCCGTCGCGAGAAGACCGGGTTGCTGCTCCTCATTTCACTCCTCCATGGCCACCCTGCGTGGCCTTGGCTCAAGAGTAATAGGTAGGCAAAGGATTGACCCTAGTGCTTGGGGAGGATCTTTCCCTCGTCGTGACCAGAAACACGCTACGCGTCTCCGTGATTCCCCGCACCGGCCCCCCTCACCCATGACCAACCCGGTACACACCCGGAACCGTCCGGAGATCAACAGCCGGACACCGGGTCGCGTCGTGCCGACGAGGAGACGGAGAGTGAGGAGACGGAGAGTCACGGGAGCCCGGGCGGACCGCTGCGAGGCGTTGGGGGTTTTTGTGCGGTCTTCTTCGGTGGTGCCCGGAACCGGACTTGAACCGGTACGCCCGCGAGGGGCAGCGAGGTTTAAGCTCGCCGTGTCTGCATTCCACCATCCGGGCAGGCCATGGGCTCCGCATCGAAGTCCCGAGCCTATCGGGACCCATCCCCCGAACAGCGGAAGAGCGGACCGATGTTGTCTTATTTTATTGACGTCTGAGGGTGCATCAGCACTGGGTGTACGCCATCCGCACTTGCCAATAGCCTTTCGGACCACCTGGCCGCCCGCATGCGGAATGACGGAATTTCACCGCCCGAACGAGCGGCCTCCACAACCTGCGCCGCGGCGACGCGCCCTAGGGGCCGCCCGTCATCCCCAGGTATGACACGGCATCGGCCCGTCCGCCCACAGACGGCCCCAGGAACCGGAACAGCGGCTGACTACAGGGCGCCCGGCGGCCCGGACGATGGAACACGTTCGCCAAAAGCCGTCATCCCGACAGGAGCACCCTTCGTGACCACCACTCCCATCGCCGAGCGGGCCACCGCCGTGGCCGCTCGCGCCACGGACCTCTCCAAGGTCTACGGACAGGGCGAGACCCAGGTGGTCGCCCTGGACCGGGTCAGTGTCGACTTCGGACAGGCCCGGTTCACCGCGATCATGGGCCCGTCGGGCTCCGGAAAGTCCACGCTGATGCACTGCGTGGCGGGACTCGACTCCTTCTCCTCCGGCTCCGTCCGCATCGGGGACACCGAGTTGGGTTCTCTGAAGGACAAGCAGCTCACCAAGTTGCGCCGGGACAAGATCGGCTTCATCTTCCAGGCCTTCAACCTGCTGCCGACCCTGACCGCGCTGGAGAACATCACGCTCCCGATGGACATCGCGGGCCGCAAGCCGGACAAGCAGTGGCTCGACACCGTCATCCGGATGGTCGGTCTCGCCGACCGCCTGACCCACCGTCCCGCCCAGCTCTCCGGCGGCCAGCAGCAGCGTGTCGCCGTGGCCCGCGCCCTCGCCTCGAAGCCGGACATCATCTTCGGCGACGAGCCCACCGGCAACCTCGACTCCCGCTCGGGTGCGGAGGTGTTGGGCTTCCTGCGCAACTCGGTCCGCGAACTGGGCCAGACCGTCGTCATGGTGACCCACGATCCCGTCGCCGCCGCGTATGCCGATCGTGTGGTCTTCCTCGCCGACGGGCGCATCGTCGACGAGATGCACCAGCCGACGGCGGACACGGTGCTGGACCGCATGAAGCGGTTCGACGCGACGTCGCGCACGAGCTGAGCCAGGCGTCTCGTCTGCCGGGTTCTGTATTGGGGCGGCTGCGGGTTCGTCGTGGCTTGTCGCGCCCACGCGGTGGAGCCGCATATCCAACACAGCCCCGCGCCCCTAAAGGCCGTGCGCGAGCCCGGCACCAAGAAGCACCGCCCGCCCGTAGCGTCCACCCCTCACACCCCAAGGCGCCCGACGCC
>NZ_VMNX01000445.1 GCF_009377235.1 Streptomyces acidicola
CCCCACCACCCTCCACCTCCGAGAAAGCGACACCCCGGCCACCACCCTCTCGCCCACACCCACCGCTCTGTCCGCCCTGCTCGCAGTGGTGCGAAACGTGCCGTGATGTCCTCAAAGGATCAGCAACAGCGTCGCCACCGTGGTGAAGCAGGCGCAGACGGCCAGCGTCCAACCCACACAGCGCAGCCGCAGTCTTCGATAGCGGCTTTCGTACTCAGCACGCAGCGACAGGCACCGGGCCGCGATGCGTTCAAGGTCCTTTCGAGCCTGCACGAGGCTGTCGGCGATGTAGTGCTGCTCGATTTCCGTGCGTTGCGCCGTGGTCAGCCATTCCATGGGCCGGACGAACGCCTGCGCGCGCCGCGTCGCCTCCGTGATTCTGGCCTGCCACAGCAGGTATCCCTCCACCTCGTTGCTGAGCCCGCTGTCAGCCTCGTGTCCCGGCAGATCACTCACCTGTGACCTCTGTCGGTCACCGCCGGAACTCCGTAGGCCTCGGCCTCGGCCCTTCCGATCTCGGGGTGGTGCAGGTCGAACGCCGGGGATTCGCTGCGGATCCGCGGCATGGTGGTGAAGTTGTGCCGCGGTGGCGGGCAGGAGGTCGCCCACTCCAGCGAACGGCCGTAACCCCACGGATCGTCGACCTCGACCTTCTTGCCGTACTTGGCGGTCTTCCAGACGTTGTAGAGGAACGGCAGCAGCGACGCGCCGAGCACGAACGAGCTGATCGACGAGACCAGGTTCAGGGTGGTGAAGCCGTCGGCCGCCAGGTAGTCGGCGTAACGGCGCGGCATGCCCTCGGCGCCCAGCCAGTGCTGGACCAGGAAGGTGCCGTGGAATCCGACGAACAGCGTCCAGAACGTGACCTTGCCGAGGCGCTCGTCGAGCATCTTGCCCGTGAACTTCGGCCACCAGAAGTGGAAGCCGGAGAACATCGCGAAGACGACGGTGCCGAACACCACGTAGTGGAAGTGCGCCACCACGAAGTACGAGTCGGAGACGTGGAAGTCCATCGGGGGCGAGGCCAGGATGACACCGGTCAGACCACCGAAGAGAAACGTGACGAGAAAGCCCGTCGCCCAGAGCATCGGGGTCTCGAAGGACACGCTGCCCTTCCACATGGTTCCGATCCAGTTGAAGAACTTCACCCCGGTCGGGACGGCGATGAGGAACGTCATGAAGGAGAAGAACGGCAGCAGCACACCGCCGGTGACGAACATGTGATGCGCCCAGACGGTGATCGAAAGCCCCGCGATGGAGATCGTCGCGCCGATCAGGCCCAGATAGCCGAACATCGGCTTGCGGGAGAAGACCGGGATCACCTCGGAGACGATGCCGAAGAACGGCAGCGCGATGATGTACACCTCCGGATGGCCGAAGAACCAGAACAGGTGCTGCCACAGCAGGGCTCCGCCGTTGGACGCGTCGAAGACGTGGGCGCCGAACTTGCGGTCCGCCTCCAGCGCGAACAGTGCCGCCGCCAGGATCGGGAAGGCGAAGAGGACCAGGACCGCGGTCAGCAGCACGTTCCAGGTGAAGATCGGCATGCGGAACATCGTCATGCCGGGTGCGCGCATGCAGATGATGGTGGTGATGAAGTTGACCGCGCCGAGGATGGTGCCGAAGCCGGAGAAGGCCAGACCCATGATCCACATGTCGCCGCCGATGTTCGGGGAGTGGACGATGTCCGTCAACGGCGAGTAGGCGAACCAGCCGAAGTCGGCGGCGCCCTGCGGGGTGAGGAAGCCGCCGACGGCGATCAGCGAGCCGAACAGGTAGAACCAGTAGGCGATCATGTTCAGTCGCGGGAAGGCCACGTCCGGTGCGCCGATCTGCAGCGGCATGATCCAGTTCGTGAAGCCCGCGAACAGCGGTGTCGCGAACATCAGCAGCATGATCGTGCCGTGCATCGTGAACGCCTGGTTGAACTGCTCGTTCGACATGATCTGGGTACCGGGCTGGGCCAGCTCGGCACGCATGAGCAGCGCCATGGCGCCACCGAAGCAGAAGAAGGCGAAGGACGTCGCCAGATACAGCGTTCCGATCGTCTTGTGATCGGTGGTCGTCAGCCACTTCACCACGACGTTGCCGGGCTGCCTGCGTCTGACGGGCAACTCGCTCTCGTAGGTGGCGATCGGCCCCTCGGGTTCGTTGAGAATGCTCACAAGCCGTGCGTCTCCCCATGCTCGCGGTTTCCCCGCGTCAGTCGCCCGTTCGCCCGTCATCCTCGCGGTCGACGTGGGCGGGGCCGACGCCCCGAGCGGTCGACACTCGGCCGATCGCGTGGCGGTCACACCCGCATGGAGCAATCAGAGCGTTGAGCCCTGCCGCTCGACGGCACAGGGCTGGTGGTGGGCAGGGGCTGCTCAGCGCCCGGGAGGCCGAAGTCCCAGCATGCGGTCCTTCAGGGCCGGGAACTGCTCGCGGGTGGCCGCCACCTTCGCCGGGTCGAACTCCACCGTGAGGACCTCCTCACCGGAGCCCGCCTCCCCCAGCACCTCGCCCCACGGATCCACCACGATCGAGTGACCCGCCTGGGGAACCCCCGCATGTGTGCCGGCCGTTCCACACGCGAGGACGTACGCCTGGTTCTCCACCGCCCGCGCCTGAGCCAGCAGCGTCCAGTGGGAGCGGCGGCGCTCCGGCCAGCCCGCCGGGATGACGAGGATCTCGGCGCCTGCGTCGACGAGACCGCGGAAGAGTTCGGGGAAGCGTAGGTCGTAGCAGGTCGCGACGCCGAGGGTGGTGGCGGGACCATGGGTGGTGGCGGGACCATGGGTAGCGGCAAGGCCGTGGGTGGTGGCGGGGCCGGGCAGCCTGACCGTCACGAGCTCACTGCCCGCGCCCATCAGCACGGCCTCACCCTTGTCGAAGCCGAAGCGGTGGATTTTCCGGTAGGTGGCGGCGAGTTCACCGGAGGGGGAGAAGATGAGAGACGTGTTGTAGAGGGGACCGTCACCCGCGGCGGAGCCGCTGTCGGATGCCGCCCGTTCGGGAATCGAGCCCGCGTGCAGCCAGACGCCCGCGTCACGGGCGGCCTTGGCCATCACCTCGTACGTGGGCCCGTCCAGCGGTTCGGCCTCGGCCGCGAACTCCTGGTACGCGAAGGCGCCGGTCGTCCACAGCTCGGGAAGGACGACGAGATCGGCACCGGACTGTTCGCGGATCAGGGAGGCGACCCGCCGTCTACGCGAACCGACCGATTCGCCCTCGTCTACGCCGATCTGGATGAGCGAGGCGCGCACACTACCACCGTCCTGGCATGGGAGCCGTCCACACGGGCCTACGATCGTCACACGAAAGCACTGCCGGGCTGCCTCGTAGCAGCGTAACTTAACGTTCCACGACGCCCACCGACAGCCGCCGACGCCCGCCCGTACTCGTCAACGCCGACGCCCGCAACCCACCCC
>NZ_VMNX01000446.1 GCF_009377235.1 Streptomyces acidicola
CCCGTCCCCCGCCACCGCATCGGCCCCGTCGTCCACGCCCTGCTCCACCTCGCACGCGAAGAGGGCCCGCTCGAACTCGCCCACCGCCTGGAGGAGTTGCTCCTCGCTGTGGACGCCTTCCTGCCGGACCGGCCCGCGCCGTACCGCGACTCCGTCTGGTGGGCCGTGCACCTGGTCACCGAGACCCTGCTGCGTGTGCCCGACGCGCTCGCCCACCTGGGGCTGCTCCGGCTGCTCACCGAGTGGATCGTCCTGTGGCGGGCCCAGGGCCGGGGCGTACCAGGGGAGTTCGGGCCGGAGTTCTGGGAGGCGCTGCCGCTGCCCGAGGAGGAGCGGCTCGACCTGCTGCGACGCCTCGTCGTCGCCGACCCGCCCACGGGCGAGGGCCCCCGCTACCTGGACGCCGTCTCCCGGCTCCTGGCAGTCGACCCCGCCGCCGTACAGCCCCATCTCACCCGCTGGTTCGCCGACGACCGCCCCCTCGCCGCGACCCCCGACGCGACCGTGGCGACGGCGGCCCAGGCGCTGCTGCACACCCATCGGCGCCGTGCCCTGGACGATCTGGCGGAAGCGCTCGTGGACAGTGCCCACCGGCGCGGGGACGAGCTCCTCTCCGTACTCGCCGAGGAGGAGCCCTCGGCGGTGTGCCGGGCCGTCGACCGGTGGGCGCACGACGAGCGCCCGGCGCGCCGGGTGGCGGCCCTCACGTACGCGCTGCGGGCCGTGCCGCACGTGCGCACGGAGGCCGACCGCGAGCTGATCCGCTACGTCGCGCTCGCCCTGCTGGCGCGCCCCGCCGACGTCACCCTGCACGGCGGTGCGATCGGCCTCCTCGTCCGGGACACCCGGGCGCGGCCCCGTCACCTCCCGCAGGCGCTGGAGCGCTTCGTAGCGGGCGACCCGCACGTGCCCGCGAGCGCGCTGGTGCCCGCGTTCGCCACGCACGCGGACCAGGTGCTGGACGCGTTCCGGCTGCGGCTGCGCTCCCTGCGGGCGGGCTCGGACGAGGTCCTGAGGACCCTGGCCGACGTCACCACACCCGTCCTCGCGCGCCAGGTCGCCGCCCTGATCCGCGAGGTCGTGGAGCTGCGGCCGGAGGCCGCCGGGCGCGTGGCCGCGTACGTCGACCGGCGGCTGGAGCACGGGCCCGCCACGCGCGAGGTGCTGTTCCCGCTGGTCGCCGGTCTGCTGGCGGGCGGTCCCGCACAGGTGCGGGCGGCATTCGCGGGTGTCCTCGCCGTGCCGGACACCCCGGCCTCGGGCGGGCTGCGGCGCGAGCTGCTGGACCTGCTGCTGGCGAGCGAGCGGGATCCAGCCGTGCTGGAGGCGGTGCTGCGGGCCGCGGTGCGCGGGACGAGCCGTGGCGGGGACGTCGAGACGATCCATGGCGCGGACGGCGAGACGATCCATGGCGCGGACGATGGCGGGGACGGCGGATCGTCGTTCCGCGAACTCGTACGCCGTACGGGCCTTCTCCTCGTCCGCACCCCCGAGGGCGCCACCCGCTTCGACCGCGGTCTCGTGGACCTCGCCCGCCACGTCCCGGGCTTCGCGGTGCAGGTGTCGGGATGGCTCAGCGACTCGCCGGCGGAGTGGGCCGCGGTGGTCGGCCCGAGCGCCCGCCGGATGATCGAGAACCTCGCGGGGGTACGGGTCCCCGCGTGAGTCGGCCGAGGCGTGCGCTCCGGGAGGCCGTGTAACCGTCCGCGTGCCACCTGTTACAGCCTCCATGCCGATGCGGGCCAACAGCAACCGGCATGGCACCCTTAGACCTGCGTACGCGGCAACCACGGACACGGGTTCGACACGTTTCGACAAGGAGCAGGCACAGTGCAGCGCTGGCGTGGCTTGGAGGACATCCCCCAGGACTGGGGGCGCAGCGTCGTCACCATCGGCTCCTACGACGGGGTCCACCGCGGGCACCAGCTGATCATCAGGCATGCCGTGGACCGCGCACGCGAGCTGGGCGTTCCGTCCGTCGTCGTGACCTTCGACCCGCATCCCAGTGAGGTCGTCCGGCCGGGCAGCCACCCCCCGCTGCTCGCCTCCCACCACCGCCGTGCCGAACTGATGGCGCAGCTGGGCGTGGACGCGGTGCTCATCCTCCCCTTCACGAAGGAGTTCTCGAAGCTGTCCCCGGCCGACTTCGTGGTCAAGGTCCTGGTCGACAAGCTGCATGCCAAGGCCGTCGTCGAGGGCCCGAACTTCCGCTTCGGCCACAAGGCGGCGGGCGACGTCGCGTTCCTCGCCGAACAGGGCAAGACGTACGACTTCCAGGTCGAGGTAGTCGACCTGTACGTGAGCGGCGAGGCGGGCGGCGGGCAGCCCTTCTCCTCGACCCTGACCCGGCGCCTGGTGGCCGAGGGGGACGTCGAGGGCGCCCACGAGATCCTCGGCCGCCCGCACCGAGTCGAGGGCATCGTCGTACGGGGCGCGCAGCGCGGCCGCGAACTGGGCTTCCCCACGGCGAACGTGGAGACGCTCCCGCACACCGCCATCCCCGCCGACGGCGTCTACGCCGGGTGGCTGCACGTCGACGGCGAGGCCATGCCCGCCGCCATCTCCGTCGGCACGAACCCGCAGTTCGACGGCACCGAGCGGACCGTGGAGGCGTACGCCATCGACCGGGTCGGTCTCGACCTGTACGGGCTCCACGTCGCCGTCGACTTCCTCGCCTTCGTGCGCGGGCAGCGGAAGTTCGAATCGCTTCAGGCGCTGCTGGAGGCGATGGCGGGCGACGTGAAGCGCTGCCGTGAGCTGGTCGAGGCCGCCGAAGGCTCCGTCTGACCCGAAGGGTCCGTCTCAGGTCTGCCGGTTTGTAGAATCTCCCCGGTCCGTAAGGTCAGTTGAACGGAGAGTGAGCCCGGTGGCGACCGAGCAGGAGAAGGAAGCGCTGTACGCCATGGACATCAGTGGCGTCGAGTGGGTCGGCTCCCCTGATGGCCCCCAGGACGAGCGGGTGGAGATCGCCTATCTGGAGGGCGGTGCCGTCGCGATGCGCAACTCCGCGGACCCCGACACGGTGCTCCGCTACACCGCGGCGGAGTGGCGGGCGTTCGTACTGGGGGCGCGTGACGGGGAGTTCGACCTCCAGCAGTGATACGAGTGGCACTCGTGATGCGCGTGATGGGCTGATGCGAGTGACACTCGTGATGCGAGAGATCCGAGTGCTATGAGAGCTCTGAGGTCTGAGCATTGACACCAGAGCATTGACGTCTGAGGGCCGGCACCGTGGGCGGTTTCTAGGGATCGTTGCAACACGTGGTCGTGTTGATCAGGCAGCGAGCAGTTTATGCAGGCGCTCGGCTGGGGTTTCCCAGCCGAGCGTTTTGCGTGGGCGGCGGTTGAGCTGGTCGGCGAC
>NZ_VMNX01000447.1 GCF_009377235.1 Streptomyces acidicola
TGGCGAACGTCGTCACCCTGGCGCAGACGGTCGAAGATCTCGTGTTCGATGCGATCTCCTGGTGGCAGATCACCGACCGGCTCGCCGACGGGTTCCCGCGCTCGGCGGTGCACGTCGACGTCAAGACGGTGTCGCTGAACCCGCCACCGGGCGCACGCCAGCTGCGCACGCTGCCGTCTGGGCAGCAGCTTCCCGGCGGTGTGGTGTGGGTCAACGGCCAGCCGGTGCCGGGACAGGACATGATCCGGTTCGACTCGCCGAATCCGCCCCTCCTCGGCGCGGCGGCGCGGGCGATCCGGCGCGCGATCCTGTTCGACCGGGCGTCGTCGATGTACGCCAGCGACCCGCGGCCGCAGGACTACTTCACCCCGGCTGAGAACGCGGACCCGATCGAAGACGACGAGGTCGAGGAGATCCTGGACGACTGGGAGGCCGCGCGGCGCGAGCGGGCTACCGCCTACGTGCCGGCCGCCCTGAAGTACCAGACCGTCAACGCGCCCACGCCGGCCGAGCTGCAGCTGGTCGAGCTGAAGAAGGAAGCGACGATCGAGATCGCGAACGCGCTCGGTCTGGACGCCGAAGACCTGCAGGTGTCGACGACGTCGCGCACGTACGCGAACGCGACCGACCGGCGGCGCGACCGGATCAACGACGTGCTGGCCATGTACATGCGGGCCGTGACCGACCGGCTGTCGATGAACGACGTCACCCGCCGCGGTCAAAAGGTCGAGTTCAACCTGGACGACTACCTGAAGGCCAACGCGACCGAGCGGTGGAACACCTACCAGACCGGGCTCACCACGCGCGTGCTCACCGTGCCGGAGGTGCGCGAGATGGAGGGGCTGCCCGCCATTCCGGTCGAGGTTTCTCCGCGCCAGCAACAGACACCCGCGGCTGATCAGGGCCAGCCGCAGACCACCGAGGAGGCCGGGATGACCCGGACCGCGACGAGCGCGCAGTTCGCCGAGGACAGCAACCACGACGTGATCGCGTTCGCGATTCCCGTTGCCGATGCGAACTTCCGCGTCGACGTCGAGAAGCGCACCGTCTCCGGGCTGCTCGTGCCGTGGAACAAGGTCGCACGCTCGGGCTGGGCGAAGTACCGGTTCTCCAAGGACAGCCTGTCCTGGTCGGACACCAGCCGGGTGAAGCTCAACCTCGACCACAACCGTTCCGAGGCCATCGGCTACGCCGTGAAGCTCGAATCCACGGACAAGGGCCTGGAGGGCACGTTCAAGATCGCCCGCGGCGAGGACGGCGACAAGGCATTGATGAAGGCCGACGACAAGGTGCTGGACGGGTTCAGCATCGAGGCCGAGTTCAACGAGGACGGGTCCAGCTGGGGCGCCGACCCGAACGACGACATGGTGCGGCTGGTGTCCGACGCGCGGCTGGCCGGCGTGGCGCTGACCGCGTTCCCCGCATTCGACGACGCCCGGGTGTCGGGCGTCAAGGCATCACGGAAGGACAGCACGATGACGGACAAGCCCGACGGCCCGCAGGGGCAGCAGGGAACCGCGGTCGCCGGGCCGGACGCGGCGACCACCGCCGCGTTCACCGCCGCAGTCGAGGCGTTCACGAAGAACACCGGCACGCTCGCCGAGGCGATCTCGACGCTGGTCGAGGTCCAGCAGAACGGCAGCGAGGGACCCGCGATCGTCGACCCGACTCGCCCCAAGGCGCGGTTCTCGGTCACCGAGGAATCGCTGTACCGGTTCGACGGCTCCCGCGGCAAGCACGACTTCTCCACCGACATCATCGCGGGCGCGAAGGGCGACCACGAGGCGCTGAAGCGCGCGGAGCAGTGGATCCAGGAGAACTTCGCGTTCCCCGGCGGCGCCGACTTCGCGGTGAACCAGGCTGGCGTCAAGGCGCTGAACCCGGACATCAACCGGCCGGATCTGTACGTGGACCAGCTGGAGTACCCGACGCCGATCTGGGACGCGATCCGCAAGGGCACGATCGACGACAACACGCCGTTCGTGCTGCCCAAGTTCCAGTCCGCCTCGAACCTGGTGAACAACCACACCGAGGGCACCGAGCCGACGCCGGGCGCGTTCAGCACGACCACGCAGACCATTACGCCATCGGCGGTGTCGGGCAAGGTCGAGGTGACCCGGGAGGCGTGGGACCAGGGCGGGAACCCGCAGCTGTCCACGATCCTGTGGCGGCAGATGGTGCGCGAGTACAACGAGGCGCTGGAGGAGGCTTCCGCGGCGCTGCTGGAGAGCCTGACCGTCACCACCGTGACGCTCACCGCCGGTGCCGTCGACACCGCGCTGGCGCAGGAAGTGAAGGAGGCGCTGGCCGCGCTGCACTTCAGCCGTGGCGGGTTCCGGTTCCGTGATTTCAAGCTGGAGCAGGGGCTCTACACCGCGCTGGCCGCGGCGAAGGATGCCGACGGTCGGCCGCTGTTCCCCGTGCTCGGCGCGACCAACGCCGACGGCACGATGGGCCAGTTCTTCGGCTCCCTGTCGATCGGCGGTTTGGCCGGCGTTCCGGCGTGGGCGCTGCCGTTCGTCGACGGCGCCGCGAACGACTCCTACCTGTTCAACCGGGAGGACGTCCACGGCTGGGCCTCGAACCCGCAGCGGCTCGACTTCCAGTACCGCGTGGCGTTCGTCGACGTTGCCGTGTGGGGCTACAAGGCGCTGGCCTGCACCCGCACGGACGGCGTCCGCAAGATCACCTACGACAACGCGGCGTGATCTCGGTGAGCGAGGAGCTGGAGCGGCCGCCGACGAGCGGGCCGGGCTCGGGAGCGGCGGCGTGGCGCACCTACGCCGCCGCGCTCACCGGCTCGCCCGTCGAGGCGTGGGCGGAGCTGTCGCGCGACGAGGTGATTGCGCAGCTGGAGTCCGACGGCGTCGTGGCGGCGGGGCCGGAGGACGGCGGACCGGGCGCGGGTGCAGCGCCGGCCGCCCACAGCGCGCCCGAGGAGAGCGGGCGCAAGGACGGCGTCGCCCCGGTCGTCGAGGGGCCGGCCGGGGCGCGCCGTCCGCTGTGGATGGTGCCCACGGAAGACGGGATGGTGCCCGAGGTCGAGGTTCGGGCACGGCAGCGGCAGCGGTGAGGAGGTGAGCGGAGATGGCGTGGCAGCCTGATTACGCCAGCGCGGCGGAGCTGGCCGAGTACGTGCGTGGCGACGACACGGTGGACGGCGACGAGCTGGCGGTGGCCGTCTCCGCCGCCTCGCGCGCGATCGACGAGTTCACCCACCGGCAGTTCGGGCAGACCGAGACGACCGAGCAGCGGTTCTACACCGCGCGCTGGTCGGCGTACCGGGACACGTGGCTGGTGCGGATCGACGACGTCATGGTGGTCCCGACCGAGGTCGCCACCGACCCCGGAGA
>NZ_VMNX01000448.1 GCF_009377235.1 Streptomyces acidicola
CCCCACGACCACACCCCGGGCCACCGGCTCAACCGACGCCGGGGACGACTTCAGCGACATCGAGGCCATCCTCAAGAAGCACGGCATATGACAGCATCGCGGTCCGGATGATCGCGGATGTACGAGCCTGACTGAAACGACACAGTGGGTCCGGCGAGAGGTCGGAAGCGATCACGATCGCTCCCACGCAACGGGATATTGGCGAACTCCTGGTCATTCCGCATGTGTTGATCGCGGTGAGGGTCTCAGCTGCGCAATGATCGCCGCGAGATGCTGGACACAACCCAGAGCGACAACGCAGCTCCCCCCGAGGAGCGGCGCGGTTGTCTCTTCGCGCTCTCCCAGCCACCGCTGATGATCTTCCTAGCGGTGATCGGCTGTCTGCTGCTCATGGCATCACTGCACGACCTGCTGATGCTTTGAGCCGTAAACGGAGCCCAGGCGCCACCCGCCGAGGGCTCCGTCAGCCTCGGCGCACCCAGCTCGGCTCCCTCTCGCCGCCCCTGCCCCTTCGGCCGTGCGACCGTCTCGCCCCTGGCCGTCTCCGGCGCGTCCCCGGCCGTCTCCGGGGAGTCCGACGGGTCCGTCGGCCCTCAGCCCGTGGCCTCCTTGCGGCGGGCCCGGTAGGCCGCCACGTGGAGGCGGTTTCCGCAGGTGCGGCTGTCGCAGTAGCGTCGGGAGCGGTTGCGGGAGAGATCGACGAAGGCGCGACGGCAGTCGGGGGCCTCGCAGCGGCGCAGCCGTTCCTGTTCCCCGGCGACCACGAAGAAGGCGAGCGCCATCCCGCAGTCGGCCGCGAGGTGGTCGGCGACGGACGCACCGGGCGCGAAGTAGTGCACATGCCAGTCGTAGCCGTCGTGGTCGGTGAGCCGCGGGGTGGTGCCCGCCGCGGCGACCAGGTCGTTGATGACTCCGGCGGCCGAGCGTGCGTCGGGGGCCGCGAAGACCTCGGAGAATCGGCCACGGACCTTGCGTACCGCCGCGAGGTCGAGGTCCGACAGCACCCCCACATCGCTGATCTCGTGCCTTCGTACGAAATCGCCGAGCGCCGGGATGTCCACGAGGCCGTCCGTCATCGTGTCGTCGTCCGGCACGGTGTTCACCAGATCCACCACGGTGTCGAGCGCGCACCGGGTGTCGTGGGTGATCAGCACGTTTCGCTCCCTGGCCTGGTGGTCGGGCGGGGCGCCCGTCGATGCTGGCCGATGTTAGTGGCTCGACGGCCTGTTCGAGGGGCACGGGACGAGCCTGGAACAGCGCTGTGACGACCGGTACCCACCCCGCACACGTGTGCGGGGACGTGGTGGGTTCCGGTCCGCGTACACGTGTCCCCGTCGCCCACGCACGTCTCTCTCCGGGCCCGGAGACTCACGCCCACCCGGGGCCCGGACACGCCCGTTGCCCCAGGTTCCGACACGGAGCTCTTCGAGCCCGTCGCGGAACGTCACTGTCCGGCACTCCGTGCGACTTCGGTGCGTACGGTGACACGGTGGGACCCGTACGTGCCGTACCCGTCCTCGCCGCACCCGTGCACGCCGCGACATCGGTACGCGCCGCGCGCCACGCGCACAGACACCGGCGCCACCGCGCGGAACTCCGCGGCGACGGTGCCGGTGACTGCCCTATGCGGTTGTCGCCCGAGCCGTCTCCCCGAGTGGACGGCGCCGGGCGGCTTTGTGGGAGCCTCGCCCTAGCTTTCCGCCAGGATGTGCGAGAGCTCCTGATCGAGGTCGAAGTGCCGGTGCTCCGTGCCGGGCGGCACGGCGGCGTCTGTCCGCTTCAGGAACGATTCCAGGGCCCGCGCCGGGGCCTCGAGCAGGGCCTCGCCCTCCGGAGAGCTCAGGGCGATGCACACGACGCCCTGACCGTGGCTCCGGGACGGCCACACGCGGACGTCGCCGGTTCCGGTGGGCCGGTGGAGCCCTTCGGCGAGGAGGTCGCGGGCGAACACCCACTCGACGGTCTCCTCGGCTCCGGTGTGGAAGGTGGCGTGCACGGCGTAGGGATCGGCCGTGTCATACCGCAGTCCCGCGGGAACAGGCAGTGAGGACTCGCTCGACACAACGAGGCGCAGGTGCAGCTCGCAGCTGACCGTGGTGTTCATAAGCGCCAGGGCCTTTCGCTCAGTGTGCGCTCGGGGATTCGCACGTCGGCGAAATCGACATGCCACCTACGGTGCCGTTGTAAACCCCTCTGAGTGTTTTGCGTAGCTTTTGGTAGCTCATCCGGCCGAGAGTGCGTTTGCCGGATACGACCATTCTGGTGATCGGTTTCTCTCGGGTAGGGTTTGGTCATATGGATACGGGGAGTGGCGAGGCGGGGGAGGTCGCCGTGGCGGCCGACGGAATGAAGAGCGACACGGCCGGCGTACCCAGGGATCAGACCGACGACAAGGCGGGCGGAGAGGCGGTTCGTGGGTCCCGTGCGCCGGAATTCGTCAAGACCCGGCGGATGCTCCACCTGAGCTGGCAGGTGGGTGTCTTCATCCTGGGGCTCGCTGTTGTGGTGGCGGGTGTGATCATGCTGCCGTTGCCCGGTCCGGGCTGGGTGGTGATCTTCTGCGGCATGGCGATCTGGGCGACCGAGTTCGTCTGGGCACAGCTTGTGCTCCGCTGGACGAAGCGCAAGGTGACCGAGGCGGCCCAGCGGGCCCTCGACCCCGAAGTGCGACGTCGCAACATCATCCTGACGGTGGTCGGCCTCGTGATCATGGCCGTGCTGGGCGGCATCTACCTCTGGAAGTTCGGCTTCGAGATGCCCTGGAACATCAAGGATCAGTGACCCGGCGGTGGTCCGACGCTACTCCGGTAGTGGTCGGAGGCATCCCTGACATGGGGTAATCTTCCTTGTGCACCCGGGCGATTAGCTCAGCGGGAGAGCGCTTCGTTCACACCGAAGAGGTCACTGGTTCGAACCCAGTATCGCCCACACGATCGGTAAACGACCCGGTCCACGGTTTCCGTGGACCGGGTCGTTCCGTTTGCGGCGCGTGCACTGCCTGTGGCCTGCCTGTCGCCTCCTGGGTGTCGTGGCTGCTCTCCGTCGCCCGCTCCAGTTCGGCCGACCGCCGCCTCACCCAGGTCGACCGCGTCCCTCACCGGGCAGGATCAGCCGTCTATCCGGTCGGCAGCGACGCACCCGTCCGCGCGCCGTGCCGCCGTGTTGCGCTCCGCGACCCGCCCTGCTCGCCCGCAGCCGCCCCGTTCCCAGTCGCCCGTCGGCAGAGCCTCGCTCCGGCATCGCACCGCCCTCTCAACCCCACCCACCAACGCCCCGGCTGTCCCACAAACCCGCGTTCACCCCCAATCCGCTCCACTCACCCGCCACAACCA
>NZ_VMNX01000449.1 GCF_009377235.1 Streptomyces acidicola
CACCCGTCGAGACCCACCCGTCGACACCCGGCGTCGACTCCCGGCGTCGGCACCAGGCCCGCCCCTGGCGAGAACCCGGCGCACACCCGAACATTCGCCATTACGCTCCAGTCATGCACACCGTGGCCGTACTGGCGCTGGACCATGTCATCCCGTTCGACCTCTCGGCCCCGATCGACACCTTCAACTGGGCCCGGCTTCCGGACGGCCGCACGCCCTACCGTGTCCGGGTCTGCTCACCGGCCGAGGAGGTGAGCGCGGGGCCGTTCACCGTACGCGCCCCCCACGGACTGGACGCACTGGCCGAGGCGGACACGATCATCCTGCCGGGCACGGCCGACCCGACGGTCCCGCTTCCCCCGGGCGTCGCCGAGGCCGTGTGCGAGGCGGCGGCGAACGGCACGCGCATCGCCTCGATCTGCGTCGGCGCGTTCATCTTCGCCGCCACCGGTCTGCTGGACGGACAGCGCGCCACCACGCACTGGATCGCCGCCGCCGACCTGGCGGCCATGTACCCGAAGGTGACCGTCGACCCGAACGTCCTCTACGTCGACAACGGCCAGTTCCTCACCTCGGCCGGCGCCGCCGCGGCGATCGACATGTGCCTGCACATGATCCGCATGGACTACGGTTCGGCGGTCGCCGCGCACACGGCCCGTATGTCGGTCGTACCGCTCGAACGGGAGGGCGGCCAGGCCCAGTTCATCGTCCACACCCCGCCGTCCGCTCCGCCCGCCCCGGCCGGCGCGACGCTGGAGCCGCTGCTGAGCTGGATGGAGGAGAACGCGGAGCGGGACCTCACCCTCGATGACATCGCGGCCCACGCGGGCACCAGTTCCCGTACGCTCAACCGCCGTTTCCGCGAGCAGACGGGGACTACGCCGTTGCAGTGGCTGCACCGGGCCCGGGTCCGCCGCGCCCAGTACCTCCTGGAGAACACCGACCACGCCGTCGAACGCGTCGCCCACCAGGCGGGCTTCGGCTCCCCGACGGCGTTCCGCGACCGCTTCAAGCGCGTGGTGGGGATCAGCCCGCAGGCGTACCGGCGGGCGTTCCGGACCCGGGAGTCGGTGGACAGGGGCAGGGCCATGGCCACGCAGATGGGCTGAGCGGGCGGTCAGGACGCTTACCCGGCCCGTCGCGTTCAGGACGAAACGTCGGCCGCGGCGCCTGCCGTATCAGAGGTGCCTGCCGTCTCCGAGGCGGCGGCCGACGCGGGCGCGGCCGCCGCGCCCGCACGGACCCAGGGACCGCCCCGTCCGGCCAGCCGGCATCCAAGGCATCCCGCGTGGCCCTGGCGCGCGGAGAGGTCCCGCCTCCGAAGGCTCCGCTGATCGACCGTCCGCGGCCCGGGCGGCTTGCCCCAGCCGGCGAGGTGGAGGACCCACATGACGAGCAGCGCCGCCGCCATGAGGGCCGACCCCAGCCAGATCCCCGGGCGCCAGCCGCAGATGCCGAGTCCGGCCATCACAGTCCCCGTCGTTGCGACGGTGAAACCGGTCCATCCGGCCACGGTGTGGCCCTCGTCGTAATGCCCGCTCACGTGCCCGCCTCCTCACGCTCGCCCGGCCGGGCCCACACACGCCATTGACCTGGTGGGCGGCACTCGACCTATGATGTCTTAGCAAGTAAGGAATTTATCTTAGATGCTAAGGAAATCGCAATGGAGGGCAAGCAGCGAACTGCCGCCTCCCCCTCGGACGCCATCAGCGCCCTCGATGACCTCATCTCGACGAGCGTCGTCGGTCAGCAGGAGTTCGCCCGGAACCTCGGGCTGAGCATGACGGACCTCATCTGCTTCGCCCACGTCCTTGAGGCCGGGGACTCCTGGGTCACCGCCGGCGACTTGGCGGCGCGCGCTCACGTGACCACAGGCGCGGTGACCGGCATCATCAACCGCCTGGAGCGCGGCGGGTTCGTCACCCGCGAGCCCGACCCCGCCGACCGACGGCGGGTGCGCGTCGCCGCCGTTCCGGCCGCCGCCGACCGGGTCCAGGCCGTCTACGGCCCCTACCACGCGCGACTCGCGGAGCTGTTCACGCAGTACACGCCGGACGAGATCGCCATCGTCACCGACTGGTTCACGCGCGCCGCTGCCGTGGCGCGCGTGTATCTGGACGAGTCGTGCGCGCCCTGAGCGGACTTCCAGAAGTTCTGTCGGCAACTGGTCGCTCAAGGCCTGCCTCGCCAACACCGCTGTCTCCTGGCCGATCCGCTGTCCGCCGTCCGCCGTCCGCCCGGTCCGGCCGACCGCCCGCCGGTCTGGCACTAGTGTGGTGCCAGTGAACAGCCGTGCGACATGGGTGAATTGGGAAGGTTGACCGGCGATGCCGCTGAGCACCGGGGAATCGGGGTCCATAGGGTCGATAGGCGGCTACACGGTCGTCGACCGGCTCGGCAGTGGCGGCATGGGAGTCGTCTACCTGGCCCGCTCGGCCTCGGGACGCCAGGTCGCGGTCAAGCTCATCCACGCGCAGTACGCGCAGGACGAGGAGTTCCGGGCCCGCTTCCGGCAGGAGGTCGCCGCGGCCCGCCGGGTGAGCGGGGCGTTCACCGCGCCCGTCGTGGACGCCGACCCGGACGCCGAGCAGCCGTGGATGGCGACGCTGTACGTCCCCGGCCGCACGCTGTCCGACATAGTGGCCAAGGACGGGCCGTTGGGCGGGCGTGCGCTGCGCACGCTGGCCCTGGGGCTCGGCGAGGCCCTGCGGGACATCCATCAGGCCGGCATGGTCCACCGGGACCTGAAGCCGAGCAACGTTCTGATGGCCGAGGACGGGCCGCGCGTCATCGACTTCGGTATCTCGCGCGCCGCCGACAACCAGGCCCTCACCGTGACCGGACGGCTGATGGGCACCCCGCCCTTCATGTCCCCGGAGCAGTTCGCCAGGCCCAAGGACGTCACCGCGGCCTCGGACGTGTTCTCGCTCGGCTCGCTGCTGGTGTACGCGGCCACCGGCCACGGTCCCTTCGACGCCGACAGCCCGTACTTGACGGGCTACCAGGTGGTGCACGAGGCGCCGACCCTGTACGGAGTCCCGGAGCCCCTGCGGAGCATCACCGAGCGCTGCCTGGACAAGAATCCCTACGTCCGGCCCGAACTCGCCGAGCTGCAAAGGCTGTTCGAGACCCTGCCGGACACGCCCGCGCCCCCGGTCTGGGCGCCGGTCCCAGCCTCGGACTCAGGCCCGGCCCAGACCCCGCCCCCTACCCCTGTCCCTTATACACATCTTA
>NZ_VMNX01000044.1 GCF_009377235.1 Streptomyces acidicola
GGCAGGGGCAGGGGGTTTCGGGCGGTACATGCATGCGCATCTACCGCCCGTGCTCATCAACTGCCCCGGCCCGCACCACATTCCGTCGGCTCGCCCTCCCGCGCTGTGACCCCGGACACGCCCGAGGGCGGCACCCCTGGAGTAGGGGTGCCGCCCTCGGTACCTCGGACGGGCCGATCCGGAGAACCGGATCAGAAGTCCATGTCACCGCCCGGCATGCCGCCACCGGCGGGCGCGGCGGCCTTCTCCGGCTTGTCGGCGATGACGGCCTCGGTGGTGAGGAACAGCGCGGCGATCGACGCGGCGTTCTGCAGCGCGGAGCGCGTCACCTTGGCCGGGTCGGGGATGCCCGCTTCGAGCATGTCGACGTACTCACCGGTCGCGGCGTTCAGGCCCTCACCGACGGGGAGGTTGCGCACCTTCTCGACGATGACGCCGCCCTCGAGGCCGGCGTTGACCGCGATCTGCTTCAGCGGGGCCTCGAGCGCGAGCTTGACGGCGGCGGCACCGGTGGCCTCGTCGCCCTCCAGCTCCAGCTTCTCCAGAGCCGTGGAGGCCTGGAGCAGGGCCACGCCACCACCGGCGACGATGCCCTCCTCGACGGCCGCCTTCGCGTTGCGCACGGCGTCCTCGATGCGGTGCTTGCGCTCCTTGAGCTCGACCTCGGTGGCGGCACCGGCCTTGATGACGGCCACGCCGCCCGCGAGCTTGGCCAGGCGCTCCTGGAGCTTCTCGCGGTCGTAGTCGGAGTCGCTGTTCTCGATCTCGGCGCGGATCTGGTTCACGCGGCCCGCGACCTGGTCGGTGGAGCCGGCGCCGTCGACGATGGTGGTCTCGTCCTTGGTGATGACGACCTTGCGGGCGCGGCCCAGGAGGTCCAGGGTCGCGTTCTCCAGCTTGAGGCCGACCTCCTCGGAGATGACCTCGCCGCCCGTGAGGATGGCGATGTCGCCGAGCATGGCCTTGCGGCGGTCACCGAAGCCCGGGGCCTTGACGGCGACGGACTTGAAGGTGCCGCGGATCTTGTTGACGACCAGGGTCGACAGGGCCTCGCCCTCGACGTCCTCGGCGATGATCAGCAGCGGCTTGCCCGACTGCATGACCTTCTCCAGGAGCGGGAGCAGGTCCTTGACGTTGGAGATCTTGGAGTTGGCGATGAGGATGTAGGGGTCCTCGAGGGCGGCCTCCATGCGCTCCATGTCGGTCGCGAAGTACGCCGAGATGTAGCCCTTGTCGAAGCGCATACCCTCGGTGAGCTCCAGCTCCAGACCGAAGGTCTGGGACTCCTCGACGGTGATGACGCCTTCCTTGCCGACCTTGTCCATCGCCTCGGCGATGAGCTCGCCGATCTGGGTGTCGGCGGCGGAGATGGAGGCGGTGGAGGCGATCTGCTCCTTCGTCTCGACCTCCTTCGCCTGGTCGAGGATGGCGGCGGACACGGCCTCGACGGCCTTCTCGATACCGCGCTTCAGGGCCATCGGGTTGGCACCCGCGGCCACGTTGCGCAGGCCCTCCTTGACCAGCGCCTGGGCGAGGACGGTCGCGGTCGTCGTGCCGTCACCGGCGACGTCGTCCGTCTTTTTCGCGACCTCCTTGACCAGCTCGGCGCCGATCTTCTCGTACGGGTCCTCCAGCTCGATTTCCTTGGCGATGGAGACACCGTCGTTGGTGATCGTGGGGGCGCCCCACTTCTTCTCAAGGACGACGTTGCGGCCCTTGGGGCCGAGGGTCACCTTGACGGCGTCGGCGAGCTGGTTCATCCCGCGCTCAAGGCCGCGCCGGGCCTCCTCGTCGAACGCGATGATCTTGGCCATGTGAAGTGGTCCTCCCGGACGGATGGGGTCCCCCCGTGCTCGAAGCGAAGCCGAGAGCTCGGGGGAGGATTGCTCCGGACCGTGCTGGCGCCCGCGACGGACGGCTCACCTGCCTGTGGGTCCCTGCCCCACGCGGCCGGCGGGCCTCACCGACCCGGTCCTCGTTGTCACTCTCACCTTCAGAGTGCTAACGCCCAATGATTAGCACTCGACCCCTGCGAGTGCAAGCGCCTGGGGATGATCCGCAGGTGAACGCGCCCGTGCGCCCCCGCCCGGATACAGGACGCGGTCAGGGTCCCGGTCCAGCACCCTGACCTGAACCTGGACAGAACGAAGGGCTCGTACCCCGCGGGACAACTACCCGTGGGGCACGAGCCCTTCGAAAGTGAAACGAAGTGCGTCGCTGCTGTTCAGTCGGCGCGTGCTTCAGCCGGCCAGACGGACCATGTCCGCCTGCGGCCCCTTCTGACCCTGCGAGATCTCGAACTCGACCCGCTGGCCCTCCTCCAGGGTGCGGTAGCCGTCCATCTGAATCGCGCTGTAGTGGACGAATACATCCGCACCACCGTCGACCGCGATGAAGCCGTACCCCTTCTCCGCGTTGAACCACTTGACGGTGCCCTGAGCCATGCCTAACTCCCCTATTACTGGCCCTTGCACAGATCCACACTTCGCGGATCCGGGTCAGACCTCACCCCCCAACGGTTGGGGGCGTGCGCCGGAACGCGTCGACCGCGGCTGAATGTATCTGTCCAACTGCCGTCTGCAACAGGTCAATCGGACGAGAAATCTGGACAGGCCCGGTCGGGAATGTACGGAGAATTCACCTGACTTCAGGGCAAGTCGGGCTCCACAAAAGGAACATAAGGCGCGAATATCTCGCCGACCCTCGCCCACTTTGGCTACTTCATATCGGGCGCGCGGCAAGAACCCATATGCGCGCGGCGTGAAACCGGAGCCTGAAGCGAACCGCGTTCCCCAACTGTACCGTGCTCAACCATAGAGAATGGCCCCCTCCGCTTCTCTCACGGAGGGGGCCATTCGATGAACTCTCGGTAACCGAAGTTACCGAAGGTAATTATGGGTGCCGCTCAGCCTCCGGCGACGGCCGGAATGATGGACACGCCCGCCCCCTCCGGGGTCGCCGTCTCCAGCCCCTGCTCGAAGCGGACGTCGTCGTCGTTCACGTACACGTTCACGAACCGGCGCAGCTTGCCCTGGTCGTCCAGGACCCGGGCCGCGATGCCGGTGTGGTTCTTCTCCAGGTCGGCGATGACCTCGCCGAGGTTCGCACCCTCGGCACTGACCTCGGCCTGACCGCCGGTGTAGGTACGCAGGATGGTGGGGATGCGGACGGTGACGCTCATGGGTTGACCTCCGGTCAGGGGTGCGGGGGCGCCCCGAGGGGGCACGGGACTGTGTCAATATGCGGCTCCGCCGCGCGAGCACGACCAGCCCTCACCGGCCCGCAGACGAATGACGAGCCGGACCTACACGAGGCCGGCCTCGCGGAACGAGTCGAGGCTGGGACGAATCGTCGCCGTCAGTCCCGTACCCGCCACCGCGTCCAGCGTCTTGAGGCCGTCGCCGGTGTTGAGGACGACCGTGGTCAGGGTCGGGTCCAGCGCACCGTTCTCGATCAGCTTGCGCGTGACACCCACGGTCACGCCACCCGCCGTCTCGGCGAAGATGCCCTCCGTGCGCGCCAGCAGCTTGATCGCTTCCACGATCTGCTCGTCGGTCACGTCCTCCACGGCACCGCCCGTCCGCCGGGCGATGTCGAGGACGTAGGGGCCGTCCGCGGGGTTGCCGATGGCGAGCGACTTGGCGATGGTGTCCGGCTTCTGCGGCCGGACGACGTCGTGGCCGGCCTTGTAGGCGACGGACACCGGCGAGCATCCCTCGGCCTGCGCACCGAAGATCTTGTACGGCTTGTCCTCGACGAGCCCGAGCTTGATCAGCTCCTGCAGACCCTTGTCGATCTTCGTGAGCTGGGAGCCGGAGGCGATCGGGACGACGATCTGGTCGGGGAGCTTCCACCCCAGCTGCTCGCAGATCTCGTACGCCAGCGTCTTCGAGCCCTCCGCGTAGTACGGCCGCAGGTTGACGTTGACGAAGCCCCAGCCCTCGCCGGCCGGGTCGCCGATGAGCTCGGAGCAGAAGCGGTTGACGTCGTCGTAGTTGCCCTCGATGCCGACGAGTTCACCACCGTAGACGGCGGCCATGACGACCTTGCCCTGCTCCAGGTCGTGCGGGATGAAGACGCAGGAGCGGAAGCCGGCGCGGGCGGCGGCGGCCCCCACGGCACCGGCGAGGTTGCCGGTCGAGGAGCAGGAGAGGGTGGTGAAGCCGAATGCCCGCGCGGCTTCCAGGGCCTGGGCGACGACCCGGTCCTTGAAGGAGTGCGTCGGGTTGCCGGAGTCGTCCTTCACGTACAGACCGCCGGTGACGCCCAGCTCCCGGGCCAGGTTGTCGGCCTTGACGAGGGCGGTCCAGCCGGGGTTGAGGTTCGGCTTGCCGGCCACGTCGGCCGGGACGGGCAGCAGGGGCGCGTAGCGCCAGATGTTCGCCGGGCCGGACTCGATCAGCTTGCGCAGCTCTTCGGTCTCGTACGCGGAGAAGTCGTATGCGATCTCCAGCGGGCCGAAACACTCCTGGCAGGCGAAGAGCGGGCCGAGCGGCACCCGGTGGCCGCACTCGCGACAGGACAGAGCGGCGGCGGGGCCGAGGTCGACGGTGGTGGCGTTCGTGGTGCCGGGGTTCGTCGTGTTTCCAGCAGTCTGCACAGCCATGTGAGGCGAGGCCCTTTCTCCTCATCTTCCTCACGACGCATCTCGCCGTGAGACGGATTTGGCACCTTCCCTAGCCGCGAGCCTCGCGAAGCCGATCTACGGTGATCTGTGAACGATCGACGCTGATCGGGTACGAGAACCGGCTGGAGGGTTGCCGGGGCTTCATCGGGCCGTGTCCCTCTGCCCCTCTGGATGAGCGGTATGCGGTTGTGTATGCCGTTGTTGATCATTGAAACGCAAAGGTGACCCCGCAATGCGATGGTCATCCGCGTTGTTCAAGACTGTAACCGAAGGCCAGGACAGTTGAGATAGACGTCCGAACCGCGAGATGGATCACACATCAGCTCGTGTGATCGATCCGCGTGATCGAGAAGACCGATCCGCAGTGATCGAAAAGTGAGGAGCCGCAGACCGTGCTGAACGAAGTCGAGCGCTGGCTGAGCACACGCTCCTGGTCCGTGACCGATCGCCCGCTCCACCGCATCCTGGCCGCCAAACGTTCCTCGGGCCAGTCGGTCAGTGTCGTACTGCCCGCGCTCAACGAGGAGGAGACGGTCGGCGAGATCGTCGCCGCGATCCGTCGTGACCTGATGCAGCAGGTCCCGCTCGTCGACGAGATCGTCGTCGTCGACTCGGGATCGACGGACCGTACGTCGGAGGTGGCCGCCGCCGCGGGCGCGACGGTGGTGCACCGGGACGAGATCCTCCCCCGCATCCCGGCCGTGCCCGGCAAGGGCGAGGTGCTGTGGCGTTCCCTGCTCGTGACCAGCGGGGACATCGTCTGCTTCATCGACGCGGACCTGAAGGAGTTCTCGTCGGACTTCGTCTCCGGAATCGTGGGACCGCTGCTCACCGACCCGGGCGTCGACCTGGTCAAAGCGATGTACGACCGCCCGCTGGGCTCCGCGGCCGGCCAGGGCGGCCGGGTCACGGAACTCATGGCCCGCCCCCTGCTGAACATGCACTGGCCGCAGCTCGCGGGCTTCGTGCAGCCCCTGGGCGGCGAGTACGCGGCCCGCCGCTCGCTCCTGGAACAGCTGCCCTTCCCGGTCGGATACGGGGTGGAGCTGGGCATGCTGGTCGACGCCCTGCACTTGGTGGGCCTGGATGCCCTCGCCCAGGTCGACGTCGGCGTCCGCAAGCACCGCCACCAGGACGGCCAGGCCCTCGGCCGGATGTCCGCCGCGATCTACCGCACGGCCCAGCTCCGCCTGGCGCGGGGCCATATGATTCGCCCCTCCCTGACCCAGTTCGAGCGGGGCGAGGAGGGCTTCGAGCCGCGCACGTACTCGGTGGACACCGAGGAACGGCCTCCGATGGCGGAGATCGAGGAGTACGTGGAACGCAAGGCGGCGTGAGCGGAGCTCGAGGGCTGCTGCGGTGGCCGGTGTTGGCCACCCAGCGGAACCGTACGTTTGAGCGGATGCGACAAGGGCTAGGTTGACGAGCATGGCTTCCGCTTCCGCCGACGGCGCCCGCGTCCTCGTCGCGTCCAACCGCGGCCCTGTCTCGTACGCCCTGGACGAGAGCGGCGAACTCACGGCCCGGCGCGGCGGAGGCGGTCTGGTCTCGGGGCTGTCGGCGATCGGGCCGGAGGCCGGCGCGGTATGGGTGTGCTCCGCGCTGAGCGACGGTGACCGCGAGGCCGTACGGCGGGGTGTGGGAGAGCCCGGCGTCCGGATGCTCGACATCGACGCCGCGACGCACGCGGACGCGTACAACGGCATCGCGAACTCGGTGCTGTGGTTCGTGCACCACATGCTGTACCAGACGCCCCTGGAGCCGGTCTTCGACGCGGAGTTCCGGCGGCAGTGGGCGTCGTACGAGGCGTACAACCGGGCGTTCGCCGAGGCGCTGGCCGAGGAGGCGGCGCAGGGCGCGGCCGTGCTGATCCAGGACTACCACCTGGTCCTGGTCCCGCGGATGCTCCGCGAACTCCGCCCCGACCTGCGGATCGGCCACTTCTCGCACACGCCGTGGGCACCGCCGGAGTACTTCCGGATGCTGCCGGACGACATCGCGGCGAAGGTGCTGAGCGGCATCCTCGGCGCGGACCGGGCGGCGTTCCTGACGCAGCGCTGGGCGGACGCCTTCACGGACTGCTGTCACGCGGTGCTGGGCCCCGGCATCCCGTCGGGGACACGGATCGGGGTGCACGGCCTCGGAGCCGACGCGGACTTCCTCCGCCGGCGGGCGCACGAGGCCGACGTGGACGAGCGGATGGGCGCGCTGCGGGAGCAGATCGGTACGGCGCCGGACGGGAGCCCGCGGCGGTCGATCGTGCGCGTGGACCGCACCGAGCTGTCCAAGAACATCGTGCGGGGGCTGCTGGCGTACGGGCAGCTGCTGGAGGACCGGCCGTCGTGGCGGGAGCGGGTCGTCCACGTGGCGCTGGCATACCCGTCCCGGCAGGACCTCAAGGTGTACCGGGACTACATGGACGAGGTGCGGCGGGTCGCGTCCGCGATCAACTCCCGTTACGGCACGGCGGACTGGACGCCGGTCGTGCTGCATCTGAAGGACGACTTCGCGCGCTCGCTGGCCGCGTACCGGCTGGGGGACGTGGCCCTGGTGAATCCCATCCGGGACGGTATGAACCTGGTCGCCAAGGAGGTGCCGGTCGTCTCCGACGAGGGGTGCGTGCTGGTGCTGTCCCGGGAGGCCGGGGCGTACGAGGAGCTGGGTGACGACGCGGTGGTGGTGAATCCGTACGACATCGGGGGTACGGCGCGGGCTCTTCACGAAGCGCTGTCGATGTCGCCGGGTGAGCGTGCCGAACGCACGAAGCGGCTCGCGGCGGGGGCGACGGCGTTGCCGCCGACGCAGTGGTTCCTGGCGCAGCTGCGCGCGCTGGACGCCTAGCTTTCCTTCGCCCCCGCCGCCCCTACCCGTCCCATCCCTTACCTGGGGGCTGCCGCCCCCGGACCCCCGCTGTCGGCCTGGACGGCCTCGTCCTCAAACGCCGGACGGGCTGCAAAGGTCTCAGGCCGTCGGTGAGTCCATCGCCGCTGCCATTCCCCCCAGTAGCCGTACGACACCCGCCGGGCCGTCCACCACCAGATCCGCCCGCTTCGCCAACGCGGTGACCTCGTTGCTGCCGCTGCACACCAGAAGTCCGGGCACCCCCTCGGCACGGAGGTCCTCGACGGCGGTGAAGGCCGGCAAGTCGCCGAGGTCGTCGCCGGCGTACAGCACCGCTTCGGCGCCGACCTCCCGTACGTACTCCCGCAACGCCACCCCCTTGTCCATACCCGGCGGCCGGATCTCCAGGACCATACGGCCGGGCTCGACCACGAGACCGTGCCGCGTGGCGAGTTCGGAGAGCGGCTCGCGCAGGGCCTCGAAGGCCGCCTGGGGGTCGGCGGCCCGACGGGTGTGGACCGCGACCGCGCGGCCCTTCTCCTCGATCCACGTGCCCTCCTGGGCCCCGGCCCGTTCGAGGACACCGGGAAGTTCGGCTCGCACGG
This sequence comes from Streptomyces acidicola, assembly GCF_009377235.1. GTDB lineage: Bacteria > Actinomycetota > Actinomycetes > Streptomycetales > Streptomycetaceae > Streptomyces > Streptomyces acidicola. The sequence continues at coordinate 8,074 of NZ_VMNX01000044.1, forward strand.
CGGCGACGCCGGGGTGGGGCGGTGGCGCCGTGACGGTGCCGGTGACCGCGTCCCACCGTTCCACCCCGTAGTGACCGAGGACGACCAGGTGCTCCAGGCCGGCCACGCCCGCGAAGCCCCCGTGGTGGACCGCCACACCGGCCGGGCGGCCCGTGATCACGGCCACGGAGGCGACCTTCGGGGCGAGGGCCGCGAGCGCGGGGACCGCCTCGGGGTGGGCGCGGGACTGTTCCGGGTCGGGCACGATCGGCGCGAGCGTCCCGTCGAAGTCCAGCCCGACCACCACGCGGCCGGGACGGGCGAGGATCGCGTCGAGTGCGTCACGCCCGGCCGCGGTCACGGGCGCGGGCAGTGCGTCGGAGAAGCCCGACGAGTTTTTCGGGGCCGCAGAGGCCGCAGAGGCCGCAGAGGCCGTGGAGGCGCTGGGATCACTGGAGGCGTTGAGGTCGTCGTTGGGGTCCGTCGGTTCCGAGTGGGTGCCCATACGGTGACCCTATCCAGGCACCGTCCAGCAGATGCCACCCTCCGGGCCTCGCCCTCCAGACCTCACCTCTCCTTCCGCCGCGCTTCCCGCACCCTCCGCAGCCGGTTCACCGTCACCGGGTCGTGCTCCAGGGCTCGCCGGTCGTCGAGCAGCGCGTTGAGCAGCTGGAAGTAGCGCACCGGCGCCAGTCCCAGCTGCTCCCGTATGGCCCGCTCCTTCGCCCCGGGCCCCGCGAAGCCGCGGCGCTCCAGGGCGAGGATGGCCAGTTCGCGCGGGCTCAGCTCGTCCATGACCAGAACCGTAGCCCTCGCCACTGACACCGCTGAGACCACTCACACGTGCCACCTACTGGTCCGCGCTCTCCGCCGACACCGCCATCTGCTGCAGTCCCTCCAGCACCGCCTCGGGGTTCCCGTTCTCGGAGACGGCCTTGCCTATGCGTTCCTTGACGGCGGCGCTGACCTCGGCCCAGGACTTCTTGCCGACGGGGGGCAGCTCGGCCTGCGGGAGTTCGTCGAGGAAAGGCGTGAGGTCGGCGTCCGACTTGCCGGCGGACATGGCCTCCGACGCGGACGTCGTGACCGGGAGCAGGTCGTACTCGCGGGAGAAGGCCAGCACGTTCTTCTCGCTGTAGACGAAGTCGAGGAACTCGCCGATCGCCTGGCGGTTGCCGTTCTGTTTGAAGGCCATCATCCAGTCGGCGACACCGAGGTTGGCGCGGGCCGCGCCGTCGCGGCCGGGCAAGGGCACCATGCCGAACTCCACGCCCTGCTTGGCGGCGGCCTCCATGAGGGTCGGGTGGCCGTTGAGCATGCCGACCTCGCCGCGCGAGAACGCGGCGAACGCGTCGGCGCGGTTCAGCTTCGCGGGTTCCGTCGAGCCGGTCAGGCCCTTGGCGACCAGTTCGTCCTTGAGCCAGGTGAACGTCTCGATGTTCGCGTCGGAGTCGAGCTTGTAGGAGCCGACGCCGTCGGTGTAGCCGGCACCGCCGCTCAGCAGCCACTGCATGGTCTCGGCCTGGGCCTCCTCCGGGCCCAGCGGCAGCGCGAAGGGAGTCTTGACGCCGTTGGCCTTCAGCGCGGCAGCGTCCTCCGCGAGGTCGTTCCACGTCTGAGGCGTGTCGGTGATCCCCGCGTCGGCGAACAGCTTCTTGTTGTAGAAGAGCACCCGCGTGGACGCGGCGAACGGCATCCCGTACGCGATCCGCCTCACCTTGCCCGAGTCGCCGAGCTGCGGCAGGAAATCGGCCTGTACGGGGATGGAGAGCAGCTGACCGGTTTCGTAGAGCTGGTTCCGTGCGGCGTATTCGGCGTACGAGCCGATCTGCGCCATGTCGGGCGCCTTGCCCGCCGCGACCATCTCCTTGACCTTGCGGTCGACGTCGTTCCACGAGTAAACGCTGACCTGCACCCGCACGTCCGGGTGATCGGCCTCGTACTTCTCGACGAGCTCGTCCCAGTATTTCTTCGAGCTGTTCCCCGCGGAGTCGCCGTACTCGGCGGCGACCAGTCTCAGCGTGACCTCCTGCGCTGTGGCAGGGCCCGCGCAGCCGGCGACCGCCGCCGTCATGCCCAGCGCGGTAACCACCGCGAGCCAACCCGTCGTACGCCGGCGATGCGCAGGCAGATGCACTGTCAGTACTCCAACTTCTTGGTCCAGGCCCCGTGCGTCCAGCCTGAATCGCAGACAGACGTTCAAACCTGTACTTCCCACACTTCGGCACAAGGTCTACACCACGTAAGTGGACTAGACCTCTTCCAGGTGCACGGGCCACACTGTTCCCCGTGAGACATGTCATCGCGCTCGACGTGGGCGGCACCGGGATGAAGGCCGCCCTGGTGGGGGCACCACACGGCTCCGCGCCCTCCGCCGGGCCGCCCCCCGCCTTGCTGCACCAGGTCCGCCGGGCGACCAGCCGCGAGCGCGGCCCGGACGCCGTCGTCGAGTCGATCCTCGACTTCGCCGCCGAGCTGCGCGCCTACGGAGAGCGCCGCTTCGGCGAGCCCGCCGCGGCCGTCGGCGTCGCCGTCCCCGGCATCGTCGACGCCGAGCGGGGCACCGCCGTGTACGCGGCCAACCTCGGCTGGCGCGACGTCCCGCTGCGCGCGCTGATCGGCGAACGGCTCGACGGCGTCCCGGTCGCCCTCGGTCACGACGTACGGACGGGTGGACTCGCCGAGGGCCGGATCGGCGCGGGCCAGGGCGCGGACCGCTTTCTGTTCGTGCCCCTCGGCACCGGGATCGCGGGCGCGATCGGCATCGGCGGCACCGTCGAGGCGGGCGCGCACGGCTTCGCGGGCGAGATCGGCCACATCGTCGTACGGCCCGGGGGCGTGCCGTGTCCGTGCCGGCAGCGCGGCTGTCTGGAGCGGTACGCGTCGGCGTCCGCCGTCAGCGAGGCCTGGGCCGCGGCGTCCGGGGACCCCGAGGCGGACGCGGCGGACTGCGCCAAGGCCGTCGAGTCCGGGGACCCCCGCGCACAGGAGGTCTGGCAGGGCGCCGTGGACGCGCTCGCCGACGGGCTCGTCACCGCGCTCACCCTCCTGGACCCACGCATCCTGATCATCGGTGGCGGGCTCGCCGAGGCCGGGGAAACCTTGTTCACACCGCTACGGGCCGCCGTACAGCGCCGCGTCACCTTCCAGAAGCTGCCGCCCATCGTCCCCGCGGCCCTCGGGGACACCGCCGGATGTCTGGGCGCGGGGCTGCTGGCCTGGGATCTGCTGACCACCACTCCTACGACTCCGGAGGTAACCACCTGATGGCCACGGCCAGTGAACGGGACCGGCAGAGTCCGGTGCCGGACCGCGCTCCGCAGCATTCCGACCGTGCTCGCCGTGCTCCCCGCGATTCCCGCGGCGCGCCGTGCACGGTGCTCTCCGGCGCCCGGGTGGTCCTGCCGACCGGCATCGTGGAAGGCGGCCGCGTGGTCGTCGAGGGCTCGCGGATCGCGGATGTGTCGAAGGGGCCAGACGCGTCGGAACGGGTGGACGGTTCGGGACGGGCGGACGGTGCCGCCGGGATCGCCGAGGGCGCCCAGGTCATCGACCTCACCGGCCACTGGCTGGTCCCCGGCTTCGTCGACATGCACAACCACGGTGGCGGCGGCGCGTCCTTCACCTCCGGGACGGCCGACGAGATCCTCCAGGGCATCCACACCCACCGCCTCCACGGCTCCACCACCCTCGTCGCCTCGACCGTCACCGTCGACATGGACTTCCTCGCACAGCGGGCGGGCCTGCTGTCCGAGCTGGCCGAGCAGGGTGAGATCGCGGGCGTCCACTTCGAGGGCCCGTTCATCTCGCCCTGCCGCAAGGGCGCGCACTCCGAGGCGCTGCTGCGCCACCCGGACCCGGCCGAGGTCCGCAAGGTGATCGACGCGGCGCGCGGTCACGCCACGATGGTCACGCTCGCCACCGAACTCCCGGGCGGCATCGACTCCGTACGGCTTCTGGTGGAGCACGGGGTGATCGCGGCGATCGGGCACACGGACGCCTCGTACGAGCAGACCGCGGAGGCGATTGACGCGGGAGCGACCGTGGCGACGCATCTGTTCAACGCGATGCCCCAGCTCGGCCATCGCGAGCCCGGTCCGGTGGCGGCGCTGCTGGAGGACGAGCGGGTCACCGTCGAGCTGATCAACGACGGTGTCCATCTCCATCCGGCGTCCCTGGAGCTGGCGTTCCGTCATGCGGGTGGCTCCCGGGTGGCGTTCATCACGGACGCGATGGACGCGGCGGGCTTCGGGGACGGGCGGTATCGGCTCGGTCCGCTGGAGGTCGACGTCAGCGCGGGTGTGGCGCGGCTGGTGGAGGGTGGTTCGATCGCGGGTTCGACGCTCACGCTGGACCGCGCGTTCCAGCGTGCCGTCACCGTCGACCGGCTGCCGGTGGAGGACGTGGTCGCCGCCGTCGCCGCCAATCCCGCCAGGCTGCTGGGCGTCTACGACCGTGTGGGCTCCCTCGATCCCGGCAAGGACGCCGATCTGGTGGTCCTGGACGCTCAGTTCGCGCTGAAGGGGGTGATGCGGCGGGGTGAGTGGGTGGTCGCACTCTGACCGGTGAAAGCGGGCGGCCGGCTTCCGGGTCTGGGCCGACCGCCACCTCTTTTGGCATGATCAGGACCAGCAACAGCTTTCCCGGCCCGACGAAGTGCGCCATCGAACCTGGGGGGAGGACCGGCCCTGGTGATCCTCACGGTCACGCTGAACACCGCTCTCGACATCACCTATCGCGTACGGAACCTGACACCCCACACCTCGCACCGGGTGACCGAGGTGACCGAACGCCCCGGCGGCAAGGGCCTGAACGTGGCGCGCGTCCTCGCGGCCCTCGGCCACGAGGCGACCGTCACGGGCTTCGCGGGCGGCACGACGGGACGCGCCCTGCAGGAGCAACTCGCCCACACCACCGGCGTCGTCGATGCACTGGTGCCCGTGGAAGGCACGACCCGCCGCACCGTCGCCGTGGTCGACGCGACCGGTGACACGACTCAGCTCAACGAGCCGGGCCCGGCCATAACGCCCGCCGAGTGGAACGCCTTCCAGGAGGTGTACGAGGACCTGCTGGGCTCCGCCTCCGCGGTCGCCCTGTGCGGCAGCCTGCCGCAGGGAGTGCCCGTGGGCGCGTACGCGGGACTGGTCCGGGCCGCGCGAGCGGCGAACGTCCCGGTGCTCCTCGACACGAGCGGTGAGCCCCTGCGCCGGGGCGTGGCCGCCCGCCCGGACCTGGTCAAGCCGAACACCGAGGAACTCGCCGAGCTCACCGGTTCCCACGAGCCCTCCCGGGCCACCCGGGACGCCCGCCGCCGCGGCGCCCATACGGTGGTCGCCTCTCTGGGTCCCGACGGGCTGCTGGCCCACACCGCCGAGGGCCACTGGCGGGCGACGCCGCCCCGCCGCGTCAGCGGCAACCCGACGGGCGCGGGCGACTCGGCGGTCGCGGGGCTGCTGTCGGGTCTCGTGGAGCGTCTGCCGTGGCCCGAGCGGCTGACCCGGGCGGTGGCACTGTCGGCCGCGACGGTCCTGGCACCCGTGGCGGGCGAGTTCGACCGGGCGGCGTACGAGGAGCTGGTGGAGCAGGTGCGGGTGACCGGAGAGGCCGACGCGGCCTGAGCACCGCTCACCAACCACCGGTCACCGGGCCGTTCGGCTCAGTCCGTCACCAGGTACGGCCCTTTACCGGGTCACTCCTTCACCAGGTACAGCTTGTCCAGGTTGACGTCACACTGGTTGCCCGCCTCGCAGGAGAGCTTGATGGTGTTGGTGCCCTTGTTCAGCTGGACGTTCGCCCAGGTCTCCGTCCAGCCCTTCTCGTAGTCGCCCTCCGCGGCGTTCGCGAAGTTCTTCATGTTCAGCGGGCGGGTCTGGGCCGTGCCGTTGACCGAGAGCGTGGCGTCGGCGTCCTTGCCGGGTACGCCGTAGTTGACGTACAGGCGGTACTGGGCCTTCTTCGGGATGCCGTTCACGTTCCACGTCACGGACGCGCCGGGCACGTTGAAGCCGGTCACGTACACGCCGCCGTCCGCCTTCGCGCCGGAGATGTCCGACGCGGTGGTGGCGCCGCCGCCGAGCAGCAGCGCCTTCGCGTCTATCTTCGGCAGCTCGGCCTCGTCGGCGTTGTCGTCGGCCTGCCGGGAGGACGACTGGCTGGGCTCGGCGCTCCCGTCGGCCGACGGGGCGGAGGACGCTCCGGTGTCGCCACCGGTGTTCTCGCTGTCGTCGCCCAGCATGGCCACGCTGATGCCGATCACGACGGCGGCGACCACGGCGATCGCGCCGATGAGGAGGCCCTTGGTGTTGGGTCCGCGGCCCCGGCCGCCACCGCCACCGCCGTGCGCGGCCTGACGGGTCGTGGGCGCGCCGCCCGGGGTGGTCTCGGGTGCCTGGTAGTGCGCGTTCGGCTGGCCGTAGCCGGCCTGTTGCGGCACCTGGCCGTACGCGGCCGTCTGGCCGGGCTGCTGCGGGGCCTGGGCGGCCTGCTGCCCGTACTGACGCTCACCGACCGCCCGCACCCTGTTGACGGCGTTGGGGTAGCCGTAGCCCCCCGACGGCGGCTGGGCGCCCCGGGCCTGACCGTCGGCGTACAGATAGCCGAACGGGTCGTCGTCCTCGGGCGTGCTCGCGCCGTTGTTGCCGGGCGTCATCCCAAGATCTCCTCAGCGGTGCGGTACAGATTCGGTACGTGTGTGAGTGGCGAGCCTACCCGCTCCAGGTGGCCCAAACGGGTGACTCCGGTTGGATCATCACGCCGATCACACCGTCCGTCTTCACCCGAATCACGGTGCTGACCTGCGGGAAGAGGGCCGTGCACCTGGAGTGCACGTGGAGTACACCGGTGATTCACCCCGCACGCCGGTGCTGTCTGGGACGAGACCGTTTCTCGATGTACATCCGCTCGTCGGCCGACTTCAGCACCTCGTCGGCCGTCATGCCGCAGTGGGCCCAGCCGATGCCGAAGCTGGCACCGACCCGCATGGCGCGGCCGTCGACGCGGATCGGCTGGATGATCTCGTTGCGCAGCCGTACGGCGAGGTCCTGGGCGTCGGCCCGGCCGAGTCCGTCGGCGAGGACCACGAACTCGTCGCCGCCGAGGCGGGCGACCGTGTCCCCGTCGCGCACGGCGCCGCCGAGGCGCCGGGCCACCTCGATGAGGACGGCGTCGCCCGCGTTGTGCCCGAAGCGGTCGTTGATGGACTTGAACCCGTCGAGGTCGCAGAAGAGCACCGCGAGCCCCTTGGTGCCGTCGTCGTGCTCGCCCTCGGGGGCGACGACGTGCACATGGTGGTCGAAGGTGTCGTACGTCCCCGGCCCGGCACCGAACGCGTACCCGTGACCGTTCGCGTCGAACGCCGGGTGTCCCTCGATGAACTGGTCGTACCGCTCGAACGCCGCGTCCATCGAGTCGGCCGCGCCGGCGGGCAGCGACTGCGAGCGCCGGCAGAGGCGGGCGGACAGACGGGAGCGCAGCTCGGCGGAGTTCGGCAGGCCGGTGAGCGAGTCGTGCGAGGCACGGTGGGCGAGCTGGAGCTCGCGGCGCTTGCGCTCCTCGATGTCCTCGACGTGGGTGAGCAGGAAGCGGGGCCCGTCGGCGGCGTCGGCGACCACGGAGTTGCGCAGGGACACCCAGACGTACGTCCCGTCACGGCGCCCGAGCCGCAGCTCCGCGCGTCCGCCCTCGGCGGAGGTCCGCAGGAGCGTGCCGATGTCCTCGGGGTGGACGAGGTCGGCGAAGGCGTAGCGGCGCATCGCGGAGGCGCGGCGGCCGAGCAGCCGGCACAGCGCGTCGTTGGTCCTGAGGATCCGGCCCTGCTCCTCGCCGCCCATCTCGGCGATGGCCATGCCGGACGGGGCGTACTCGAAGGCCTGCCGGAACGATTCCTCACTGGCGCGCAGGGCCTGCTGCTCCCGCTCGAGCCTGACCAGCGCGCGCTGCATGTTGGCCCGCAGCCGGGCGTTGGCGATCGCGATGGCGGCCTGGAAGGCGTACATCTGGAGCGCCTCGCGCCCCCAGGCGCCAGGGCGGCGCCCGTTGCGCGGCCGGTCCACGGAGATCACACCGAGCAGCTCGCCGCACGATGTGCCCGAGGTGCCTGAGGCACCCGGGGTGTACATCGGCGCGAAGAGGCGGTCGGCGGGGTGCCACTCGTCCTCGAAGCGGGGCGCGGGGCCGTCGGTGAACCACTGGGGCACATCGTCGTCGTCGAGTACCCAGCCCTCCGTGTGCGGTATGAACCGCAGGTCGCCCCAGGCCTCACCCATGCCAAGCCGACGCTCCCAGGAGTCGCGGGAGCCGACGCGGCCGGTGATGAGGGCCTCCGCCGCGGAGTTGCCCGCGAGCGCGGCGACGACGAGGTCCCCGTCGGGGCGCACGAGGTTGACGCACGACAGCTCGTAGCCGAGTCCGTTGACGATGCCGTCGGCGACGGTCTGCAGCGTGTCGGCCAGGCTGCGTGCGGTGTTCATGTCCGCCATGACCTGATGCAACTGCCGCAGAGTCCTCAGCCGGACGTACGGCTCCGAGTCGGTGTCGGTCTCCATTCGCCCTCCCCCCGAGGTCTCGCAGCAACTCCAGGGTTGTCATCGGCGTGCTGGTCGGCGTACTACTCGTAAGCTCTCAGCCACTGAATCACAGCGCGCTGCCCACTCGGTACACAGGGTCAACAAAAAAGGGCACCTGTGACTCAAGTCACAGCAAAACGTGAACAATTGAGTGGAGGTTCTGCATTTTCGCCATCCGCCGGCTGAACACAACGCAGGGCTCTGTGTGGGGGCTGTGACCGGATGTGTTCGCACGGGAACCGAAGCCTCTCGGCGCTCTCCGCCCGAGGTCCTAGGACCCGCTCCGGACTCTGGTCGGATGCGGCTTGCACCCGGCCGAAGCTAGCGTCCAAGTGTGCTGAACACCTCTCCTGCCCCGACCGTATCCACCCCCGCCGGGCATGCTGAGGGGGTGACCGATGACGAGTTCCGTGCCGCCCTGTCCCGGCTGGCCGCAGGAGTGGTCCTGGTGACCGCCCACGAGCCTCCGCTGGACCCCGAGGGGCCGCGCGGCGAGGACGTCGGCATGACGGCGACCTCGTTCATGTCCGTGTCCCTGGACCCGCCCCTCGTCATGGTCAGTCTCCGCGAGGGCTCCCGGATGGACGACCTGCTCGCCGAGCAGCCGCTGTGGGCCGTCTCCGTACTCGCCGAGAACCAGCGCCAGATCGCGGGCCGCTTCGCCATGAAGGGCCGCGTCAGCGACCGCCTCCTCTTCGCGGACATCCCACACGTCCGCGGCGAGGCCTCCGGGGCACTCCTCGTGGACGGTGCCCTCGCGACCCTGGAGTGCCGCACCGAACAGCGCGTCACGGCCGGCGACCACACCCTCGTGATCGGCCGCGTCCTGACGGCGTCGGTCCGGGGCGCGGACGGGGGGCCGCTGGCGTACTTCCGGGGGCGGTACCGGCAGTTGGACTGAGGCCGGAAGCCGGCGGCGTGGGGGCACCGGAAAGCCGGTGTGAGGAGGGAATTCGCTCGCCCCTCGGTGATCCGCCGCCCTAGGGTGCGCGCATGACGACGACGTCCGCACTCCGCCTCGAAGAGATCACCCCCGGGAATTTCGAGGCCGCGACCGGCATACGGGTCCGCCCGGAACAGGAATTCGCGGTCTCCCCGGTGCTGAAGTCCCTGGCCGAGGCGTACGTCCACCCCGCCGGCGTCGCCTGGCCACGTCTGATCGTCGACGGTGACCGGCCCGTCGGATTCCTCATGGCCTTCTTCGACATCGACTGGGGGGCGGACGGCACCCTCTTCCGCTCCGGCCTGTGGCGGCTGAACATCGCGGCCGGGGAACAGGGCCGGGGCTACGGCCGGTTCGCCGTCCGCTCCGTGGCCGACGAGATCCGCCGCCGGGGCGGCACCGAGTTGTACGTCACCTGGCATCCCGGGCCGAACGGCCCCGAGAACTTCTACCTGCGGCTCGGCTTCCGCCCCAACGGGGAGACGGTCGAGGGCGAGACGGTCGGGTTGCAGGAGCTGTCGTAGGTCGCCGATTCCCCGAGGCGCCGATCGGGGTCCCGACGGGCGGCGTCACCCCCAGTCGCGCCCGGTCCTCCCCCGCTTGGTGTCGGAGCGCTGCTTCTTCTCGCGGAGGCGGCGCTCGTTGATGCCGCGGGGTATGCGGGTCGGCCTGCGTGGCTTCGGCGGGGGCGCCGTGGCCTCGGCGAGGAGCGCGGCCAGCCGGACGGCCGCCGCCTCCCGGTTGCGCCACTGCGAGCGGTGCTCGGAGGCGCGGACGGTCACCACGCCGTCCACGAGCCGCCCTGCCAGCTTGGCGAGGGCCCGCTGCTTCCACACCTCGGGCAGGGCTTCGGTCCTCGCGAGGTCGAACCGCAACTCCACCTGCGAGTCACTGGTGTTCACATGCTGGCCACCGGGCCCGCTCGACCGCGAGAAACGCCACATGAGCTCGGCCTCGGGGAGCGAGACGGAGCCGCGGATGAGATAGGGACCGGACATGTGGTCCATGGTCCCGCGCGTGTCGGCCCACGTCACGCGCTTTTCGGGGATGTTCGGGGATGTATGGCCGTACGTCCGACTGGGCTACGGCTGCCCGGACCGCAGGTAAAGAAAGTAAAGAGGGGCGGAACCTTCGGCACCCCTCACCGCGTTCATAGGGGTAGCTGTAGCTTCGTGCCGGTACGAAGCCCGTACGCAACAAGGGAAGGGACTCCCAACAATGGCTGTAAGCCTGTCCAAGGGTGGCAACGTCTCGCTCACCAAGGAGGCTCCGGGCCTGACCGCCGTCACCGTGGGCCTCGGCTGGGACGTCCGCAGCACCACGGGCACCGACTTCGACCTCGACGCCTCGGCGATCGCGGTCAACCAGCAGGGCAAGGTCTACTCGGACGGCCACTTCGTCTTCTTCAACAACAAGCAGACCCCGGACCAGTCCATCGTCCACACGGGCGACAACCGCACGGGTGAAGGCGCGGGCGACGACGAGGCGATCAACGTCAACCTGGCGGCCCTCCCGGCCGACGTCGACAAGATCGTCTTCCCGGTCTCCATCTACGACGCCGAGACCCGCTCGCAGAACTTCGGCCAGGTGCGCAACGCCTACATCCGCATCGTCAACCAGGCCGGCGGCGCCGAGATCGCCCGCTACGACCTGTCGGAGGACGCGGCCACGGAGACGGCGATGGTCTTCGGCGAGCTGTACCGCAACGGCGCGGAGTGGAAGTTCCGCGCGGTCGGCCAGGGCTACGCCTCGGGCCTGGTGGGCATCGCCCAGGACTTCGGTGTGAACGTCTGACGAACACCTGCCGTCTGCACGCCAGTTGACGGTTGACGGGTCCCGGCCGGTACACCTCAGGCCGGGACCCGCAGCGTTCTCAGCCCTCTCCGCGCGAGGTGGGATTGTCGAGGGTGCACGCGCACGCATCTCGCTGCCGCTCGGACTTGATGTGGCGTATCAGGGCCAACAGCCCCCTGGGGGCCATGGCGAGCACCTTGCCCGGGCTGTCGCCCTCACGGAGGAGCAGGCGGGGCTGCGCGAGGGCGACCTCGACGCAGTTCCCGCCCTCCACACCTGAGAAGGACGACTTCTGCCACTGCACGGGCACTCGAAACCTCTCAGAGTTCGCGCGCGATGTGATGGATGAGCCGTCGGGATTCCGACTCGTTCAAGGTCATCCGCTCAGCGATGTCGAGCAGTTGCCTGTACCGGTTCAGTTTGGCTTCGTCTCCCAGGAAGAAGCTCCCCATGGGACTGTCCAACTGTACGGTGTCGAGTTGCGGCACGACGCCCCCGGCGTACAGCGGAGCATCTGTCGCCTCGATGAACTCCTCACAGGTGAAGGGCAGAACCCGCACCGTCACCGTTGGCCGCTCCGAGGCTTCCAGTACATAGTCCAGTTGCTCCTTGGCGATCTTGCGGCCACCGAAGCGCATACGCAGTGCCGCCTCATGGATGATGGCGCGGAAACGCGGCGGAGCGTCCCGTTCGAAGATGCTTCGCCGCCTCAGCCGGAACACGACCCGCGCATCCACGTCCTCAGCGGGAAGCACCGGTCTGTAACTGCGGTGGATTGCACGGATGTACTCCTCGGTCTGGAGGATGCCCGGCACGTTCACCACGTTGAGGCTCCGCAAGTACGTTGCGTGGTGCTCCAGTTCCGCGAGGTGCAGGAAGCCAGGAGCAAGCACCCCCTGGTAATCCTCCCACCACCCCTTCACCCGCTCATCGGCCATCGCGCACAACGCGTCGACGAGCCGCGCGTCTGAGGCCGAGTACAGCGTCGCCAGCCGTCGCACGCGCTCCGCGCTGACGCCCCAACGGCCCGCTTCGATATGGCTGATCTGCGCCTGGTTGCCGCCGAGGAACGCTCCCGCTTCGCGGGCCGCCATCCCCGCCGCCTCGCGCAGCTTGCGCAGCTCAGCGCCGAGCCGGGCCTGGCGCACGGTGGGATTGCTCCTGGGGGGCATCCATTCCTCTTCTGGTCGGGCGCTCCAAGTCTGCCGCGCACACGGACAGCCGGTCCACTCACACGGGTGAGCTTTGCGGCACATCCATGTGCCGTCACATAGATGTGCCCTAGGGTCGTACTCATCAGCGCGCGGCTCCGCCAGTGAACCCGCAGTGCAGTCACCCCCAGTGCCCAGCCACGGTGGCGTGCCGCGCAGCAACGTCAACGAACTCCGGGAGCCGAAGGACATGACCAACTCACCGATCACCCCGCAGACCTACCACCTCACCACCCCCAACTCGCCTCTCAGCCCGAGAATCTGCCGCGAAACCGTCGCAATGCTCCTCAGCACGAACGGCCACGACCCGCGCGTCGCCGACACCGCCCGCACGCTCGTGTCGGAGGTGGTGACCAATGCCGTACGGCACACCAAAACGCCAACCGTCCGACTGGAGACCGCGGTTACGGCCGACGGCGTCCGCGTGGCTGTCTACGACGACAGCCCGGCAGGGTTGCTGGTGCCGCCCGAGGTCGCGCGCGAGACCTACGGCACCTACGACGACGAAGGCGGGCGCGGGCTGCTTCTCGTCCGCGCCTTGGCACAGGGGTGGGGAGTCGGAGGGGCGTACGCACCCGGCCGCGTCGGCAAACATGTCTGGTTCGAGCTCCGCGATCACTGAACCGCCGGTGGCTAGCCTGCCGCCCATGCGCCTCGATCCCCTCCTCCTCACCGCCGACCACGACATCCCGGACCCGCTCCTGACCGAGCTCACCGCCCTGTACGCCTCCAACCGCGACTTCCACGCCCTCAGCGGCGAATTCCCGGACCCGGACGACATCCGTCCGGAGCAGGTGGCGGGGGCCCTGGCCGAGGAATTGGCGAACCCGGACACGGAGGTGCTGCTGGCGCGCGGCGCGGGGCGGCTGGTCGGCGTGGCGATCGCCCTCGCCCGGCACCCCGACCCGGCCGACCCGGACCCCTGGCTCGGACTCCTCCTCATCGACGCGGGCGAGCAGCGCAAGGGGTACGGGCGGGAGGTGGCCGGACTCGTCGAGGAGCGCTTCCGGGTACGGGGGCGCGCCGCCCTACGCCTCGCCGTACTCGACGACAACCCCCGCGCCCTCACCTTCTGGCAGGCCCTCGGCTACGAGGTCATCGGGCATCGGAAGGACCGGCAACGAGGGCGTCCCTGCACCGTGTTGCGCAAACAGTTGTGAGAGCGGGCCGGCCCCCCGGCCCCGCGCCACCGGGTACGTGCTGCGTGGAGTGCGACACTTTCCGGAAAACTGTCGCACTCCACGCGCAGGTGCCCTGTCACCTGTGGATTCGCCCGCAGCGTGCGCTCCGTACTCCAGGAGCCCTGGGAAGCCGCGGCACCCCTCAAGGCTTGCCCGGCTTCCCGTCCCCGTACAGCCACTCCTTCCAGATCCCGCTGAAGTCCTTGTCGGGGACCTGTTGCTCGACGTACGCCGTGAACTCGCCGGTGTCCGCGTTGCCGTGGCGGTGCTTGGTGGCCCAGCCGCGGAGGAGGGTGCGGAACGTTTTGTCGCCGGTCTTCTGGCGGATCTTGTGGAGGACCATGGCGCCGCGCTCGTAGACCGGGCTGTCGGAGATGTGTGCCGCGCCGGAGGGCTTGGCGGGCGGGAAGGCCCAGATGGCCTCGTCGTCGGTGCGGTCCTGGTAGTAGTCGCCGTCGTACAGCGCGTCGAAGATCTGCTGGGCCGTCTCCCCGCCGTGCTCCTCCTGCCACAGCCACTCGGCGTAGGTGGCGAAGCCCTCGTTGAGCCACATGTCCCGCCAGGTCCTGGGGGTCACGGAGTCGCCGTACCACTGGTGGGCCAGTTCGTGGACAAGGAGCTCGGTCTCGGGGGCGCCGGGGAAGAAGGGGCGGTTCTGGGTCTCCAGCGCGTACTGGGCGTCGTCCGGGCGGTCGACGATCGCTCCGGTGGAGGAGAAGGGGTACGGCCCGAAGGTGCGCTGCGCCCACGTCATGACCTCCGGGATGCGGGCGAGGACCTTGCGGCTCGCCTTGGTCTGGGAGGGGTCGACGGCGACGTACACGGGCAGGTCGTCGGGCGTCGTGGAGCGCCGGATGTCGTATCTGCCGATCGCGACCGTGGCCAGATAGCTCGCCATCGGTTCGGCGGTGTGCCAGGTGAACGTCGTGGCGCCGTCCTTCGTGGTCGGCGCGCCCTTCAACTCCCCGTTGGAGACGGCCTGCAGGCCCTTGGGGACGGTGACCGCGAGGTCGTACGACGCCTTGTCGGAGGGGTGGTGGTTGCCGGGGAACCAGGCCATCGAGCCCGTCGGTTCGCCCAGCGCGACCGCGCCGTCGCCCGTGCGCAGCCAGCCCTCCTCGGCGCCGTCCGCATCGGTGATCGTCTCCGGGGAGCCCTCGTAGCGCACGGTCGTCCGGAACGTCTCGCCCTTGTCGAGGTCTCCCTTCGGACGCACGGTCAGTTCCTGCCCCGCCCGGTTCCAGCGGGCCTTCTCGCCCTCGACGGTGACGCCCTTGACGCTCAGCCCTTTCAGGTCGAGGTCGAACGCGCTGAGGTCCTGCTTCGCCCGTGCCGTGATGACGGCCCTGCCCCGCAGGTGGTTGTCGTCGGGGTCGTAGTCGAGGGTCAGGCCGTAGTGCGTGACGTCGTACCCGCCGTTGCCCATCTTCGGGAAGTACGGGTCCCGCAGGCCGGAGGAACCGGGGGTGCCCTTCGCTCCGTCGCCGCCTCCGGTGCACCCGGACAGGGTGAGCGCGAGGGCGAGCAGGGCGGCGGGAACAACCGGCGCGGATCGGGACATGGCGCCGATCCTATGGGGACATGACACCATCGCTTCGTGCTCGACATCGGCTACGCCCTCTCCACCCGCTTCCCCGACCCGCCGCAGACCGACTACCGGCGCGCGGATGTGTACGCGCTGCGGCACGACCTGTTCTGCGGGGACGTTTATCTGGCGGACACGAAGGAGGACCGGGAGCTGTCCACAGCCTGGGGATGGGTGCCGGTGCTCGACTTCGCGTGGGCGCTGTGCGACATCGTCGAGCGGATCGACAAGGACCCGCACGGCAGCCGGGCCGCGCGGCCCCAGCGGGCCGAGCTCGACTTCACCGAGTCCACGGACCGGATGCGTTTCGAGCGCCGCTTCGGGTGGGTGGACATCGAGGCGGACTGGCTGCCGGCCGCCGAGCCGCCCCTCACGTTCTCCCACGCCGAGCTGCGCCGTGAGGCCAGGGATTTCCTGCACGATCTGATCGCCGACCTCACGGATCTCCATGAAGGGCTTCGGGAGAACTCGGTGATCTGGACGTTGGAGGCCCGTTTCCCCAGGGTTCGCTGATTTCCCCAGGTCCACTGAGTGAGGGGCTGTGAACGTCCCCGCCCTCAAGCGTCGGACGGGCTGGTGGGTACCACCCTGATCCCCATCTCCGCCGCCAGCACCGGCGCCAGATCCAGCAACTGCCCCGGACTGATCACCGCCCCCGCCAACCGGTCCACCCCCCGCGCGATCTCCAGCTGGGCCGCGGCCCTCAGATCCACATCCGTGAGGACCGCCGCGTTGAAGTCCACCCCCTTCAGCGCGCAGTCCACGAACTCGACCCGCTCCAGCCGGGCGCCCCCGAAGTCCGGCTCCACGAGGACGCAGTCCTCGAAGACCACGTCCTTGAGGCGGGCCTTGCGCAGGTTGAGGTAGTCGATCTTGCCGCCGCGGATGACGACCCGCTCCAGGACGGAGCCGTGCAACTGCACGCCGCCGAGCCGTGCGTCGACCAGCTCCACGTCCCGCAGGGTGGACTCGGCGAGGTCGGTGCCCACACCGCGTATGCCGGTGAGGACGGAGTCCAGGACGCGGGCGTGGTGCAGCCGCGTCTCGTCCAGGGCGCAGCCCCTCAGCGCGCAGTCCATGAAGCGGGCTCCCGCGCCGTCCTGGGCGACGAAGTCCTCCTCCGTGAACTCCAGCCCGTCGTAGTCCCCGTCCGGCTCGAGCCCCGCGCCGCCGTACGGCTCCAGCGGCGGCAACCGCACCTCCGGCCGCCGTGCACCTCTCACCCCGGTCCCGCCGGAACCGGCCCCGCCTGTCCCGCGGGTCCTGCCCGTCCCTCCGGTCCTACCGGTCCCGCCCGTCGCTTTCCTCGCCATGCCCCCATCCTGCACCCCTCCACTGACAATCCGTCTGACCTGCGGTTTCTCCGGAATCGCCGCCGTGATGTCACATTCCGGCGCCCTCAACGTGTCGTAGGGGTGACCCGAGAAACCGGAACCGGAGCAGTAGGGAGACCCCAGTCATGCACCGCATCACCGTCGTCGGTGGCGGCTTCGCCGGACTCACCGCCGCCATCACCGCCGCCGAGGCGGGCGCCAAGGTCACCGTGTACGAGGCCCATCACACGCTCGGCGGCCGGGCGCGGACCGCCGAGGGCCCGTACCGGACGAACGAGGGTCCGCACGCGCTCTACAACGGCGGTCCGCACTGGACCTGGCTCAGGCAGCGCGACCTCGTCGGCCCCCTCGCCCCGATCCCGCCCCTGGAGGGCGCCCGGCTCAGGCTGCACCACAAGGGTGTGCTGCGTCGTACGCCGCCGTTCGCGATGCTCAAGCTCCTGCGGCGGCGTACGGCCCACTCGGCGCCCGTCGACGTGGACTTCATGAGCTGGGCCACCGAGCAGGCGGGCGAGGAGGCCGCACGGGCCGCGGCCCACTACTCCGCCGTCGCGATCTTCCACCACGATCCCGGCTCGTTGTCCGCCGCCTTCGTGCAGGAGCGGCTCCGCCGGGCCACGAAGCTGCCCCCGGAGGCGCAGTACCCGCGCGGCGGCTGGGCGAGCGTCGTGGACCGGATGGCCGCGAGGGCCTGGAATCTGGGGGTCCGAGTGGAGACCCTCGCACGGGTCGAGACGGTTCCCGAGGGCCGGGGGCCGGTCGTCGTCGCCACCTCCCTCGACGCCGCCCGGCGTCTCCTCGGGGACGACTCGCTGACCTGGCCCAGCGGTCGTACCGCGCTCGTCGACGTTGCCGTCCGCGGCCGTCGCGGTGACGCCTTCGCCGTGTCCGATCTGGACGCACCGGGCTGGCTGGAGCGTTTCACCGCCCAGGACCGCACCCTCGCCCCGGCGGGAGAGCAGTTGATCCAGGGTCAGATCCCGATCGGGCCGCGCGAGTCCCGCCCCGCCGGCGTCGCCCGCGCCGAGCATCTGCTGGACCTCGGCTTCGAGGGCTGGCGCGAGCGGGTCACCTGGCGGCGCGAGGCCACCGCGAACGGCCGTACGGGCGCGGTCGACCTGCCCGGCACCACCTGGCGCGACCGGCCCGCCGTCGACCGCGGCGACGGCGTCTACCTCGCGGGCGACCAGGTGGCGGCGCCCGGTGTGCTGTCGGAGGTGTCGTTCAACAGCGCGCTGGCCGCCGTGTCCCTGGCCCTCGGCCGGCGGTCCTCCGGACTGCAGGGGGTTGACCTCAAGCATGCTTGAGGTTCCAGAGTGTTCCGCATGAACACCGAAACCTCAGACATCAAAGCCATCGAACAGGTCGTGGCCACCGTCGAGCGCACACAGCGCGCCAAAGACGTCGAGGGCTTCCTCGCGCTGTTCCATCACGATGCTCTCTGGACCACCGGCCACGGCAAGGTCCTCCTCGGCCTCGACGCGATCGCCGAGTTCACGCGCGCCGTGCTGCCCGCCGCGAGCTGGGACGGTGAGGTCACGTACGAGGCAGTACACACGCAGTTCCTGAGGCCCGACGTGGCTGCCGTCAAGGTTCGGCAGGTCTACCACTCCGCAGAGGGCGACGCAGAAGGCGCTCCGCTCTACGTCATGACCAAGCACGATGACGGGCGGTGGCTGCTGCACGCAGGACAGAACACGGCAGTGCACGTCGAACAGGGCCAGGGCCCTTCTGATGGATCTCCGTGACGTCGCGCATGGCGCCCCGTCACCCGGTCCGCCAGCCGTGCGAGGCGTGACGATCCGGTGCCGGGCATGGTCCGTTCGCGGCGGTCGGGCGGTTGCCTCAGCCGTGTGAGCCGAGCGCGCGCAGGGCATCGTCCGTCAGCCGGTACACGGTCCACTCGTCCTGTGGCCGCGCCCCGAGCGCACGGTAGAAGGTGATGGACGGCTCGTTCCAGTCCAGCACGGACCACTCCAGCCGCTCGTAGCCGCGCTCCACGCAGATCCGCGCGAGCTCGGTGAGCAGCGCCTTGCCGTGCCCGCCGCCCCGGGCCCCCGGCCGTACGTACAGGTCCTCCAGATGGATCCCGTGGACACCCCGCCAGGTCGAGAAGTTCAGGAACCACAGCGCGAAGCCCACCGGCTCTCCTGTGGCGTCGTCCTCCGCGATGTGCGCGAACGCGGCGGTCCGCTCCCCGAACAACGCCTCCGCGAGCTGCGCCTCGCTCGCCCGCGCCTCGTCCAGCGCCTTCTCGTACGCGGCGAGTTCACGGACCATGGCATGGATGACGGGGATGTCGGCGGGGGTCGCGGTGCGAATCATGGCCGCAGTGTCACACACGGGTGCCGTGGGGCTGAGGGGCCGGGCACGGCGCACGGTGGCCCCCGCCCGTGTGTGGGCGGGGGCCACCGGGGTGCTGTCCGCGATCGGCGGGTGAGTCAACGGGGACTCAGCGGGTGACCGCCCTCGTCGGCCTGCTCACCGCCGATCCGTCGTGGTGGCCGGTGCGGTGGGCCGTCACCTTGACAGTGATCTTCTTGCCGAGCTGGGCACCCTTCAGGACCAGCGAGGACGTCGTGGCGGCCCGGATCGCCGTACCGCCCGCGTACCACTGGTAGGAGTACGAGGTCGGGGCGGGGCTCCACGTGCCCTTGCTCGCCTTCAGTGTCCTGCCGACCTTCGCCGTCCCGCTGATCGCGGGCACCTCGGTCGCCCTGGGCGCGGCGCCGTTGGCCACGGTCACCGGGGGCGACGTCGCCGTGCCGCCGTCCCAGCCCTCCTTGGCGGCGGCGACGGTCACGGTCAGCTTCTTGCCGAGCAGCGACGCCGGGATCCGGTACGTCGCGGCTGTCGCGTCCGTGATCACAAGTCCGTCGGCGTTCCACTGGTAGGTGTACGACGACGGGGTCGCCGACCAACTGCCGGGCGCCGCCGTGACCTTGTCCCCGACGGCGGTGGTGCCCGTCACCTCGGGCGCTGTGGTGTTCTTCAGCTGCGCCGGGGTCACGGTGAACGTACCGCGCTGGTACTCCCAGCCGCCGGCGATCACGCTGACGCTCCAGGTGCCCGCGGGTACGCCGGCCAGGTCGAGGGTCGCCTTCAGCGTCCGGTGGTCCTCGGACACCGACTCCGTCTTCGCGGTGAGGGTCGTGCCGCTCCGGGCCAGCCGGACCTGGGCGTCGGCGGGCAGCGCGGTGCCGGTGACGGTGAGCGTGACCTTGCTGCCGCTGACGCCCGTTGTGGGGCTGACCGAGGTGACGCCGACGTCGTCGGTGCCGCACGGCACGGACGCGCAGACGAGCCTGGCGCTGTAGGCGGTGGTGGACGCCTTCTCCGGCAGGCCGAGCACGAACACGGTCGGGGTGCTCGCGGACGACGAGCCGAGTACGGCGCAGTCGTACTCCTCCGGGAGGTAGCGCGTGCAGCCGTTGGCCCACGACGACGTGTTGTAGAGCGCGGGCACCGCCGTGGTGGTGGCGCCGGTGGTGTCCTTGATCTCGGTGTCGAAGCGGTCGAAGCCGGCCGTGGGCAGGGCCGCGCAGACCGCGGTGTGCGACTCGTTCAGGGTGCCCGTGATCGGCCCGTACCCGTAGGCGACCGAGGGCACCTCGGCGCACTCGGCGGCCGGTCCGTCGGCGGTCGCGATGCGCAGGGCGTCCAGGTGGTACTCGGGGGCCGGCTTGAGCGTGGCCGGGACCTGCACGAGAACCTGGTGGGTGGTGAATCCGGTGACCGCGCAGGAGCGGTTGCGGAAGGAACACTCCGTGTCGCCGTCACCGTCCAGGACGGCGATGTTGGCGGTGCCCTGGGGGTCGCGGACGTCGACGTGCAGGACGTCGGTGGCGGCGTCGGTGGTGATCTGGTGGCAGCGGAGAGTGCCCGCCGCGCCGTACGTGCCCGGGACGGACGGGCCGCCGACGTTGGCCGCGGCGGTCCTGGTGCAGCCCGCCGAGGCGGCGGACGCGGTGACGTCCCTGCGGGTCAGCGTGTACGCGGCGGCCTGGTCCCGGCCGGTGACGAGCACGGTGTGCGCCTTGCCAGGGGTGAGGTCGCACAGCACCCAGACGTTGGTGCCGGCGGAGCGGTCGCAGACCAGCTTGCCGGTGGAGTCGACCACGGAGAACTTCGCCGCGACGGCGCCGGAGGTGGCGGTCAGCTGGAGGATCTCCTTCTCCGTGTGGGCGTCGGCCGGGATGTTCAGGCAGTGCGAGAAGACACCGTCACCGGTGGTCAGCGTGGCCTTCGCCCCGTCGTCGGCGAAGCTGCCTGCGGGCAGGACGGGGCAGTCGTTCGCCGCGTCCGTACGGTGGAACGCGATGCTGTACGGCCCGGTGGGGTCGTCGTTGTCGTCGGCGTGGACGAGGGTGCGGTAGGGGGCCGTCCCGGTGAGGGCGCAGTTCCCCTGGGCGAGGGTCTCCTCGCCGCACTGCGTGGTGCCGTCCTTGTCGAGGACCTCCACGTCGGCGTCGACGCCAGGGGTGCCGAGGGGGATCAGCCCGGCGATCGTGGCGTCCTTGGGGACGGACAGCCGCAGACAGTCGTACTGTCCCGCCGTGCGCAGCTCACCTCGGTACAGACCCGTCCCGATCGGCACGCACCCCGCGTCGGAGGCACGGTCGAGGACGACCAGGTCGTCGCGCGAGTCACGGAAGGCGTAGTCGTCGTCGACGACCGCGGTGTACGTGCCCGTCTCGGGCAGCCGGCAGAGGCCGGAGCCCCGGCAGACGGTCAGACCGGCGGAGTCGTAGACGCGGACCGGGCTCGTGGTGTCGCTCTCGGACACAGCGTGGGCGACGTACTCCCCCGCTCCGGTGACGGGGAACGTGAAGCAGGGGTTGGTGGCGAAGTCCTGCTTCTCCAGCGGCCCGTACGGCCGCACGGAGGAGGTGCGGCAGCCCTGCGGGGCGTTCAGGCGGCGGACCTTGACCGTGTACTCGGCGGGGAAGCCGTTCTCCACGGACGAGACCCGCGACAGCACCCGGTAAGGGCCGTCACCGGGCAGCACACAGCTGTCCTCGCCGTCCTCGGGGAAGCGCGGGCAGATCCGCGTGCCGGTCTCGTCGGTGATCCAGGCGATCATGTCGCCGTACACCTTGGTGCCCTGGGTGAGATGGACGCGCTCGCCCGGCCTGCCCTCGAACGGCAGGCAGTCCACCTCGGTGCGGCTCACGGAGGTCCGGCTCACCGTCGGCTGGTCCCAGCTTGTGCCCGTGGGCTCGGCGCAGCCGCGCGTGGAGCCGAGCGGAACGACGGTCACGGCCGTGCTCGCGTCCTCCCAGCCGTTGTTGACGACCTGGACGGTGTACGTGCCGGCCGCGGGCACGTCGCACCAGCCGCCGCCGGCGAAGTCCTGGTCGTGGCAGTCGACCTGGGTGCCGTCCTCGGCGAGCATCTGCGTGTACGCCTCGTTGCTGCTGTCGTCCAGCGACACGAGATGGCGGCCGGGCTCGGTGGCCGTGACGGTGAAGCAGGCGCTGCCGTCGGGCGGAACGGTGGCCTTGCCGACGGCGTCGCCGGGGTCACCGAACGGCGCGAGGGCGAGCGGCGCGCAGTCGTCCGCATCGGCGGCGGGTGCGGCGGACGGTGCCGCGGCGCGTGCGATCCCCGCCGTCGCCGGCAGCGACGTGAGCAGTGCGGCGAGCAGGGTGAACGCCAGGAGCGGCACCGTGGGCCGCGTGCGTCTCGCACCTGGACAGGGATGAAACATGAAGTCCCCCCGGATCAATGGTCGGTGAGCGATGGTCGCACACAGGTATGACACGCCACAGGTGCTTTTGGATGTGCGGGGAAGGGCCGTTGAAGGCGTATGCACGCGTACGTCACGGTGAGGCTGTCGCCCCGGCCGCGAAGGAGGCCGGCGGACCTCAGTGGCGTCCCGTCACCCGGTCCGCCAGTCGGGCCAGGCGGGACGACTCGGCGCCCGGCATGGTCCGTTCACGGTGGTCGGCGGCGCGGTACGCGGCGTACAGGCCGTGGACGCCCAGCCAGCGGAAGGGTTCCGGCTCCCACTTGCGGACCCGGTGCCCGACCCACGGCAGCGACGTCAGATCCGTCGCCCCCGCCTGACCGGAGTCCTGCTGGACCAGGTCGCGCAGGGTGCGTGCGGCCAGGTTCGCGGTCGCCACGCCCGAGCCGACGTAACCGCCCGCCCAGCCGAGGCCGGTGGAGCGGTCGAGGGTCACCGTGGCGCACCAGTCGCGCGGTACACCGAGCACGCCCGACCATGCGTGGTCCACCCGCACGCCGGTGAGTGACGGGAAGAAGCGGACCAGGATCTCGTACAGCTCCGCGATCGTCTCCGCCTGCGTCCGGCCGTCGTTGTCGGTGCGCGAGCCGAAACGGTACGGCACCCCGCGACCGCCGAGGGCGATGCGGTCGTCGGCGGTGCGCTGGGCGTACATGTAGGCGTGCGCCATGTCGCCGAGCGTCTCGCGGCCCGCCCAGCCGACGCTCTCCCACTGCGCCTCGGTGAGCGGCTCGGTCACGATCATCGAGGAGTTCATGGGCAGCCAGGTGCGCCGCTCGCCCTTCAGCGCGGCCGTGAAGCCCTCGGTGCAGCGCAGTACGTAGGGGGCGCGGACCGTGCCGTACGGGGTGACCGCGTGCTTGGGGCGGATCTCGGTGACCGGGGTCGACTCGTGGACGGTCACCCCGAGGGCCTCCACCGCGGCCACCAGCCCCTTGACCAGTCGCACCGGCTGCAGCCGTGCGCCGTGCGGCGTCCAGGACGCGCCGACGGCGTCCGCGACGCGTATCCGCTCCGCCGCCTCCCGGGCGCCGTACAGCTCGCGGTCCGTCTCGCCGTACGACAGCTCCGTCTCGTGGAAGGCCTTCAGCCGGGCCAACTGGGCGGGCGTGCACGCCACTTCGAGGACGCCGCCCTTGTGGATGCCGGCGTCGATGTCCTCTTCCGCCGCGACCCTGACGACCTCGTCGACCGTGTCGTTCATCGCGCGCTGGAGCCGTACGGCGGCCTCATGTCCGTGCAGCTTCGCGTACCGGTCGCGACCCGCGATGCCGTTGTAGAGCCAGCCACCGTTGCGGCCGGAGGCACCGTAGCCGCAGAACTTCCGTTCCAGCACGGTGATACGGAGGAAAGGGGCCGCCTTCTTGAGGTAGTACGCCGTCCACAGCCCGGTGAAGCCGCCGCCGACGATCACGACGTCGGCGGTCGCGTCCCCGGGCAGGGGCGCGCGGCGCTCGGGGAGTCCGTCGTCCGCGTACCAGAAGGAGACGCCACCGTTGACGACACCACCGGGGCCGCCGGGGACACCCGTGCCTGATCTGCTGCTCATGAGCTGGGACGTTAACCCGTACGGGTGGCGGGTGTCTCCTACGGATTTCGTGGTTCTGCGTGGGCGGGAGGGCATTCGGACGGGTCACGGGGGCGGTGAGCCGGAGCTGCCGGGGCCGACCGTGTGCTGCTCAGCCGGGCTGCACGACGGTGGTGATCCTCCCGGTCCCGAGGTCGTAGACGTAGCCGCCGATCTTGATGCCGCCGATGCCCGGCACGAGCTCGGGTGCCGAGCGCAGCTTGGCGGTGTCCTTCTGGACCGTCCTGGACGGCTCCAGCACGGCCATCTCCAAGGAGGTCTGTTCGTCCCAGCCGCCGCGGGCGGCGTAGCCCGCGCGCAGATCGTCGTCGGCGAACAGCGCCGAGCCGCAGTCGGTGTGGTGGATGACGGCGATCTCGAACCAGTCCGCGTCGGGGGCCTTGTTCTCGTGCAGGTGCACGATCCAGGCGAGGTCCTTGATGACCGCCGGCGTCACCCGGCCGCCGACGTTACGTGCCACGATCGCTTCCCCGAGCCGGGCGCCCAGCACAGCCGCCGGCTCCACGCGCGGATCGATGCAGGTGATCAGGTACAGCTGGTTGAAGGGGATGAACGGGAGCTGAGGGACGTCGGCCTGGGCACCGGAGGCGGCGAAGGCCTGGTTGCGCTCCAGGTACGGGGTGAAGTTCGACATGGCGGTTCCTTCAGGAGGCGTGGCAGCCTGGGGCTGTGAGACCGGCACCGCGTGTGCGGCGTCGGTGTCCGCGATGCGCGAGCCGGCCCCGTTCGGCCATGAACCGCGGGCGGGCGGCAGCAAGCCGTCCTGGGTGCCACCATCGCCCACGAGGGGATCACGCG
Source organism: Streptomyces acidicola (assembly GCF_009377235.1). GTDB lineage: Bacteria > Actinomycetota > Actinomycetes > Streptomycetales > Streptomycetaceae > Streptomyces > Streptomyces acidicola. Next base: position 32,800 of record NZ_VMNX01000044.1, read on the forward strand.
CCAGGCGGGCCCGCCCGGCGAGGACGAGCCGAGCGTCGCCGGCCTGAAGGTCCACCGCGAGCGAACGCGGTTCAGGACAGTAGGGTCGGCTGGATGATCGAGGTCCCTGAGAAGCTGGCAGCGTCCCAGAGCGAGTTCAACGGGGAGGCGGGGCGCGCGTTCATCGCCGGTCTGCCCCGGCTGGCGGCCGACTTCCTCGACCGCTGGGAGCTGCGGATCGACGGCCCGTCGATGTACGGCATGGCAGCCCTGGTTCTGCCGGTGGTCCGCCGGGACGGCACCCCGGCCGTCCTCAAGCTCCAGCTGCTGGACGAGGAGAGCGTGGGCGAGCCGCTCGCGCTGCGGGTGTGGGACGGCGACGGGGCCGTACGGCTCCTCGGCCACGACGACGCCACCGGCACGATGCTCCTCGAACGGCTCGACCAGACCCGGATGCTCTCCCACGTGCCGGACACCCGCGAGGCGGTCCTGGTCATCGCCCGGCTGCTGGCCCACCTGACCTCCTTCCCGGCGCCCGAGGGCATGCGCCGGCTCGCCGACATCGCGGCGGCCATGGTCGACGAGACGCCGAAGGCCCTGGAACGGGTCGCGGACCCCGCCGCCCGCCGCCTCCTCGCCGACTGCGCCGCCGCCCTACGGGAGGTCCTCGACGAGCCCGGCGACCGGCTCCTGCACTGGGACCTCCACGACGAGAACGTGCTCGCCTCCGAGCGCGCCCCCTGGCTCGCCATCGATCCCAAGCCCCTCGCCGGCGATCCGGGCTTCGACCTCTGGCCCGCCCTCGACAACCGCTTCGACCCCGACGAGCTCGCCTGGCGCTTCGACGCGATGACCGACGTCCTCTCCCTGGACCGCGCACGCGCCCGCGCCTGGACCCTGGGCCGCGTCCTGCAGAACTGCCTGTGGGACATCGAGGACGGCCGGGGCCTGGACCCCCAGCAGCTGGAGATCGGCCGGAGGCTGCGCGACACCTGAGCGGGCGAGCGGGCCTCAGTGCCCGGTGGGGCGTACGGACAGTCGGTGGTGGAAGACGTTCCGCGGGTCCCAGCGGTCCTTCGCCCGCTGGAGGGCCGGGTAGTGGTCGCCGTGGTAGAGCACGTGCCAGGGCGTGCCGGAGGTGTTGTGGCGCGGGTCGGCGAGATCGGCGTCGGCGTAGTTGATGAAGGCGCCGGTGCGGGCGGGGACACCGCCGGTGTCCGCGTACACGTCCCGGTAGAGCTCGCGGAGGAAGCCGCGGTGGCGCTCGTCGTCGTCGGCCCCCTCCCAGCCGTTGAGGAACATGAGCTTGAGCACGGAGTCGCGGTGGGCGACCGCTGTCGCGTCCGTGGGCACGGCGTTGACCTGGCCGCCGTAGGTGTTGAGGCTGACGATTCCGGCGGGGTGGTCGTAGTCGGTCCGGGTGAGGTGGTGGTGCACCGCGTGGATCTGGGACTCCGTCAGCCCCCGTTTCGCGTAGGCCGACTTCACCGCCAGCCGGTAGACCGGGCCCGGGTCGTCCGGGCTGCCGATGACGGACGCCGCGGTCAGCCACGACAGTGTGTGCGTCTGGACGAAGGGCTGCGCCTTGACGCCCCGGCCGAGCGCGGTGAGCAGGTCGTCGAGGAGGCGGCGGGCGGCCCGACCGGTGTCCGCGACCTGCCCGATGAGGAGGTGGTTGCCGGCGATCTCCCGGAACAGGACCAATTCGCTGTACAGACGGGTGCCGTGCGCCCCGGCGGCCGAGTTGTGCTCGACCCAGGTGCCGTAGTTGCCGACGAAGCGGGTGAACTCGTCGCGGCCGAGGCCCTTCCAGGGCCACTCGACGCGGAAGGACAGTACGGAGGCGGGCGGCTCGGGCAGGTCACGGAACCAGAAGCGGGTGACGATGCCGAAGCTGCCGGCCCCACCGCCGGTGTGGGCCCACCACAGGTCCCGGTTCGGATCGTCCTCCTCCCGTGTGGCCACCACCGCACGGGCGCGGCCCGCCCGGTCCACGACGACCACCTCGACGGCGTACAGCTTGTCCACGGACAACCCGTGCAGCCGGCACAGCGTGCCGTACCCGCCGCCCGGGACATGGCCGCCCAGGCCCACCTCGGGGCACCAGCCGGCGGGCAGCGTCACGCCCCAGCCGACGAACAGCGCCCGGTACGCCGCGCCGAGGCTGCTGCCCGCCTCGACCATGAACGCCTCGCGAGCGTCGTCGTAGCGGACGGCCGTCATCCGGGACAGGTCCACGACGACACGGACGCCTTCGTTTTCGACGAAGTCCTCGAAGCCGTGTCCGCCGCTGCGCGCCACGACGTGCTCGCGCCGGCGTACGGCCTCCTGGACGGCGTGCACCACCTGGCCGGTCGTGGTGGGGAGGTGGATGCGCCGGGGGCGGCCGGTGAACCGCCGGTTGTAGCCGCGGGCGGCGAGGGCGGGGTAACGGGGGTCGCTCGGGTCGAGGACGATGTCGGGCCCGGCGCCCGTCTCGGCGACGGCCTCGGACTGCTCGGACTGCTCGGACGGTAAGGGCTGGGCGGCGGCCTGGGCGGGCAGAGCGCCTGCCGAGGTCCCGGCCGCGGCGGCGGCGCCGACGGCTGCGGCGCGCAGGACGGTACGTCGTCGGGTGTGTTCGGGCATGGTCTCGCTTCCCTCCTGCGGTGCGCGGCCGTGCGGTGTGCCGCGGATGCCGACAGTTCTGACAGCACTGCACTGACAGCACCGACGCTAGGAAGCTCCGGGCGTGCCGGGAATCCGGCTGGCCGGTGGCACGAGGGTGCACTCAGCCCCCTTGTATGTCCTCTCGCATTCCCTCTCGCATTCCCTCTCGCATGTCCCGGCCCTCAGCCGAGGATGTGCCGCAGATAGGCCTGTGGGTTGTCGAGGTAGCGGCGCCAGTGGTCGACGAGGGCGAGCTCCTGCCACTCCACCCGGCGCAGGCCGTGCTCCCCGACCTCGACGATGTCGGCGCCCGGCAGCGCGGTCAGCAGCGGGGAGTGGGTGGCGCAGACGACCTGGCCGCCGTTCTCGGCCAAGTGGTGGACGTGCCCGAGGAGTTCCAGGCAGGAGGAGAAGGACAGCGCCGCCTCCGGCTCGTCCATCACGTACAGGCCGGGCTCCAGGAAGGCCCCCCGGAACGCGGCGAGAAATCCCTCACCGTGGCTGACCGAGTCGGGCTCGTACCCCTCCCGGTCCAGCGCGTCCATCGCCGTCTCCGCGCGCAGGAAGAACCCCTTGCGGGCCGACCAGCTGCTGAGCATGCGCCGTCCGCGGGGTGCGGCGTCGAAGCGGATGCGTTCGCCCAGCATCGACTTACGGCGGCGGCTGGCGTAGCGCCAGTCGTGCGAACCGCCCCAGGGGTCCAGCCCGAAGCCCTCCGCCAGAGCCTCGACCAGCGTCGACTTGCCCGAGCCGTTCTCACCGACGAGAAACGTCACCGGCGCGGTGAAGCGCAGCCCGTCCTTGAGGAGCCCGCGCACACAGGGCAGGGACCACGGCCACGTCCCTTCGTCGTACGAGTCCACATGTGCGTACGCGCGTTCGACGATCATGTGGTGAGTCTTCCATGGCCGAGATCGAGGACGGGGAGTTCCTCGTGTCATTCAACGGCGCCCTATGTGGCCGCTCGCAGGCACCGAGCCCCGTTCCGGTCCTGCGGCGGATCAGACGACCCGGGTGCCGGGGAAGCGACGTGTCGTCGCTCGTCTGTCACCGGCCCCGTGGCATAACGCGGGCCCGTCGCCGGCCAGTCCGTGACGCACCGCGTACGGGCCCGGTACGTGGATCGCCACACCCGGTTCGCCCCTGCGTACGTGCTGCGGTTCTTTCATCGGCCGTTCGCCCGTCAAGGAAACCTGGCGCGAACCGTCAAGTGCGTCAGCGGGCCCCGCCGGCTCGGCCCGAGCCGGTGAGCACCGCGGTGACGACTTCGGTGCGGGACCGCATTCCGGTGCGGGCGAACAGCCTGGTCAGACGGTTGGCGACGGCGTCCTCACTGAGCCGCAGCACGGTGGCGATCCGGCGGTTGGAGAGCCCTTCGGCGATCAGGGTGGCCAGCAGGTGCTCGTTCTCGGCGGTGGCCTGCTTGCGGCCGGGAACGGTGAGTCCGGCTTCGCGCATCGCGGTCCTGGTGTGAAAGCGCCACAGCGTCGCGCCGGTCTCGCCGAACAGTTCGTACGCCTCGTGCAGCAGCGTGGCCGGGCCCGCGCCCGCGTCGGCGGCCGCCATCAGGGTGGTCGCGGTCTCCCACGGCAGGCCGCGGGAGCGGGCCAGGTCCACCGCCTCGCGCAGGTTCGCGCGGGCGGTGTCGGGGTCGTCCTGCCACAGGACCCTGGCCGAGGCCAGCAGGTGCCGCAGCCGTGTCCTGTCGCTCCCCATCCGGTCGGCGATCCGGCCCAGGTGTTCCAGGCAGGTCACCGCCTCGGCGGTGCGTCCCGCCTCGGCCGTCACCTCGGCGAGCAGCGCCCACAGCTCTTCCGTGCCGTAGACGTGGGCGTGCTCGTGAGCCCTGTCCAGCCCGCGGCGCAGCGTCCTCTCGGCGCGGTCCAGGTCGCCGAGGGTCCTGAACACCTCTGCCTCGGCGGCCCTCATGGAGTACGACGGCGGAGCCTCTTCCGGGCCGCGCATGCTCTCCATCACGCGCAGGGCACTGGTGGTACGGCCCCGGGCAAGGAGGATGGCCGCGGTCCGCGCGGGAAGGAGAAAACTGTCCGACGCGGGGGTCTGGATCTGGTCGTTCGCCAGCAATCGGCGGGCCGACTCCAGCGCCTCGTCCCACCGGCCGGTGAGGTGGCACCAGAGGAACTGACTGAGTGGGGGCAGCATCTCCACGGTCAGCCCACGGGACCCCAGCAGGGTTTCCGCCGCGTGCACGTCATAGCCGGCGGCCAGCTCGTCGAACAGGGCCAGGGCAAGCGCGTACACCTTGCCGGGAGGCAGTTCCGGCACGGGCGGCGTGGCCAGTTCGCGCCGGAACGGCTCCGGTCGGCCCAGCACCAGTTCCGCCACGGCGCTGAAGGTCCGGGGCGTCCCACCGACGCGCGGGCCGACGTTCCACACCGCTTCCGTCCGTGAGAGCAGCTCCCGTGCTTCCTGCCACCTCGTCAGCTGGCAGAGGGCCAGGGCCTGGCCGCTCACCTTGGCCAGGGCGGGCACCGGCAGCTCGTCCCACCAGCGCGCCGTCGCCAGCCTGGACACCATCGGCCAGTCCAGCTGGTTGGTCGTCACCGCCACGAACTGGAGGGCGGCCTCCTGCAGGGCGGACGTGGTCAGCCCTTGCCCCGGGTTGCGCAGCAACGTTTCCGTTATGGTCCGCACGGTCTGGTAGTCGGCCGCCATGTAGGCGGCGGTCGCGTACCGCTGCAGGGCCGCATCGCGGGCGGCGGGCTGCTCAATGAGGCGGGTGGCGGCCCGGAACCACCGGAGCGTGCCCCGGCCCTCCGTACCGGGCCGCACCCGCTCGGCGGCCGCCATCAACTCGGCCACCGCGCGTTCACGGTCGACCAGGGTGCCCATGTCCACGATCCGGTCCGCGAGGTACGTCCGCGCGTCCGCCTCGTCGAGCACGGCCGCCGCCGGACCCGTCGTCTGCCCGGCGTGCTCGGCGTCCGTATGCTCGGCGTCCGTATGCTCCGCGTCCGTATGCTCCGCGTCCGTATGCGCCCAGAGCACCTCGACCGCGATGGCGGACAGCCGTCTGCGTTCCATCGGCGTCAGCCGTTCCCGGACGGTGTGTGCCGTCAGCGGAAGGCGGAACGTCCAGCCCCGTACGGCGGAGCCGTCCGGGCCCAGGGGCAGTTGCGAAACTCCCGCAACAGGCCCTGGCAGTTCGTCGACGATCCCCACCTCGACCAGACCGCGGACGCCGTCGCCGACAGCGTCGGCGCCCAACTCGGTCCACTCCGCGATCAGTTCCAGGGCCGGTCGGCCCAGCGGCCACAGAATGCTCAGCGCCGCGGCCACCGCGCGGCACGGCTCGCCCAGCGCGTCCAGAGCCGTGACGAACCGGTCGCCGTCCGGCAGCACCGGGATCGGCGTCCGCGCGCCCACGAAGGCATGGCCGTCGGCGACCCGGATCTCGCCCCGCCGTGTCCAGCCGGTGAGCAGAGCGTCGACCGCCCCCGGGACCCCACGGGTGAGCTCGTGCACCAGCCGGGCCAGGGCGGCGTCGGGCGTCGCCTGCAACCGCCGCGCCACCAGCGCGGTGGTGTCCTCCGGTCCCAGGCGGCGCAGCACCACCGTACGGGACCCTTCGACGCCGGCCAGCCGTTCCACGGCCCCGTCCGGACCGTCGCGGCCCGGCGCCCCGTCCTCCACGACATGCCGCGCCGACGACACCACCAGCCGGACGTCGGGCGCGAGCCGCGGGAAGTCGATCCCACGGAGCACGGACAGGGATGCGGGATCGGCGTGCTGGGCGTCGTCGACCAGCACGACCACGGGCCCGGACCGGTCAACAGGCCCGGACCGGTCAGCGGGCCCGGACCAGTCGAGCGCCGCGCGCAGCAACTCGTCCATCGCCACCTGATCGCGCTTGTCGGCGGCGGCCAGCGCCCGCGCGGCCTGTTGTCCCGCCGACCGTTGCCGTTCCGCGGCGGCCCGGTGCTCCTCCAGCGCCATGACCAGCCGCAGCGCCAGCAGCAGCGGCCGTTCACCGTCGGCCGGAACACACGCCACGGCAAGCACGGTGGTCCCCTGCTCGCGCAGCCGCTCACCGACGGACTGGACGAACGTACTGCGCCCCACTCCCCGTTCGCCCCGCACGAGCACCAGACGCGGGCCGTCGGGGTCGCTCAGTAAGCCACGGATCTCGTCCGACTCGCGCCCGCGGCCGAGCAGGGAGTCGTTGGTCCGGTCCACACGTGCGGCCGTACCACCGCGGACCAGTTCGGTGTTGCCCGACCGCGCAGCCACTGTGCAGTGCGTCCTTTTCGATGACGTGCCCCGGCGGGCGGTGAGCACGGCCGTCTCCGGCTGCCCCCGCACCTGGGACTCCCTTGGTGCGCTGACATTATGACCGCCGTCGCCATGAGGTGAACGCCGACGCGTTCGGACGCGAACTCCCTGTTGTGGGAAGGCCGTTCGCATCCAGGGTGAACGGGGACGCGCGGAGAGCCGTCTCACAGCCGGAGGAGGGAACGAGGCGAGCAAGGAGTCGTCGTGCAGCAGCCCCATGGACCTGTCATCGGCAGGGACGGCGAAGTCCGCACAGTGGTGGAGACCCTGTCCGCCACCGGTGCCTCGGCGCGTGTCCTGCTGGTCACCGCCGGCGCCGGGACGGGCAAGACCGCTGTAGTGGAGCAGGCGCGGCGTAGGGCGGTCCAGGAGGGCACCAGGGTTCTGCGGCTCGGCTGGGAAGGCGCCGAGGACACCGCTGACGTGATTCTCGCCGCCGGGGCGGGCCGCGGCCTGGCCGTCAAGAACCCCGACAGCGGCCCGCTGCGTCTCACCGCTGCCCGCCGAGCACAGCTGCGTGCCACCGAACGGGACGGCGCGGAGGCCCCGCTGTCCGGACCGGCCACCATCGGCGAGGCACTGACGGAGGCGGCCCGCCAGTCCCCCTTCGCGCTGCTCGTCGACGGCGTCGAGCGCATGCCGCGGCGCATCGCCGAGGATGTCGGGCTGCTGCTGCGTATGTTCCGCCCACGGGGCGTACCGGTGGTGATGACCGGCCGGCCGGGGTACGCGGCGGACGCCGCCCGCTCGCAACTGACGGCCGCGGCCGACCAAGTGCTCGTACTCCCGCCCTTGCAGCCGGCCGACATCGCCGCGCTCGTCACCACGCACATCGCCGGACGGTTCGGCCACCCCGCCGAACCCGGCCTGGCGGACGCCGTGTCGCGTGGGCTGGGCCCACTGGAGGGCAATCCCCGGGCAGTGCTGTCGGTGCTCGACTCCCTCGATGAGCACGACCTGCTGGAACTCGACGGCCAGTTGTGCCTGACGGTTCCGGAGAGGCGGCTGCGGTTGACCACGGAGCCGGCCGAACTGGTCCGGATCGCCTGGCCCGACGCCCCTCCGGACCCGGAGATCGTCGAGGCGGCGATCGTCTTCGCCCATGTGACCGACCAGGCCGACATACGGTTCGAAGACGTGCTCAGGCTGCAGCCGCCGGCCGACGTCCGGGCCGCCGAGCGCAAGCTGGACCGGCTGGTCGCGGACCGGGTACTGACGGCCGCGGACCACGACGGACGCCTGTCGTTCGCCGTCCCGGCGCTCGGGGCGGCCCTGCGGACACTGCCCACCCGGCGCGACGTGCGGGGGGTGTACGCGCGGCTCGTCACCCCGGTGACGGACCGGCTGGGTGCCAAGGCCGCGGGCAGCGGTTACCCCTGGCTGGCCGATCAGGTCGCCGCCGCCGGCCGGCGGCTGGACGACGGGCTCGCGGTGCCGCTGCTGCTGGCCGCGGCCCGCGAGGACGCCCGGGCCGACTGGCCCCTGTCGGTCCGCGCCTACTCCTCGGCGCTTCGCCGGCTGGCGCCGCAGGACGAGCGGACGCCGGGCGTGCTCCACGAGGCGAGCAGCCTGAGCCTGCGGCACGGCGACCACTCCGGCCTCCTGGCGATCGGAGAGCCGCTGCTCGCCTGCCTGGATGCGGTGGACGCGCTGGACGCGGCGGACGTGCCGGACGCCGAGAACACCCGGAAGGCCCAGAACACCGACGGCCTGGAAACCGTCGCCGGCGCATGGGTTCTGGCGGCACTTCACGAACACCGTTCCCCGTACGCCGACGACGCCGACCCCCGCTACCGCGAGGCACTGGAACGGCTGCCCGCGGCGGCCGGACTGGCGGCAGTAGCCGGTCTCTACGGCATCGGACCGGTCACGTCCCCACCGGAATCGGCCGCACACCCGCCAGAATCGGCCGCACACCCACCGGGATCGGCCGCGCACCCCGCCCCGGAGTCGGTCGCCGTCGACGAGTGGGCCGACGCGACCGCTCCAGGGCACCGCTCCGGCCCCTTGCCCTCACCCGCCGAGTTACGCCTGGTGACCGCCGCGGTGGGCAGCCATGCCGAACTGCAGGCGGCACGGCGGAACCTGCCACCCGACGCGACGAACGAACCCGCCCTGGACCGGCTGCGCGACGCCGCCGCCTACGGAGACCTGGCCGGCGCTCTCGCCGCCGTCCTCGGTGACCGGTACGTCACGGCCAGGGGCGCGGCCGGGGACAGTGTCGCCACCCGGTACCGGGCCATGGTGCGTGACTATCTGACGGGGGACTGGGACGCCGCACTGGCAGCCGCCCGTCACATCGAGGTGCGGAGCCGGTCCGACGGTACGGCGGGCGCCGCCCAGCCGGCGCGGGCGCTGGCCGCGGAAATCCACTGCATGCGCGGGGACGTCGTACGCGCCCGCGCCTGGCTGGAGCGGATACCCGACACCGTCACCCATCCTCTGGTGGCACGGGCACGGCTGGGCGCCCGCTACTGGTCGGGCCGGACGGAGGAGGCGCTGGAGGGGGCGTGGCACGACGTACGACAGGCGCGGAAGGCCGGCCTGCTCGCCGGTGTGGAGCGGGTGCTGCTGCGGATCCTGTGGTTCGCCGCCCAGGAGAACGCACCACAGACGGTGCGTCAGGCTCTGGAGGAACTGGAGGCGCTGCACGACGAGGTGGCCTCCCCCATGACCCATGAGGCGGTGCTCATCGGACGGGGCACGGCGCACCGCGACGCGGACAGCGCACTGACCGCCTACCTGTTGCTGAAGCGCCGGGGCGACGTTCACCTGAGCGTGTACTGCTGCCAGTGCCTGACGGACACCGCCGACGATCCCCGGCCGTGGCTGAACGAGGCGGCACGCGAGATGCACAGGCTCGGAATCGGGCGCCCCTTCCGCACCGAGCTCATGCGTGCCGCACAGCGGAGAGACATCGCCATGCCGAGGCTCCGTCCCGCCAGGGAGGACCTGAACGAACAGGACGTCAGGCTGGTACGCATGGTGAGCGACGGCGCGACCAACCGGCAGATCGCCGTGGGACTCGCCTGCAGCGAGAAGACCGTGGAGCAACGCCTGACGCGGCTGTTCCAGCGCACCGGCTGCCGCTCGCGGGCGGAGCTTGCCGCGGCCTGGCTGGACGGGAACCTGGCACGGCTCGGGCTGCTGCCCGGGGACCCGGCGGGCACGGACACCAGGTCCGGCGGCTGATCCCCTCGCCCCATTGGCCCGGGACGGCATCAGATGAGACCGGCGCGTATCGCATAGGAGACGGCATGCGGACGATTGCGCAGCTGTAAGCGGTTCATCACGCCGTAGAGGATGTACTTGATGGTGCGTTCGGAGTACGAGAGCTTCACCGCGATCGCCGAGAGTTCCTCGCCCTCGGCGATCAGGCGGAGCACGTCCAGCTCACGAGGGCTCACTCCGGACGCACTCGGAGGTCGCGCGGGGAGGACGTCCCTCCGGGTGGACCGGACATGTTCCACCAGTGTGGACCGGAGGGCGGGCGGAAGGCTCGTACCGCCGGCCGCGACGGTGAGCAGGGCGCCCACGAAGGCCTCCGGTGTCAAGGAGTTGCGCCACAGCACCGCACGGACCCCCCGGCCGACCGCCGCGGAGACATCGGCCCGCCACTGCCTCCCGACCACCATCACGAAGCGACCGCGGGACCCCTCGCGGAGGCCGGCCAGCAGATCCAGCGTGGACCCGTCGGCGACGTCCACGGCCACCACGACGGTGTCGGCCTTCTGGTGCTCCCCCGGCCGCACTTCGCTGAGACGACGGTCGTGCTGGAGACAGCTGACCAGTCCGGCGCGGGTGAGGTAGTCGGGTGCGTTGATCGCCACACGTACGGTGCCGGTAGGTGCCTGCTGAAGTGTTTGCTGAGGCATACGCACCCCATCGCGAATACGGTCGTCCACAAGCTCGATGCCCTGATGCTGCCATGCACGGCTGGTACGCAGCCGTCGTGCGGCCCTCCCTCCCTTAAGCACAGGGAAACCTGGCACGAGCAGTACGCCGCGCTCCCCGCACCGGGCTCAACCCCTGGCCGCCACACCTGAGAAGCGCGCCCTGACCTGCGGAATCGACGGCCCTCCCAGGCGTCCGCCAGGTGCCTGCCGCGGCAGTTGTCCCTGGATGTGGCGCGGCGCGAGTGGAGAGGCGGGGGGTGAACAGGCGGCTACGGCCGCTCCATTGGACGGCGTCGGGCATACGTCTCCCGCGCCGTGGTCGCTGAGGAGGACAGGTGCGGCAGGTGTCGGACGATGCGTCCGTGTTCGCGTTTCGTATGTGGTGGCGCGCGTGGGACTCCTCGGAGTGGTTGCCGGGATCACGGTTGCTGGTGCACGTGTCCGACAGCGCGGGCGTGACGCCGGAGCACCTGTCCTGGGGCACGGCGGACGGCGCGCAGCCCGCGCTCGGCTTCTCGCCGGACATGGCGAACTGTTACGGCCATCGCCGCACAGCCGGCGGCGATGTGGTGGAGCTACGGGGCGAACCCGACGGCACACGGGACGACTGGGAAGACGGCGCCGGCGCCGGCGGGTACGAGTTCAAGGAGCTGCCGCAGCAGGCTGTGGAAGCCCGGCCGGGCCTGGTCCAGGTCGTCGATGACGCACAGCGTCGGTTCCTGCGTGAGCTCACGGACCAGCGTGCCGAGCGGCTCCTTCTGCGCGACGTCGTCCCGACTGGAGTCGGACCCGTCCTGCCGCAGCGCGTCCAGGAGCTGGAAGACCGGGCCGGTCCGGGAGATCCCGCGGTTCCCGCCGAGCGCCTGGCCGGCCCTGGTCCGGGCCACGGTGAACCCGGCCGCCGCGGCGCGGACGGACAGCTCCTCCAGCAGCCGGGTCTTCCCGGAACCCCGCTCCCCAGTGACCACGGCCCACGGGGAGCACCCCACCGCCGCGTCCGACAGCAAAGCGGTGAGCTGCGCCATCTCCCCGCCCCGGCCCACGAAGGGCGTGACGGCAAGACTGCGGGAAGAGGCAGGGCCGGGGACCGCGGCAGGAGAAGCGAGGGACACAGACGCAACGGACACAGACGCGACGGACCCAAACACAGCCGGGTCGGAGGGGCGAGGCGTGCCGAGCACAACAGCGTCGTGCCGCAGGATCGCGGTCTGAAGGTCCCTCAACCCGGGGCTGGGGTCCAGACCGAGCTCCGTGGCCAGCATCTCGCGAAACCGCTCGTACTGCCGGAGGGCCTCGGCCGACCGTCCCGTCGCGTACAGCGCACGCATCAGCAGCGCCCAGCACGTCTCACGGAGCGGGGCCGTGAGGATAAGGCTCTCGGCGACGTCGATCGCCTGCTCCGCCTCTCCGAGCTGGATCAGGATCGCAGTCTGCAACTCCTTGGCGTCCTGGTGGGCGGCGCCGAGCCGCACGCTCTCGCGCATCGTGAAGGCGTGCTCGGCAACCTCGGCCAGAGGCTCGCCGCGCCACAGCCCCAGCGCCACGTCGATCTCCTGCCGGGCAACGGAAAGCTGACCCGCCCTCAGCGCCGCACGCGCCCTGCCCACTGAGTCCTCGAAGAGTGCCGTGTCCCGTGCTTCGCGAGGCACCTTCAGGGTTTGGCCGGCCGGGCCGTTGGCCAGCAGGGTGGACCGGCCCTGCCGTACCGGATCGAGGACCGCGCGCAGTCGGCTGATGTGGGCACGCACCGAGGAGACCGCGCTCGCCGGCTGGTCCGACGGCCACAGATCGCGACAGAGACTGTCCAGTGAGACGGGGCGGCCGTCCTCGATGAGCAGGCGCACGAGCAGCACCCGGCGCTGCCGGGGCCCCAGATCGAGCGAGGTGTCGCCGCGCAGCACCTCGACAGGGCCGAGCACGCCGAAGCGCATCGCGTGTCCGAGACGTGAGTTCACCTGGTGGGCCCCTCCTGGGCGGCACCGCATAAGCAGGGCCTCACCACACGCATGGGGGCATGCGAGATACGCGAGTGGACGGTCACAGAACCACCGGAACTGCCGCCAGGCAGACGCGGACACCGGCACCCGCCGCTACGCGGGACGAGGCACTCGCCCGGCCGCCTGAGGCTGCGGATGTCGTGCAGCCAGGCATCGTCCTGGCGGACGGCCCGGCGTTACGAGCCCTCCCGAAAGCAGCCAACCAACGGCGGATTGCTCAATTGTTGTCCGCCTGTTGTTCGCAGCGGCACCCGGAACGTCGGCCTGACGGTGCTGTGCGCGTTGTGACGAGCCGGGCCGGAATCTGCCCTCGACCAGCACCAGCCCGCCACGGAACCTCGACCATGGCCGAAACCACGAGATCACGCCGCTCACGGCGGGTTGTCCCTCTGTTGGAGCCCCCTGTCGGATTCGAACCGACGACCTGATCATTACAAGTGATCCGCTCTGGGCCGGACTGAGCTAAGGAGGCACCGCGCGCCACAACGCCGCACGCGAAGGCGGCTCTACTGTACACAGAGCCCGTTTCCCCAAGCCACGAAGTTCGCCGCTCAAGAGATCCAAAAACTGTGCGTAACCATCCGTGCACCCGTTCGTTGATCGGTCTGACGTGCTGTTCCGAAGATCGGATCGTCGGGGAGGGATCATGGGGGAGTCTGCGGAGAAGGCGAAGCCGAAAGCGGTGAAGGGCGAGGAGGCCGAGCGCATCAAGCGCGAGGCGCTCGGCATCGGCAACCGCCGCAAGCACCACACACGCAAGGCGACTCCACTGAAGGGGCACGTCAAGGAACCCGACACCCTCCACCGTCTGTACCGGTTCCGCTTCTACCCGACGGAGGAGCAGGCCGAGCAGCTGGGGCGGACGTTCGGTGCCTGTCGGTGGGTCTACAACGAAGGGCTGACTCTGCGTTCCAAGGCCTGGGAGCAGCACCACGTGAAGGTGGGCTTCGCGGAGACATGCCGATCGCTGACCGGTTGGAAGCGGGCAGAGGAGACGGCGTGGCTGGGAGAGGTGTCGTCGACGGTTCTGCAGCAGTCGTTGCGGCATCTCGACCAGGCGTACGGTCGGTTCTTCAAGGGGGAGGCGAGGTATCCGAAGCGGAAGAAGAAGGGGCGGTCCCGGGACACGGCGACGTATGTGCGTACGGGTTTCAAGTGGGTCGAGGATCTGGAGCGGCCGGGTACGGGGCTGATCACGCTGGCCAAGCAGGCGCGTCCGCTGGACGTCCGCTGGTCGAGGGCGCTGCCTGCCGGGACGGTCCCGGTTCGGTTGTCGGTGACGCGGGATCGAGCCGGCCGGTACTTCGTATCGACGCTGGTGGAGGAGCGCATAGCGCTGTTGCCTGCCGCGTTCGAGCCGGATTCGCGGGCGCCGAAGGCGGTGGGGCTGGATCTGGGTCTGGCGTCGCTCGTGACGCTGGACGACGGGACGAAGCTTGATCATCCGCGGTTGTTGAAGCGGTACGCGGAGAAGCTGGCGCGGTTGCAGCGGGAGCTGCACAAGAAGGTGAGGGGATCGAAGAACCGGCAGAAGGTCAGACAGAAGATCGCACGCCTCTACGCGCTCATCAGCGACGTACGCAGGGACATGCTGGACCAGTTCACGACCCGCCTGGTGCGCGAGAACCAAGTGCTTGTGGTGGAGGACCTGTCCATCGTGACCCTGCTCCGTGCGGCGCGCGGCAAGGGGAGGCGCCGGAAGGCGAAGCTGAACGAGGCGATCTTCGATGCCGCGTGGGGCGAGTTGCTACGGCAGCTTCGGTACAAGTGCGACTGGTACGGCCGGACGCTGGTGATCGTCGACCGTTTCTTCCCCTCGACCCGGCGGTGCTCGGCCTGTCACGCCAAGGGGCCGAAGATGGACGTCTCGGTTCGGGAGTGGACGTGCGCCGAGTGCGGTGTGGTCCATGATCGCGACGTGAACGCCGCCGTGAATCTCCGCGACGAGGGGATGCGGCTGTACTGGCTGGTGGCGGCCGGACTGCCGCCGGAGAAGAAGGCGCCGACGGTGATCAAGGCGTCGGAGCTGGAGGAGTGTCTGCTGGCCGCGTAGGAGCGGCCGGTGCGGTACGGACCGACGGGCCGTCGGCCGGAATGCCTGTGGAGTCCGTGTGAGACCGGTCAGGCACAGCTCTTCAGGGTTGTGCGTGGTCGGCAGTGGGCGCTGAAGCGGGAAGCCTCAGTCAAGGCCAAAAGTGCGTGGCTCTGCCCCGTCGAAAATTCCCCCGAAGTTCACAGCCACCGGACTACTGACAGACCAGGTGAACGCCAGGTACCGTCCTGATCCAGTCCACCCACGTGGACCAACCACGACGGAATCACCCGTAGTGGCACCACCTTCCACAACGGATCGTCCGGCACGTTCCTGCCGGTAGAAGGGGGCCTGCGACCCATGGCCACTGTCTCGTTCGACAAGGCGACCCGGATCTACCCGGGCACCGAGAAGCCCGCCGTAGACGCGCTCGACATCCACATCGAGGACGGAGAGTTCCTCGTCCTGG